>CALFVD010000209.1 GCA_937928005.1 uncultured Neomegalonema sp. | reverse complement strand
CTCGGTGCATCAGGGGGCGGCGTTGGAGACGCAGGCGTTGGACTGGGGCGGCGTGGCCGATCTGTGCCCGCCAGAGAATGGGCGCATCGTACTGCTGCTCGACCGGGTGAGCGATCCACATAATGTCGGGGCGATCCTGCGCTCGGCGGAAGTGTTCGGTGCATCCGCCGTTATCGCACCCGCGCGCCATTCTGCCCCGGAAACGGGTGCGCTGGCCAAGGCGGCGAGCGGGGCGTTGGAGCGCCAACCTTACCTGCGGGTGCGTAACCTTGCGGATGCGATGCAGGAACTCTCGAAGCTGGGCTATGCATTGATTGGGATGGCGGGGGAGGCGGATACCGATATTGGCCCCGCGATCCGGGCGCAGGGGGCGGCCCCAATCGGCATCGTGCTGGGGGCTGAGGGGCCGGGCCTGCGCGAGCGGACGCGCGATACGTGTGATGTGTTGGCGCGGATACCATCGGCGGCGGATTTCGCGTCGCTCAACGTGTCGAACGCTGCCGCTGTGGCCCTATTCGCCGCCGCCGACAAGGCGCGCTTCGACGCCTAGGGAGGAGGCGGCACTGGATAGCCGCCGCCGGACTGTATCGGTGCCGAGCGATTCCAGATCATCGGGCAGAGTTAGGGTCAGATGCGTATCGTTGCGGTCGAGCGGACACCGGCGTAGCAATTGGGGGGTTGCGCCGCTGAGCATCGCGCCGAGGCGGATAACTCGGCCCATGCCCTCTGCGATGCGGCGTTCGTCCTCGGTCAGGATGGTGCTGCCTTCTTGTTGCTCCACCGCGTTCTTCGCGTCTTTGTAGCGATAGGACAACGCGACCGCGAGCATCATGCGCTCGGTATGGGTTAGGCCCACAAGGCTGGATTGTGTGGCGGTCGTGAAGCAGGCAAGGGCGCGGTAATCGGGATGCACGCGCCAGTTTACATCGGCCAGCAGAGAGGCGGCGAGGCGTAACCGGGCGGGAATTTCGGGCAAAACCGTGGTGATCCATGCGTTTAACTCATCGCCGAAACCGGGGAAGCGCGCGCCGATGCGTTCCATCACGCGGGCGGTCTGGGTTAGCGGATCATCGCCGCGCATGGCGGGGGTGAGGCTTTCGTAAAGAACGCCTTCGCGTAGGCCGCAGGACGAGACACCAATGATCGAGGGTTGTAGCTGTGCGATAAGGGCGCGCATGACATGGGCGGTCCATGGGGCGCTGTCAGCGCGGGTACGCGATAGGCCAAAACTGGTTAGGTCGGGTATGTCACCCGACGTTAGCCAATCGCAGGTTTCTAGCGCCTGCTCGGTGGTGAAATGGTAGCCGTGGAGGACCGTGAGCGGGTATTTCGCGCGCTTCATCACGAGGGTAGCAAAGGCCCGCCAGCCGCCACCCACGAGCGTCATGGAGAGGCCGGGGCGAATACCATCGGGCAGATTGTCGTTGATATGGCTGGCGGCAAGGTCGTCGAGGTCTTTACCGGTCTTGCCGGTTTCCATCAGGCGCAAAGGGCCGAGCGGGGTGGTGGTGCAGTGTCGCACCGCCCCGGCCTGTACCAGCGCCAGTTCCATGGATGCGCCGCCGATATCGACGACGATGCCTTCGGTTCGTCGGTCGCCCATCAGGACGCCAAGGGCGGCAAAGCGTCCTTCCTCGCGGCCACTGATAACGCGCACGCGCAGGCCCGTTTCATCTTCGATCTGTTTGGCGAATTCTGCCCCATCACTGGCATCGCGCATGGCGGCGGTTGCCACGGTGACGACCTCACGCACGGCCAGCGCCTTGGTCAGCAGAGCAAAGCGGCGCAGAGTGGCAAGCGCACGGGCCTTGCCTTCGGGGGGCAGGGCACCTGTCGTCTCGATATCGCCACCGAGGCCGCAATAGACTTTTTCATTGAAGAAATAGGCGGGGCTTCGCATCGCGCTGTCAAAAATGACAAAGCGAACGGAATTGGACCCGATATCGATCACGCCAAAGCGGTCGATGGTCACGTCGCGGGGGCTTGGCTGCGCCGCAGGCGTGGTATCAGTCATGCGCGCGTTCCCGTGACAAAACGGAGCGGATTCTATCCGCCCGCTCCGCTTGTCACACAGGATCAATCTTCGCGATAGACCTTTTCCTTACGTTCGTGCGATTCCTGCGCTTCCAGTGACAGGGTTGCCGTCGGGCGGGCCATCAGGCGCTTTAGACTGATCGGCTCGCCGGTATGCGCGCAGTAGCCGTATTCACCTTCATCGATACTGCGCAGGGCCGAGTCGATCTTGGAGATCAGCTTGCGTTGGCGATCACGGGTGCGCAATTCGATGGCACGATCTGTCTCCTCAGAGGCACGATCGGCGATGTCTGGCACAGAGCGTGTATCGTTCTGGAGCGTACAGACAGTTTCATGCGACTCGCGCAGGATGTCTGCTTTCCAATCATTAAGGCGCTTGCGGAAAAAATCCTTCTGGCGCTCGTTCATAAAGTCTTCTTCGGCGTGAGGAACGTATTCCTCCAGGTCGATGTCCATTCCGTTCATCCCTGATATTCTCCCTAAGTCGTCGCTTTGCGCGATCATTTTTTGTCTTTTCAAGACATGGGCCAGATACCGCAATGTCAGCTAACTGTCACGAAAGTTTTGAGGATTTGTTTATGAAATCAAAGATTTGCCACAAATCATGGACTTGACTTTTTAATCTGGATCAAAACTTCCGCATCAGGAATCACGGAAATCGTAGGTTTTCCGCCTGTTGACGAATGGCACGGACCTCACCTGCTTCCTTCCGGCGCAGATTTCGGACCTGTAAAAACATACGTTGATTGGTATTGAATGCGTCTTCGTGACGGGCAAGAAAGTCCCAATAAAGGGTGGTAAAAGGGCAGGCGTTGTCTCCGGTTGATTGTTTCGGATCGAAACGGCAGGATTCGCAATAATTACTCATCCGGTCGATATATGCGCCCGTGGCACAATAGGGTTTGGTGCCGACGATGCCGCCATCGGCGTGCTGACTCATGCCCGCCATGTTGGGTAGGGACACCCAGTCTATAGCGTCGAGATAAAGGCCCATATGCCAGTCATGGGTCGCATAGGGCTTTGCTCCATACATCAGCAGGAACAGGCCCATGCCCATCAACCGCTCGATATGGTGGGCATAGCCGGTGCGCAATAGGCGGGTGAGCATATCGGACAGACAGGCCATATCCGTCTCGCCAGTCCAGAAGAAGCCGGGTATATCGCGCTGTGCATTCAATCCGTTCAGATCGGCGTATTCGGGCATTCGCGTCCAGTAGATGCCGCGTATATACTCGCGCCAACCGAGGATTTGGCGGACGAAACCCTCGACGGCATTCAGCGGAGCGGCGCCGGAATCATAAGCGGCGATGGCGGCGTTGACCGCTTCGCGCGGGGAAATGAGCTTGAGGTTGATGACGCCAGAAATACGGGCATGGTTGAGGGTTGAGCTACCCGCCCACATCGCATCTTGATGGGTGCCGAAATCGCGTAGGCGATTGTCGATAAAATCGGCAAGGGCGTGAAGGGCATCGGCGCGCGTTACCGGCTCGCCGAATTCTTCCAGCGTGCCGGGGGCGTTGGCGAAGTGTTTTTCGACCAGCCGTAATACGTCTAGGGTTACGGGATCGGGCTGGTAATGGGCGCGGGGGGTGATGAGGCCCGGACCCTTCTTGCCGAAGGATTTGCGGTTTTCCTTGTCGTAGTTCCATTCGCCGCCGACCGGCTTGCCGTCGGCCATTAGCAGGCCCGTGCGCTTGCGCATCATGCGGTAGAAATCTTCGAGGATGAAGCGTTTGCGCCCCTCCGAGAAATTCTCGAAATCGGCGATGCTGGTATAGAAATGCGCGTCTTCGAGGACCGTGAGGGGCAGGCCGGTTTCGCCCGCTGCGCTTTGTAGATCGCTCAGGACGCGCCAATCACCCGGTTGAACAACGATCAGGTGTTCAGGGTCGTGCTGCGCGATGGCGGCTTTCAGGCCGTTTGCCAGCGTATCGGGGGGATTTTCGTCGTCTATCGCATTGTAGAGGACGGTGCGGCCCTCGCGCCGCTGGGCATCGCGGAAATGGCGCATGGCGGCGAAGAAGAAGGCGATGCGGCGCTTGGATTGCCAGACATAGCTGGCCTCATGCGCCGCCTCGGTCATCAAAACCGCATCGCGTTCTGGGTCAAAACCATCAAACGCGATGCTGTAATGGTCGAGTTGATCGCCGCAGATTATGACGAGGTTACGAAGCTTTTTTCCCGTCATCCGATGGCTTCCGGTCCTGCTCTCGTCGTCCACGCTCTCGGCGACACCGTTCGGAGCAGTATTTCACCTCGTCCCAGACCTTTTCCCATTTTTTCCTCCATGCGAAAGGCCGGGCACAGGTCTCGCACATTTTGGAGGGCAGGTCGCCCTTGCGGCGCAAGGATCAGTCCTCGTCGATGATCTGCCCTTTAGCCTCCGCCAGTAATTCCGCTGATTTGGCTTTCAGCTCGTCGCGATCAAGCGTGACATTCCGCTCCTTAGCATCGGCCATGATGTGGTCGAGGACATCGTCGTCACCCGCTTCCTTGAGATCGGCGGCGATTAGCTTGCTGCCATAGGCTTTTGCATCCTCGTCGCTCATGCCCATTTTATCACCAACCCATACTGCGAGCATCCGGTTGCGGCGTGCTTCGGCCTTGAAGATCATCTCGGCATCGTGGGCGTATTTAGTCTCAAAGGCTTTTTCGCGGTTCTTGAAGGTGCTCATGGTTGTTTCCTGGTCGAAGATTACGTTCGTGCTCCATATAGTATCCCAGAACGACAATCGGAAGACGGAACACCCCCTTTTCGGTGAGGTGCGGTGGGAGCGATAAATATGGCCAACCAAACGAACCTGACGCAAGTGGATTGGAGCGCCTTACCTGCGCCCGTAGACGACGGGGCGGGCACGCGAATCGAGGAGCTAGCGGTGCCGTCTATGGTGCTGCCCGCGACGGACGGCACGTTCATCGACTTGTCGATATCGGGGCGGAGCGTGCTGTTTATCTATCCGATGACTGGACGGCCCGATAAGGCGCTGCCGGAAGGATGGGACGATATCCCCGGCGCGCGTGGCTGTACGCCGCAGGCTTGCTCCTTTCGTGACATGTACGCCGAATTGTTGGAAGCGGGGGCAGGGCGCGTGTTCGGCCTATCGGCCCAGACGACCGACTACCAGCGTGAGGCGGCAGAGCGGTTGCATCTGCCCTACCTGCTGCTAAGCGATCACGGGCTGATATTTGCCGATGCGATGGGCCTGCCGCGCTTCGTTGCAGGCGAAGAGATACTGTTAAAGCGCATGACGCTGGTGATTGAGGATGGCATTGTGAAGAAGGCATTCTATCCGGTCTTTCCACCAGATCAGAGCGCGCAGGATGTGCTGGATTGGTTGCGGGGGAGTGGCTGATACACTAATCCCGTTCCCATGACTGATATACGCTTCATTCTGAACGCTACCGACGGCAAGGCCCGGACGGGCGTATTGTCTACCCCGCGCGGGGATATCCGCACACCCGCTTTCATGCCCGTGGGAACCGCCGCGACGGTCAAGGCGATGTTGCCCGGATCGGTGCGGGAGACGGGGGCAGATATTCTGCTCGGCAATACCTATCACCTGATGCTGCGCCCCGGCGCCGCGCGGATGGAGCGGTTGGGTGGGTTGCATGGGTTTATGAACTGGGAGCGGCCTATCCTGACGGATTCGGGCGGGTTTCAGGTGATGTCGCTGTCAAAGCTGCGCAAACTGACGGAAGAGGGCGTGACGTTTGCGTCGCATATCGACGGGTCGCGGCACCTGCTGTCGCCCGAAACCTCGATGGAGATTCAGCGCCAGCTTGGGTCGGATATCGTGATGTGCTTCGACGAATGCACGCCCTATCCCTGTACCCGCGACGAGGCGGAAACGTCGATGCGGTTGTCGATGCGCTGGGCGGAACGCTCGCGCGCGGCGTTTGGCGAGCGGCCCGGCCATGCATTGTTTGGCATCCAGCAAGGGGGCGTCCATCCTGATTTGCGTGAGGAAAGCGCCGACGCACTCAAGAAGATCGGGTTCGACGGCTATGCGGTCGGCGGGCTGGCCGTGGGGGAGGGGCAGGAGATGATGTTCGGCACCCTTGACCATTGTGTCGATCACCTGCCGACCGACCGGCCTCGCTATCTGATGGGGGTCGGCAAGCCGGGGGATATCGTGGGGGCGGTCGCGCGGGGCATCGACATGTTCGACTGCGTGATGCCCAGCCGGTCAGGGCGGACAGGACAGGGTTTCACGCCGCGCGGTCCGGTCAATATCCGCAATGCGCGCCATGCCGAGGATACGCGCCCGCTGGACGAGACCTGCGATTGCCCGTGCTGCACCGATTACAGCCGCGCTTACTTACACCATGTTCACCGGGCGCAGGAGATTATCGCGTCGATGCTACTGACTTGGCATAACCTGCGCTATTATCAGCGGGTCATGGAAGATATCCGCGCAGCAATCGCGGGCGGTACGTTCGATGATTTTCAAGCGCGGTTCAATGAGGAGCAGGCGCGGGGCGATATCGAGCCGTTATGATGACTGTGATTGCAGGCGCGCGGCTGCGGCCATGAAATCAATGGGTTCGGGCATAAATTCTGCGGCAAGAGGACAGGAATACTGGTCGCAGCCATGCTGTTCGCGGCAGCTTAACTCGCTCTGCGTGACTTGAACATTGGCCCCGATTTCGGTGCAACGGCGGGTGGGCGGTTTGTAGAAATTGTACATTCTGGCCTCCATTTGAGCGGTCAGAATGTCGCGGTCGCGTTTGATCCGCTTTGATCTGGATCAAAAACGCGCGTTACGCCTTCCAGAAAATGAATGCGCCCCACGCCAGCGAAATCGCCAGACCACCCCAGAGCGGCGTGCTCATCAAGCCCAGCCAGCCGAGCATGATGAAGGCCGAGCCGAGCAGGGTGATGAAGAGGCGATCTCCGCGTGTCGTGTGCAGGCCCAGCACCCCATCACGCGGCGCGCCACCGGGGGCGCGGTATTCTAGGAAGCCCATGAACGCGATGGACGCGAAGACGAAGAGAAAGAAGGCCGCTGTCGGCCATGTCCATGCCATCCATGAGATCATGATCGTCTATCCTATGTGCTTGGTTGCTCGAAATTATTGTCGATAAAAAGTCAATCTGTCGAGATGTCATCGCCTAGGATTTTGCCTATGTCATAGGGGCATGTCTCCGGTATTTTGGCGATGATTTCCGCAGAATGTTCTGCTTCATAGGTTTCCAGAGATCTAATCGTGTTCTTGACGGCGCGAGAATATCCCCATGCAATCATTCCATCAATATGTTGGCGTAGGCTAGGGCTTTGATCAAGCAGTACTTCGATCTTGACTTGCTGACTCCAAATACTTTCTTGCCAGCCACGTATCGGATCGGTTGCTCTGGAATGATCCATCTTGAGCATGTGCTCAATTACTCTGATGATGCGGTTCTGGAGTTCTTTGCGGTCGCGCGCAGCCAAACCTTCAATCTCCTCGCGGATGTTTGCCCAGTCGGGGGTGCCAAGGTGAGGCTCGTCCAGCACTGCACATTGCTGCGCGCACCATTCGGCGAAATCACGCTCATAGAGTGTTTCGTCCTTCGCGATGTCTTTCATGCCGTCCATAGCCTTCAATCTAATGCAAAAGCGTCTATCCGTCTATTCCCACTCGATGGTGCCCGGAGGCTTTGAGGTGATGTCATAGACGACGCGGTTGATGCCGTTGACTTCGTTAATGATGCGGGTGGCGACCCGCCCGAGAAAATCATGGGGGAAGGGGAAGTAATCCGCCGTCATACCATCGGTTGAGGTGACGGCACGCAGGGCGCATACGTGGTCGTAGGTGCGCCCGTCGCCCATCACGCCGACCGTCTTGACGGGTAGGAGGACGGCGAAAGCCTGCCAGATCGTGTCGTAGAGGTCGGCCTTGCGGATTTCATCCAGATAGATCGTGTCGGCGGCGCGCAGGATGTCGAGCTTTTCGCGGGTGATGTCGCCGGGCAGGCGGATGGCGAGGCCGGGACCGGGGAAGGGGTGGCGGCCCACGAAGCTGTGGGGCAGGCCCAATTCACGGCCCAGAGCGCGCACTTCGTCCTTGAACAATTCGCGCAGGGGTTCGACGAGGCTCATCTTCATGCGTTCGGGCAGGCCGCCGACATTGTGGTGGCTTTTGATGGTGACGCTGGGGCCGCCCGTGGCGCTGACGCTTTCGATAACGTCGGGGTAGAGGGTGCCTTGGGCGAGGAAATCGGCACCGCCCGCATTGGTGGCTTCCTCGTCAAACACGTCGATGAAGAGTTTACCAATGGTCTTGCGCTTGGTTTCGGGGTCGCTGATCCCCGCCAGCGCGTCGATGAAGAGGTCGGAGGCATCGCGGGCGACCAGCGGGATGTTGTAGTGATCGCGGAAGAGGGTGACGACCTCATCCGCCTCACCTGCGCGCATCATGCCAGTATCGACGAAAACGCAGGTGAGGCGCTCGCCGATGGCTTCGTGGATCAGGACGGCGGCGACGGAGCTGTCTACGCCGCCCGATAGGCCACAGATAACGCGGCCTGTCGGGCCGACCTGTTCGCGGATGGCGGCGATTTTCTCATCACGATAGGCGGCCATGGTCCATTGGCCAGAGCATCCAGCGATGGTGTGGACGAAATTGGCGAGTAGCGTCGCCCCGCGCGGGGTGTGGACGACTTCGGGGTGGAACATCACACCATAGAAACGGCGGGCCTCATCGGCAAAAGCGGCGAAGGGGGCGTTGGGGGAGGAGCCGATGACCTCGAACCCGGCGGGCAGGGCGGTAACGCGATCACCGTGGGACATCCAGACTTCTTCGGTCTCACCGGGGGAGGCCAGACCGGCGAAGAGGGGGGAGTCGTTCTTGACGGTGACGAAGGCCCGCCCGAATTCGCGCTCTGTGCTGCCGGATGCTTCGCCGCCAAGCTGCGCGACCATGCACATCTGACCGTAACAGATGCCCAATACCGGCACGCCGCGCTCGAACACGGCCTGTGGGGCGCGGGGGCTGCCTTCGTCGCCGACGCTGTTGGGGCCGCCGGACAGGATGATGCCCTTCAGGTCATCGCCCTCGACCGCATCGCCCAAGGCATTGAACGGCTTGATCTCGCAAAACACCCCCGCCTCGCGGATGCGGCGGGCGATGAGCTGCGTTACCTGAGAGCCAAAATCGATGATGAGGATGCGTTCGGCGTGGGGGTCGGCCATGAGATATCTCCCGGATCGGTGAACCCGTCGCGTAAAGCCGATGCGCCGCGCTGTCCAGTCCCAGCAATGCCACGGCGTCGCGGATGGCGCATCGAAGGACGAAATCGGCGCATGTTTCGTTCGTTTGCGCCCCTAAACTGGCGCAAACGATATCCAGCGGAGATATGATCATGGACGGAGCCGTCGAGGAGCAGGGCAGGACACGCCGTAGTCGGGGGGGTGCCTCCGGTGGGGCCGCTGCCCGTCGTAATGCGCGCCAGAACCCCAAGCAGTTTCAGATGCCGCCCATCGAGCGGACGATGCCACCCTTTGAGGTGCTGGACGAGGCAGGGCTGGACCTCATCCAAGCCAATGCCGAGACGATCCTCGAAGAGATCGGCATTGGCTTTCGTGATTACCCGCGCGCCCTTGATCTTTGGGAAAAAGCCGGGGCGATGGTCGACCGCGAGCAGGAGCGGGTGCGCTTTCCAAAAGGGATGCTGCGCGAGCTGCTCAAGACCTGTCCGGCGGAATATACGCAGCACGCGCGCAATCCTGAGCGTAATGTGCATATCGGCGGCAATACGACGGTGTTCGCGCCCGTCTATGGCCCGCCCTTCGTCTCGGATCTGGACAATGGGCGGCGGTATGCGACCATCGAGGACTTCAATAATTTCGTCAAGCTAACCTATATGACGCCCTATCTGCACCATTCGGGCGGGACGATCTGTGAGCCATGCGATATCGCGGTGAACAAGCGTCACCTCGACATGATCTACGCACATCTGAAATACAGCGACAAACCGTTCATGGGGTCGGTCACAGACCCCAAGAATGCGCAGGATTCGATCAATATGGCGAAGATCGTGTTCGGCGATGAGTTCGTTGAGAACAACACGGTGATGACGTCGCTGATCAATTGTAACTCGCCGATGACGCTGGACGGCACCATGCTCGGTGCGTTGGAAGTCTATGCGACGAATAATCAGGCCTGCATCGTTTCGCCGTTCATTTTGGCGGGGGCCATGTCGCCGGTGACAGTAACGGGAACTCTGACGCAGGTTCTGTGCGAAGTGCTCGCGGGCGCAGCGTTTACGCAGCTTGTTCGCCCCGGCGCACCGGTGATTTTCGGCACTTTTGCCGCGAATATTTCGATGCAGACGGGCGCGCCCACGTTCGGGACACCGGAACCTGCGCTGGTTCTGTACGGCGCGGCACAGCTTGCCCGACGCACGGGTCTGCCGTTCCGTTCGGGTGGCGCGCTGTGCGGATCGAAGGCGCCCGACGCGCAAGCGGCCTATGAGAGCAACGCGACGATCATCCCTGCCGTCATGGGAGGCGTGAACTTTATGCTCCACGCCGCGGGATGGATGGAGGGCGGGTTGGTCTCGTCGTATGAGAAGTTCGTCATGGACTGCGATCAACTCGGTATGATGCACAGCTTCGCCAAAGGCGTCGATGTCAGCGAAGAGGCCCAAGCAATGGGCGCGATTGCCGAGGTTGGTCCCGGCGGGCACTTCTTGGGCTGCGAGCATACGCAGAA
>CALFVD010000208.1 GCA_937928005.1 uncultured Neomegalonema sp. | reverse complement strand
GTGCCGACTTAGCTCAGTTGGTTAGAGCGCTAGATTGTGGATCTAGAGGTCCCCTGTTCAATTCAGGGAGTCGGTACCACCCATCGCCCGCACATACCAAGACGCGCCGCGCAAGGCGCAATGTATTCGACGTAGGGTAAGGCGGTACGCTTACGGGTGGCGAAATCTTTCATGTCATTAGTCCGGGTAAGTCGGATGGTTTTCGCTGCGACACCGACGGCAACATCTGGTCATCGGCGGCAGATGGTGTGCATTGCATCGAGCCGGGTGGAACGCTTCTATAGCCATTTGCGATAAACCTGAGCCATATTTTGCGCCAAGAGCCGCGCAAAATATGGCGCTTGATGATTCAGGATAATCGCAATTCGCTTTAGACAAGATATTTGTGCCTGAATTGGTCTCGAACCTCTGTTTTGGCGGTCGTAGCAAGCACCGATTGTTCATCACGGCGACCACATCGGTCTATACGGTGCCCCTCAATCGACAGGGTGCCCAGACGCCGTAGCGTGCCGTCTTTATCTTCGCAGTAGTATCACACCAGCCATGCGGCTTTGCCATGCATATCAATACGCGGACCACGGGAAGGTTGATCCGGGGCGGGCAGAGCGGCAATTATCGTGTGGGAGAGGCCATTATTAGCCATGTGTGATAAACCTGAGCCATGTTTCCCGCCAAGATTCGCGTGAAACCTGATGCTTTATGGATCAACGTTTGCGCAATTCGCTTTAAGCGTGGGGGAGACATGGATTTCGACACGGATAAGATAGATGATGCGGCTTTGGCGCTGTTGATCCTGACGCTCCATGACGGCAACCGCGTTTGGAAGGGCATCGATTGGAGCATCACCGACCGGCTATACGACAAGGGTTTGATCCATGATCCGGTGGGCAAGGCAAAATCACTTGCATTGACCGAAGATGGGCTTGCCCGCGCACAGGAAAATCTGATCAACTTGTTCGGAGCACCCAAAAAAGGCTGACGGATATGGCGGCAAAGACCACGCTTAACGAAAAAAACCTATGCGCCCTTGGGGCCGAACGGCTTGCCAGCCTTGTGATGGAGCTTGCGACCGGCAATGCCGCGCTGAAGCGACAGGCCCGCGCTGCCTTGCTGGAAGATGCCGGGGGAGAAGCTCTCGCAGCAGAAGTGCGCAAACGCATTGCAACAATCAAACGCTCGACATCATTTGTCGATTGGCACAAGCAACACGCGCTGGTGAAGGATCTCGATCAGCAGCGCCGCATGATCACCGAGAAGATTGCGCCCTCTGACCCCGCTACCGCGCTGGAGCTAATGTGGCGGTTCATGGATCTGGCCGAGTCGATTTATAACCGTGCCGATGACAGCAATGGCAGTATCGGCGATGTTTTCTGGAATGGCTGTGTGGCCCTTGGGCAATTGGCTGATGCCGCGAACCCCGATCCGAGCACTCTGGCGGATCAGGTGTTTAACGCCCTGTTTGAAGGTAATGATTACGCCGAGTATGACGGCCTCATCGACCATATGACGCAGGCTTTAGGTAAAACCGGGTTGGCGCGGTTGAAGGAACGGGCGCTTGCGGCGCAGGATGAGCTTGCCGCCAACCCGCCAAAACCGAAATCCGGGCGCAAGATTGGGTGGAGTTCGAGCGGGGCAATCTACGAAGATGACTTTCAGCATAGTTCGCGAACCCGCACCGTGAAATACCTGCTTCAGACAGTCGCCGATGCCCAAGGCGATGTCGATGCCTTCATCGCGGAGATCGACCCCGAAGTTAGGGCCGTGCCAAATATCGCTGCCGAAATTGCCGTCCGTCTGCTGGATGCCGGGCGGGCCGATGACGCGATGCAAGCACTCGACAGTGTCGAATTCAGCAGTGATGCCTCTCAATACCGTGCGAAAGAATGGACCAATGCGCGCATTGCGGTGCTCGACGCGCTGAAACGCACGGACGAGGCGCAGGCACAACGCTGGCAGTATTTTGAGCAAACCCTGAGCGCCGAACACTTGCGCGCGCATCTCAAATGCCTGCCAGATTTCGAGGATGTCGAGGCGGAGGAACGGGCGCTGGAGATTGCGCGCTCCCACTCGAATATCCATTCGGCACTGGCTTTTCTAATTGCATGGCCAGACCTGCGACGGGCCGCTGATCTTGTGTTGGCCAAACGCGGAGACTGGGACGGCAATCTATGGCATCTACTACCCGATATCGCCCAAGCCCTTGCCGGGAAGTACCCTCTCGCCGCGACGGTTTTGCTACGCGCGCTGATCCTCGATACCCTGATCGGCGCGAAGTTAAAGCGTTACAAACACGCCGCCCGGCACCTAACTGAATGTGCCAGCCTCGCCCATGTCATTGAGGATTATGACGATTTGCCCTCTCACGAGGAATTCACCGCATCCCTCAAACGCGACCACCCCCGCAAGAATGCGTTCTGGACGCTGCTTTAGGTTTAACCTGATCGCTGCATAGCCATTTGCGATAAACCTGAATCTACCCAGTGTGTAACCGTAACCAATAAAGATCAGGAAGTTTGGTGGGGGAGATGCCCAAATGAAGACTTGGCTTATATCGAGCGTTAATTTAGCAGCGATGCTAATCGTATCTTCTGCATATTCGCAACCACCAAGCAGCTATCAACGGGCATCTTATAATGAAGCGAGGCAAACTTGTCTTGGGTTAAAAGACGATGATTTCATTGCTTGTTGGGAAAATCTCAAAAAAAATCCAGAGTATCGACCACCGACTTATCAATCTCCGACTCCAACTTATACCCAGCCGACATATCAGACACCAAACTATCAGCAGCCTGTACAACAAACACAATTACAAAATTATCAATCGACCACGCCACCAACATATGAGCAGCCCGCTTACATGCGGCCAGCTCCACCTTTGCCCAGTGATAGCTCAAATCATACGGTCAAAAATGGAATTATTTATTTCAACTTTGATGATGGCTCCCCTAATTCTACCGATCAGCATCAAGAGCCATCATTAGAAGAAGTGAGGCGTGTTTGTCGGGGACTCGATGACTATGACTTTCACGATTGCTGGGGGAAGTTTCAGGAAAACCCTGCATATAGACCGCCAGCTTACAAGCAGCTGCCAACGACCTCAGTCTATCAACAACCAGCCCATCAGACGCCCAGTTATCAGCAACCCACCTACGGTTCTACATCACATACTGCTGCGCAGTCTTCCCCATCGTTCGCTGCGCCAGACTCAAATAATCAGCCGACGACTTACCAAAAATCCACTAGCATCCAAGATATTTCAGAAGCACTCAGGGTGTGTATTTCTTTCGGAGATGCACGGGATAAAGTTCTATACAATGCTAAAGGCCCCGGTTATGAGGGCGTTTGGGTAAATGGATTCCGCGCTACGAATGAGATTTTATGTGACTGCGCAATAACTGGGAGTCAATGCGACCGCGTACCCCGCCTTTCAAGACAGAACGCTCAACAAACCGCAGCGGAGCTCGGATTTCTCAAATCCCCTCCTTCAAAAAATCAACCCGACGATTGGCAACAAGACAATTCTTTGGCGGCAAACTCATGTCTCATCGTCAGCCATAATCAGAACCGATACATAAATCGTTGTCCGTACCCGATTCAGGTTATTTCAGCCTGTGTGGGCCCTTCCCAATTTCCACAACGAGGCTATCCATACGAAGGCGTGGTTACTTTCACGGGGCAAGGGTTAGAGCATGTTCCCCCTAACTACGAAACGACTGCGCCATCTATACTCAGTGCGGAATCTTGCCGTATGAAGGGGCAATTTCATAAAATGGTTTACGGAGCTTGCAACCATACAGAAGGTCATGGCGCTGTTTCAGGGAACTTCATCAATCGTGCTGTATTTGGATGTTTCAGACCACCATGGAAAAGGCGCAATACAGGCGGCTTTCCTAATCGTACAGTTGGAATGCCAGTAAAGGATGGACCTGATTTTTGTTCACGCATCAATTCAGTGAATTGTATTCGGTAGCAAAAACACCTGAGCCATATTTTACGCCAACAGCCGCGCAAAATATGGCGCTTGATGATTCAGGATAATCGCAATGCGCTTTAGCCCCAAAGTGCGGGGTTGGGGGGTAGGATGGTGCTGCCTTGATAGGTGAGGGGGGTGGCGCGGTCTTTGGCTAGGAGGAGCGGGCCGTCGAGGTCGATGACTTCTGTGCCTTGGGCCACCAGCACCGCCGGGGCCATGGCGAGCGAGGTGCCGACCATGCAGCCGACCATGACCTGAAAGCCCATCTCGACGGCGGCATCGCGCAGGGCAAGGGCTTCGGTGAGGCCGCCGGTCTTGTCGAGCTTGATGTTGATCATGTCGTATTTGCCCTGCAAGGCGGGGAGTGATGCGCGGTCGTGGCAGGCTTCGTCAGCGCAGACGGGGAGGGGGCGGTCCATGCCACGTAGGGCTTCATCATCCGATGCGGGGAGGGGTTGCTCGACCATCGCTACGCCAAGGGCGAGGAGTTCAGGGGCGAGGGCCGCATAGCTGTCGGGAGTCCAGCCCTCGTTGGCGTCGATGATGAGGGTGACATCGGGCGCGCCCTCGCGGACGGCGCGCAGGCGGGCGAGGTCGCCCTCTCCGCCGAGTTTGATTTTCAGGAGGGGGCGGTGGGCGTGTTCAGCGGCTTTGGCGCGCATGGCGTCTGGCTCGCCCAGCGACAGAGTATAGGCGGTGACGATGGGGCCGGGGGTGGGCAGGCCAAGGAGAGCGTGGACCGGCTCGCCGCTGCGCTTGGCCTCCAAGTCCCACAGGGCACAATCGACGGCATTGCGGGCGGCCCCGGCGGGCATGGATTGCGCATCGCGGGGGGTCTGCATCGGGCCAGCATTGGCGATCTGTGCCAGCACGCTTTCGACCGTTTCGCCGTAGCGGGCATAGGGGACGCATTCGCCATGGCCAGTATGCGCGCCATCGGTGGCCGTGACCGTGACAACAACCGCCTCAGTGCGGCTACCCCGCGAGATGGTGAAGACGCCGTCCATGGGGAAGGTTTCAGCGGTGGCGGTGAGGGTGACGGGCATGGGGCTGCGCTCCTGTGGTCCCCCTCCATTGAAGAGCAAGCGCCCGAATCGAGGGCGGGAGCGGAACGCGCCCGCCCTGGGGGCGGGTCGGGCGCGTGTCGCCGCTACGCGGCTCCTTTAAGAAAGCCCGTCAACAATCCGCCCTACGCCCGTTCTTACCGGATCGACGGTCGGCAAGCCGAAGCGGTCTTCGGTTTCTTTCAGGAAGCGTTCCGCCGCTGCGTCGTCGAGTTTGGCGGTGTTGACGGCTACGCCGACGAATTTTGCGTCGGGGTTGGTGAGCCTCGCATGGGGGAGGGCGAGATCGATGATCGTTTGCATGTCGGGCACCGGATAATCGGGCAGGGCGCGCATATGGGTGCGGGTCGGTTCGTGGCAAAGGACCAGCGCGTCGGCCTGTGCGCCGTGGATCAGGCCCAGCGTGACCCCGGCATAGGCGGGGTGGCAGAGCGAGCCTTGGCCCTCGACCAAATCCCAATGGTCGGGATCATTGGCGGGGGCCAGCGTCTCGACGGCCCCGGCGATGAAATCGGAGACAACGGCATCGATGCTGACGCCCTGACCCGTGATGAGGATGCCGGTCTGGCCCGTGGCGCGGAAATCGGCTTTCCAGCCGCGTGCGCGCATCTCCTTTTCGATGGCCAATGCCGTATACATTTTGCCACAGGAGCAATCGGTGCCAACGGGCAGGAGGCGCTTGCCGGGGCGTTTTGCACCGCTGCCGACGGGATAGCTGTCGGTAGGGTGGCGGACATCATGCAGGTCGCGGCCCAAGCGTTTTGCGGCCTCCGCAAGACGGGGGACATCGGCGAGCTTGTTATGCAGACCGGCGGCGAGGTCCATGCCCGCCTCCAGCGCGCCCTCCAGCACATCAATCCACTCATCGGCGATGAAGCCGCCCCGGTTGGCGACACCGACGACCAGCGTACGCGCGCCCTTTTCCATCGATTCGGCAATCGTCATATCGGGGATGCCAAGATCAGCGGCGCAGCCGGGCAGGCGCATCTGTCCCACCGCGTTTTCGGGCCGCCAGTCGCGGATACCCTGAGCGACCTTTGCGGCCAGATCGTCCTTCGCATCGCCCAGAAACAAGAGATATGGCGTCTTTAGCATGGTGTGGTTCCCCCCCGGAAAATATGTGCTGTAATGAGGCATGGAGTGGCGCGCGCGTCCAGTAGATTTTGCTACTGGATCGATGGAGCGACCCACCTGGAGCCACTTAGATTTCGATGCGAAAGCAGCGCGCGGTGTTGACAAAGGGGGTGGAAATCAGCCTCAATGTTCGTGATTTGTTTTTGTCTTGAAGGATGACATGGAACGGAACCCGGCGGTCGACATCAATCGAAAGCACTTGCTGCGCATTGTGGCGGGGTTGTTTGCGATGGCGGGCGTTTGGCTCGGAGGTGCAGTCGAGCGGTTGCCGAGGCATGTACATCTGGTGATTCTTGATATGCTGCGTCCGGTGGAGGCGGCGACACGGCGGCTGATTGCGATTCTTGCCGCCGATATCGTCGTTGTGCCGCGTAAAGGGCGGTCGGCTCCGGCGGGTGCGATTCCGCGTGGAGAGGGCGCGCGCGCGCCGGTCTTTCCGCTCTTCGATCCGCGCAAACGGGTTGGGCCTCCGCCACAAAAGACCGTGCCGGGCTATGGCCCGTCGATCCGGGGCTTTGATGATGTGATGGACCCGATTCCGGGGCGTTTTAATCCCAAGCCCGACGATCTGATCAATGCGAACAGGATTTGCGCCCGGATGAATGCGGTTCTAGGGGCGCTGAACGGTCTGGATCGTCAAGCATTACGATTGGCTCGCTTGCTCGCACGACGAAAGGCGAAATTCCTACGGGTGATGCGACCGGGGCGTCCGCCGGGGTATCGGTCGCGGCCCTACGGGGCATGGGATCGACGGGAAATCGACGGGATTCTGGCCGATTGCCATGAGTTTGCGTTGCAAGCCCTGCACGCGGCATCAATGCGCGCACCGCCGTGATCCGCCTCGTTGTTTGCTGAATTCTGTACCTCTCCCGCTTTCGGGGGGCAATTCGTGCTGCGTAAATAGATTTGCACGACCCCGGCAATCGGCTAGGGATAGCGCGTTTTCAACCTTTTATACCGGAGTATGCGCGATGGGCTACCGCGTCGCCGTCGTTGGGGCCACGGGTAATGTGGGCCGCGAATTGCTGAACATCCTTTTCGAGCGGGAATTCCCCGCGACGGAGGTGGCCGCGCTGGCGTCGCGCCGCTCCGCCGGGACAACGGTGACGTTCGGGGATGATGAACTGAAGGTCCAAGACCTTGAACGGTTCGACTTCACGGGATGGGATATTGCGCTGTTTGCCATCGGTTCCGATGGGTCGAAGACCTATGCACCCAAGGCGGCAAAGGCTGGCTGCGTGGTAATCGACAACTCTTCACTCTACCGCTACGACCCCGATGTGCCGTTGATCGTGCCGGAGGTGAACCCGGATGCCATCGACGATTATGCAAAGAAGAACATCATTGCGAATCCGAATTGTTCAACTGCGCAGATGGTGGTGGCACTGAAGCCGCTGCATGACCGGGCGACGATTTCGCGGGTGGTTGTCTCGACCTATCAATCGGTTTCCGGCTCCGGCAAGGAGGCGATGGACGAATTGTGGAACCAGACCAAGGGCGTTTTCGTACCGGGTCAGGAGGTCGAGCCGAAGGTCTATCCAAAACAGATCGCCTTCAACGTCATTCCCCATATCGATGTGTTCATGGAGGACGGCTCCACCAAGGAAGAGTGGAAGATGGTGGTCGAGACGAAGAAAATCGTCGATCCAAAGATCAAGGTTTCCGCGACTTGTGTGCGGGTGCCGGTCTTTGTTGGCCATGCCGAATCGATCAATATCGAGTTCGAGCAACCGCTGGAAGCGGATGAAGCGCGCGATATTCTGCGCCAGTCGCCGGGGATTCTGGTGGTCGATACGCGCGAGGATGGGGGGTATATCACGCCGGTGGACTGCGTGGGCGATTTTGCCACCTATGTCAGCCGCATCCGCGATGACCAAACCCGCGACAATGCCATCAACCTATGGTGCGTGAGCGATAACCTGCGCAAAGGTGCGGCGCTGAACGCGGTGCAGATCGCGGAATTGCTGGGGAGGCGTTGCCTGAAGAAAGGGTGAGACAGAACCGTCTGTCGGTCCGGTGGACCGGCAGATTCAATATTCCAGCGAGCGGCGCAGGACGGCGACGTCTTCGCGTAGGCTGGCATCTTCGTCGGATAGCTGGGCGATTCGCTTGATACCATGCATGATGGTGGTGTGGTCGCGGCCTCCGAATTTGCGACCTATATCGGGCAGCGATTTGTCGGTCAGCTCCTTACACAGGAACATGGCAATCTGACGTGGGCGGGCGATGGCGCGGGCACGGCGGGGGGAGAGCATATCCGACAGGCGAATGTTGTAATGCTCGGCCACTTTGCGCTGGATCTCATCAATGGTCAGGCGGCGATCAAAGGCACGGACCAGATCGCCCAGCGTCTCATGCGCCATATCGAGGGTCACAGGCCGCCCCACAAGGGTCGCATGGGCCACCAGCCGGTTCAGCGCCCCCTCCAACACACGGGCATTCGCGCTGACGCGGTGGGCGACGAATTCCAAGACTTTCGGCTCGACTGTGAGGCCAGGGTTGAATGCGGCAGCTTCTTCTACTTTTGATTGAAGGATGCCAAGACGCAACTCATAATCGGTCGGGCCGATATCGGCAACCAACCCCCAATTAAGGCGCGATTTGATTCGTTCCTCGACGCCTTCGAGATCGTTGGGGGAGCGGTCGGCGGAGATAATGATCTGGCGATTGCCGTCAATCAAGGCGTTGAATGTGTGGAAGAATTCTTCTTGGGTCGAGGATTTGCCCGCGATGAACTGAAAATCATCGACAAGCAGCAGGTCGACCGAGCGAAATTCTTCCTTGAAGGCGAAAGTATCCTTGTAGCGCAGGGCACTGACAAAACGATGCATGAACTTTTCCGCCGTCAGGTAGAGAACCCGGCGATCTGGGTTTCGCTCCTGAGCCTCCCAAGCAATCGCATGCATCAGATGGGTCTTGCCCAAGCCCACTCCGCCATAGAGGAACAGTGGGTTGAAAGCAGCGGCGGGAGAATCAGACTCGGCAACCCGGCGCGCGGCGGCATTTGCCAATTCATTCGATTGCCCGACGACGAAGCTGTCGAAGCGATATCGTTTATCGAGGGTATGGCTGGTGGGCACATGGCCGCCCGCTGGTTGAGAATCATCGGCGCTGAGTTGCAGGCGGGGCGTAGTCGCGGTCGAATCATTCGCCGCCACCGCGATTGGAGCCGAGGCGACGCCCTCACCCGTGCGGACCACGAAACCAATGCTACGAACGTAGGGTGTGCGGGATTTCCACAATTCCTGAAGGCGAGGGCCGAAGCGACCCGAAACCCGCTCACAGATAAAACGATTGGGTGCGGCGAGATGGATTATGTCTTTTTCGATGGTGTCGAGGGTCAGGACGCCGATCCAGCTTTGATAGCTTGCTTCCCCAATCTCGCCCCTAAATGTATTGCGAATCTCATCCCAAGTTCGCTCCGCATCTCCGCGCTCTATCACTGCGTCGCCCCCGAAATATGTTTTCTTTCAGTACCGTGTGGCTTGGCACTATGTTGACGTGTCAATATCAGCAACTAAAAACACCACTAGATATCGTGTTTCCCCAAATGTAACGTGTTAAAATAGAACAATATTATCACTCAACCTAAGCAATAACAGAATACACCAAACAAGTGTGTCTGTGGTTCTACCAATCACTGAATCACTTCTAGCTTGAGTCAGATTAACCTCTTCGTAATAGGTCGGGCAAGACTATGAAATTGTGAATCCGTGCAAAAAATAAGTTGACGCAGAAAGCATTAAAAAAACCGCCGCCCGGATTATTTCCGAAGCGGCGGTTGCAATTCTTAACTTAAAGCAATCCAGCACGCCAAACCCTCACCAAAGATGCCGGTTACATGGCTCTTTATGATAAACTAGCAAAAACCCTAGTTTATCTCGCTGAATTTTCTAGATTTATAAGGATTTGCGATGACCCTGAGCCATATCTCGCACCAAGCATTGCGTGAAATATGGCGCTTAATGATTCAGGACAATCGCAATTCGCCTTAGGCAGAGAGTGCCTTGATCCGGTTTGATAGGCGCGAAATCTTGCGGCTTGCGGTGTTCTTATGAACGATGCCCTTGTTCGCACTGCGCATGATCTCAGGCTGTGCAGCCTTCAGCGCGTCGCGTGCGGCATCGGCATCACCGGAAGCGATGGCCTCCTCGACGCGGCGGATAAAGTTACGCATCCGCGTGCGGCGGGATTTGTTGACTTCGGTGCGACGGGCGGTCTGCCGAATCCGTTTGCGGGCTTGGGGCGAATTGGCCATGAATCGCTTTCGTACTGAGTGTTATCGATATGAAGCGCGGCTATTACACGGGGGCGATGCCTCGCGTCAACCGACTTGTCGCTTTGGATCAACGGTCGCGGAACCGCGCTTGCCGCTTTTCAACGAAGGCAGCCATGCCTTCTTTTTGGTCTTCGGTTGCGAACAGGGAATAGAAAACGTCGCGCTCGTAGCGCATTCCTTCGGATAGGGTTGTCTCGAAGGCCCGGTCCACGGCGGATTTAGCGAGAATAACGGCGGGAAGTGACATGTCGGCAATCTTTTGGCCGACCTTTACAGCTTCGTCTTCCAACTCCGCCTCGGGGATGATTCGGCTTACCAATCCGGCGCGTTCGGCTTCCTCTGCGGCCATGAAGCGGCCCGAAAGAATCATTTCCATCGCCTTGGCCTTACCCACGGCGCGCACGAGACGCTGGGTTCCGCCCGCTCCGGGGATGACGCCAAGCGTGATTTCCGGCAGTCCGAATCGCGCGCTTTCGGTTGCGAGAATGAAATCACAGGACATCGCCAACTCGCACCCGCCCCCCAAGGCATAGCCAGAAACGGCGGCGATGACGGGTTTGCGGGCGCGGCCCACGGCCTCCCAGTCACCACCGATGAAATCGTCCAGCATGGTCTGAGGGTAGGTTTTCTCGGCCATTTCCTTGATATCGGCCCCGGCGGCGAAGGCTTTCTCAGAACCGGTGATGACGATTGCACCGACATTTGCGTCGCCTTCGAATCGGCCTACCGCCGTGCCCAGTTCGCTGATCAATGCCGCGTTGAGCGCATTCAGCGCCTCGGGCCGGTCCAGCGTGATAACGCCAACATTACCGCGCGTTTCGACGGTGATGGTCTCGAATGCCATGGATGGTCTTCCTCGGTCGCCCCTGAGAGTGGCGGTATCTAGCCCAAGCGGGGCTAAAGCGCAACGCGGCGCTAAGGATCGCCCGCAACGCCGTAACTGGGGGCGGCTTGCGGGTCGATGGCGCGGTTGAGGTAGTCGAGCATCTGAGGCTCGTAGGCGGTCCATAGAGCGCGCAGCTTGATAACTGGGCCATCATCCTCCCAATCGACGCGCAGATCGACCAGCGGGAACGGCATCGTATCGGCCACGCGCAGGGCGGCGGAATGGACCGGCCCAGCCTCGCCCCCCGCCGCGATGCCCGCTTCGACCGCGCTGAGCAGGCGCTCGGCGAGGTGGGCGTCGGGGTTCGCGGCAAATCGTGCGGTCATCGCCTCGACCACCGATTCGGAAGCGAGCATATTTCCGGCGGCGATGCAGTCCGCCCCCTGCGACACGCCATGGACGCCCAAGATTTGTCCGCCGCTGAAATGAGCTGTGTTCCCGTGCCGATCAACCGCTGTGAGTTGTCGCCAGTCGATATGTTCGCGGCCCGTCGTCACGCGCGCGATGGCGGTGGCGGCGTCCTGACCCGCCTCCATCGCATCCAGAACGAGAGGAGCAAGGCGGGGGTCGGTGACGTTCTGAGTCGACACGGCCCCTACCCCCGCACGGGCATGGGGACAGCGTGAGCCGACGGCGATGGATGAGGTGGTCATTGCGACGCCGACCATGCCGGTTCGCGCGCAGCGGCCTGTTACGGAAAAGGTCATCTCTGGCACCTCATTTCTGGCACGTCGGGCAATGGAATGTGGAGCGGCCACCCTGCACGATGCGCTCGATCTCGGTGATACATTTGGGCGCACCACAGATATCGCCTTCACGATCATAGACCGAGAATCGATGCTGGAAATAGCCCAACTCGCCCCCTGCGCCGTGGAAATCGCGCAAGGAAGAGCCGCCCGCTTCGATGGCTTCGGTCAGCACGTCGCGGATCGTGCCGGTTAGGCGCTGGCAGTCGCGGGTCGATAGGCTGCGCGCCTCGCGCAGGGGTGATATCTTCGCGCGGTAGAGCGCCTCGCAGACGTAGATATTGCCGAGGCCCGCAACCCGGCTCTGGTCGAGCAGAGCGGCCTTGATGGAAGTCTTGCGCCCCGCCAGCGCCGTCGTCAGCGTTTCACCGTTAAAGGCATTCGATAATGGCTCCGGGCCAAGAGAGGCGAGCGAAGGGTGATCGGCGAGGGTGGCGGTCGGCCACAGATCCATCGAGCCGAAGCGGCGGGCATCATTATAGACAAGGCTGATCCCGTCGCCGAGATCGAGGATAACATGGTCGTGTTTGCGCGCCGCCTCGCCCACGACGGTAGCATAGTGGAACTGTGCACCCTCGCGCGCGCCTTCACCGATGCCGTTGAGGAGCAGGCGACCCGACATACCTAAGTGAATCAGCACCGTTTCTGGCTCGTCGCCGTCGAGATCAACGGTCAGATATTTCGCCCGCCGCCCCAGCGACAGGATGCGCCGCCCGGTCAGGCGCTCGGCGAAACGATCCGGTAAAGGCCAGCGCAAATCAGGGCGGTTCTGGATTGCCTTAACGATACTCCGCCCCTCCAGCACAGGGGCAAGGCCACGCCGGACAGTTTCGACTTCGGGCAGTTCGGGCATTTAAGCGTCTCCTGCCACGGCGCGCACATCCCGCTCCAGCCGGTCAATATAGGTATCGCCCTGATTATGGTCGCGTAGACCGGTGGCCAGATCGTAGAGGTAGTCGCGGCAGGGACCAAGGGAGCCTGCCGCATGGGCGATGGCATCGACCTTTTCGGCATGACCGATTTCGGCCTGATAACGGTCATGGGCTGGGTTCGACAGGAAAACGCAACAAGGGAGCGACCCCTCATCCGTCTCCAGCGTTAGCCATGCGGGGCGATAGACACCTGATATCATCTCTCGCCGCCATAGGATCAGCGTTTCCGCATCCCATTTCTCTGCCGGGATACGCAGGGCCACGCCCTCGCAGCCTTCGCCCCCCTCGTCGAGCGCCAGCCACAGGCCAGGCCGCTCCGGGCTGCCCCGCCCAATGGGCGCCCAGACGCAGAAGCGCCGCGAATGGCCAGGTAGGCGGGCGGTGCGGCGCGCGTCGACCTCCACGATGGGGTTCCAGATCAGCGAGCCGTAGCCGAAGACCCATAACTCGCCCGCCTCGCGCGCCCGCTGCAGAATAGCCTGCCGCGATGCCTCGAACGCCGCCTCATCCATGAGCGTCATCTCGCCGGGGGCTTCGTCTAGCATCGCTTGCTTGAAGCTGTCATTGGTTAGGGAATCGCGGGAGAGGGGCATGGGGTTGTTCCGGTTGTGATTTCACGCCAATCTATCGCTCCTATGCCGGGGAGCAAAGTGCCATGACTGAAACCTATTCCAATACTGATCTCTTGCGCATCCTGAGGTCGGTCAACACCATCGCGATGGTGGGGGCGTCGGCGAAGTGGCAGCGGCCCAGCTTCTTCGCGATGAAGTACCTGCAACAGAAGGGGTATCGCGTCATCCCGGTCAATCCGGGGTTGGCGGGGCAGGAAATCTTGGGTGAGACGGTCTATGGGGCATTGTCCGATGTGCCGGGACCATTCGAGATGGTCGATGTTTTTCGCAATTCGGAGGCCGCGTTGGGCGTGACGCAGGAGGCCGTTGCGCTGGCCGAGGAAAAGGGTATCCGCATCGTCTGGATGCAGCTTGGCGTGGTCAACGATGAAGCGGCGACGCTGGCCCGCGCAGCCGGGCTGGAGGTGGTGATGGACCGCTGCCCCAAGATCGAATTCGGGCGTTTGAATGCGGAGCTGAGTTGGGGCGGCTTTGATTCAGAAGTCATCAGCGCACGGCGGCGTCGGGTATGAAGGGTATATGATTGTTTCCATTTGGAGTTAAAGTGAATTGCGATTATCCTAAATCATCGAGCGCCATATTTTGCACGGCTCTTGGCGTAAAATATGGCTCAGGTTTATCGCAAATGGCTGTAGAACCCCGCACTGGACTATCGCACGGTGGGTGGGGATGCTATAATCCGGCAAGTCACGGTGCCACTGCACCTACTCGGGCCGCTGCGCAAGCTGACCAACCGGTTGGGCCTGAACTACGCGGCGGCGGATTTTAAAGCGAGCGCGGAGTCAGACGCGCTGATATTCTTGGAGGTCAATTCCAACCCCATGTTCGCGGCCTTCGACCATGCGAGTGATGGGGCGCTGGTGGACGGGATGCTGGATTGGTTGACGGAAGGGTAATACATTGAGCTTCCAGAATACGGACACATTTACTGGAAGCGATCATGCACAGTACTTACGCAGAGATACCCGACAGAATAGTGCAAAGTGCGCTTGGTTCACTATCACAAGCCAATATGAACGCAGCATTTTTTGATCCTGGCAATGAGCACGCTGGAAACATCTCCATAATGAACGCTGCACATGCTGGTGAGTTATTTATAAAAGCGATTATAGCTAAGGAGCATCCACTTTTAATTTTCAAAAATATATTTGAACTTGATGACAACGAAGAGAGTGAAATCTCTATCGAAAGATTAGTGTCGAAAGCGAAAACTCATGACTTTCATCAATTGCCAAAAATCCTATGGGCTGTAAATAAATGCCGAGTGCCTGATATGGAAAGCTATGAAGATACAAGAAAAATGAGAAATGCCGTGCAACATTTTTTTGACCCAAATGGACTGGAAGGAATAGGCCAGAAAGCACGTAGAGTCAGTTTAGAATTTATCTATAAAAATATCGACCCCCTAATAAAGGAGCATTTCGGATTATACGCGATAAATTACCACCAAGATCATTCGGTAGGGTATGATTATTTAGTAAGTTGCATAGTGGGAAACGAGTTAAAATTTTCAATTCCTGACGATTTTTCACTTTCTGAAATTTCACTTGATGAAGAGTTGAACGGTGTCGAACCCGAATACCGGAGATGGCTTGAATCAGAGCTATCACGGATAGATCGAGAAGACCTGTTACAGTAGCTTACAATCTCAAGTTCCAAGTTTTACTCTGAAACCACATACCCCTCCCACGGCCTCACCGTTCGCAGGACGAGGCTCGATTGCATGCGCATGACGCCGGGGAGAGCCGAGAGGGCGTGGCGGTGGACGCGCTCGTAGTCTTCCGGGCCTTTGGTGGCGATGCGCAGGAGGTAGTCGAAAGCCCCCGTCAGCAGGTGGCATTCGGTGATGTCGGGCGAGCGGCGGACGGCTTCCTCGAACGCCTCCATCATCGTCTCGCTCTGGCTTTGCAGAGCAATCTCGACGAAGAAATCATGGCTGTAGCCCAGCGCCTTCGGGTCGAGAACGGCGGTGTAGCGGCGGATGGCCCCGCCCTCCTCCAACGCCCGCACCCGGCGGTGAACGGCGGAGACGGAAAGCCCGACCGCTTCGCCCAACTCGGCGGCGGTCGCGCGACCATCTTTTTGCAGGGCGCGCAACAGGGCGGCGTCGGTTCGGTCCATTTTTTCCCGCTTTTTGGCTATAGCACGCAAAATATTGCCGGTTATCTTGTTTCATAGAGGGGAAATAGGCAAGAAATGCCGCATCATACGCTATAGATAGTGCAAATATTCACCCATCACAGGATCGATCCCCATGATCATCGGCGTCCCCAAGGAAATCAAGAACCACGAATATCGCGTCGGCATGACGCCCGAAAGCGTGGCCGAAGCCGTGCATCACGGGCACTCCGTCATGGTACAGACGGGCGCGGGCACGGGCATCGGCTCGGAAGACGAGGATTACGTCGCTGCGGGCGCGGAAATGGTGGGCGATGCGGCGGATATCTTCGCCAAAGCCGACATGATCGTGAAGGTCAAGGAGCCACAGGCGAACGAGCGCAAGATGCTGCGCGAGGGGCAAATTCTCTATACATATCTGCATCTTGCCCCTGATCCCGAACAGACAAAAGACCTCGTGGAAAGCGGCGCGATCTGTATCGCTTATGAGACTGTGACGGATGCGGTTGGCGGCTTGCCGTTGCTGAAACCCATGAGCCAAGTGGCGGGGCGCATGTCGATCCAAGCGGGCGCGCATTGTTTGGAAAAAGCGCAGGGCGGGCGCGGCGTGCTGCTGGGCGGTGTGCCGGGCGTTATGCCGGGCAAAGTGGCCGTAATCGGTGGCGGCGTGGTCGGCTTCAACGCGGCGCAGATGGCCGTGGGGCTGGGCGCAGATGTGACAATCCTCGACCGGAACCCGTCGACATTGGAAAAGCTGGCGGTGCATTTCGAGGCAAGCGCGAAGACGCGGTTCTCGAATAAGGCAAACCTTGAGGAAAGCGTGGCCGAGGCTGACCTCGTGATCGGGGCCGTGCTGATCCCCGGTGCGGCAGCGCCGAAGCTGGTAACGCGGGCGATGCTGGGCACGATGAAGAAGGGCGCGGTTCTGGTGGATGTGGCGATTGATCAGGGCGGTTGCTTCGAGACATCAAAGGCCACCACCCATGCGGAGCCGACCTATGTGGTCGACGATATCGTGCATTACTGCGTGGCGAATATGCCCGGCGGCGTGGCCCGGACCAGCACTTATGCGCTGAATAACGTGACGTTGCCGCACGCGCTGGCATTGGCCGATAAAGGCTGGAAGCAGGCGTTGGCCGATGATGCGCACTTGGCGAACGGTCTGAACGTGTGGAATGGTAAAGTGACGTATGAAGCCGTCGCCCGCGATCTGGGCTATGATTACGTACCAACGCAGGATGCGCTGGCGGGATAAAGTTATCCCATGACGAGGGTGTTCCGGTCCGCCGGGACGCCCAGCTCCTTGGCCACGGCTAGAATATTCGCCAACACAGGCTCCGGCATCGGCAGGCCATTGGTGCGGCGGTCGATGCGCAGGGCGCGTTCCTTATCGCCGGGGGCCAGCACTTGCTCGACCCCGGCGGCGGGGGGCGAATCGCGGACAAAGGCGAGGTAATCGGCGACTTCGCGCGCGAACCCGTTGGTATCGTCGAAAGTGGCCGGGTCGAGGATAATCGACAGAAGACCATTGCCGAACGGCTTCTCGCCGGGGCCATTCGCGCCGTTTCCGGTCAACGCGCCCGCCAGCAACTCACAGGCCAGCGCCAGCCCTGACCCCTTGTGATCACCCATCGCCCGTAGCGCGCCAGTGCCCTCGCGCGGGTCAGGATTAGGGGTGCCAAGGCTGTTACCGTAGAGGGCGAACGGATCGGCGGTGTGATGACCATCGGCGTCGATCAGCGCGCCTTCGGGCAATGGTTTACCGCCTGTACCCGCCACCAGCGCCTTACCCTCGGCAACCAGTGAAGTCGCGAGATCGAGGATGAAATCCTCGCCCCCCGGATAAGGGATGCCCACGGCGATAGGGTTGGTTCCCGCACAGCGACGAGCGGTGCCAAAGGGGGCGACCAGCAGCGAGCCGTTGACGTTACAAAAATGGATGCTTGCGAAACCGGCTTTGCAGGCTTGCTCTGCATAGGCGCCGATACGCCCGATATGGCCCGCGCGGCGCAGGGCGACGAGGCCGATGCCGTGCTCGCGCGCCTTTGCGATGCCCATCACCGTCGCTTCGCGTGCGAGCCATTGGCCCATGCCATCGCCACCGTCGAGTTGCAGGAGCGGGCCGCTATCCATGATGGTCGTTAACGGGCGTTTCGCGTTGATCGTGCCATCGCCGAGCCAAATGTGGTAACGCGGAGTGCGGATAACGCCGTGGCTGTCATGGCCAGACAGTGACGCCATAACGAGATGATCGGCAACCGTGCTGGCCTCATCCGGCGTACAATCATCGGCAAGGAGGATACCTTCAATCACGGCCTGCAAACGGGCGCTGTCGATGCGGTGGTCGGTCATGGCGGGTTCCTTATGGTGCAGTCTGATGCCAAATCTGGCGCATAGGGTGAAATACAATCAAGATGCGTCACAAACCGCCCGAAGAATGGGTATTTTCGACGCTTCGTAACCTAACTTGATCGCATTTGACTAACCGAGAACGGGGCAAGAGATGAAGCCGTGGCGATTTCCGAAGGCGGGAAAGCTATCCCTGCGCATCGTAAGCGGAGGGCGGCTGGTGCTGTCAAATTATCCGTTCCCGACACCACGCACGCGGGTCGTTGAGGCGGCGGATATCCGCGAGGTCGTGAAATGGCATCCGCCCGCGCTGCGGATGCGAGATAGGGAATTCCTGATGGTCGGCGGAACGGAATTCGACGAGCTGAAGCATTGGTGCGCGGAGCATGGGGTGCCGGTTGTGAATCGCTACGATGCATGGGCCGATCTGCTGGAGCCGTTCCTCGATACCGAAATCGGGGCGGCAGGTACGGAAGCGACCTACCTGCGGCTGGCGCAGCATGGTTTTGATCGACCGGAAGTCGAGACATTGCGGGCAGAGGTAGACAAGCCGATGATCTACTTGACCGCGTTGACATGGGAGTGGGTGCATTACGGAATATACGATGTACTACGCGCGACCCATCCGGTGCCATCCTTCTTCTGGCGACGCGAGCGGCGGGCCTTTGTGCGCCGGGTAATGGCAGTGGCGGAGCGGGGCTGTGCGGCATCATAGGGCGGTCGCCCCTTCCGACGACAGGGCGCGGCGGCGGAGTTTGCCGTTGGCGCTGCGTGGGAGCGCGTCGATGGCGAAATACGCGCGGGGCACTTTATAGGGGGCGAGATGCGCGCGGGCATGGGCGTCGAGGTCGGCAGCGGTTAGCGGGGCACTGGGCACGATCCATGCGGCGATAAGGGTAATATTGGGGCGGGGGCTGTATTCGGCCACGGCAATTTCGGCTACGCCGGGGCAAGCGCGCAGGATTGCTTCAACCTCTTCAGGGGCCACGCGGTATCCTTGGGCATTCATCGAGTCATCATCGCGGCCTCGATAGGCGATGCGACCATCTCCCTCCATCGCCGCACGGTCGCCAGTGATGAACCAACCGCCGGTCAGCGCGGGGTCGGCTGCGCCCCCCTGTCGCCAGTAGCCTAGCATGAGGCCGGGATCGCTGGCATGAACGGCGAGCAAGCCTTCGGCACCGCGCGGTGCGGGGGTAGCGCGGTCATCGGCAAGAATAGCGATGCGCCTGCCCGGTTGGGGCCAGCCCGCATGGGCGGGTCCGGTCTGTCGGTCGGGCGCGGAGGAGATGTAGGTCGAGATTTCAGACATACCCAAGGATTCGAGCAAAGGTTTGCCCGTTGCCGCGACCCAGCCGCCATGGACATCCGCGCTTAGTTTTTCGCCCGCTGTCAGGGCATGGCGCAGGCTGGCAAAACCGCTGCGCAGGTCATCGCCATATTTAAGGATCTGGCGATAGACCCCCGGCACGGCGGCGAAGACGGTTGGTTGCCAGCGGGCGGCGAGGCGGGGCCAGGCCTCCGGCGCGCGGTTGCCCGCGTTGAGAATGGCGGTCGCGCCTGCGCTCCATGGGTCCGACAGGCCAACGCCGAGGGTATAGGTCCAGTTAAACGCCCCCGCGTGCATCACCCTATCTTCTGGCCCAAAACCATGCCAGCCCGCCCGCATGGGGCGGCGGCCCCAAGCCGAGCGTTGGGCATGGAGAACGCCTTTCGGCTTGCCGGTCGAGCCAGAAGTGTAGACGAGGAAAGCCGGATCGTCGGCCCGCGTCTCGGCGTAATCCCCCGGCTCGGCGGTGGCCAGCGAAGCCGGATCAATCCGCCGCGCACCCGCAAGATCGAAAGCGGGGGCATTCTCCGCCAGCAATGCAAGCGTCGGCTGCGCATCATCGACAATAACGGCGAGTTCGGGGGCGGATAGCTGAGAGGATAGCGGCATGGCCACGGCCCCGGCGGCAATAGCTCCGAAAAAGGCGATGGGGAAATCGGGGCCATCGCCGAGGCGGATCAACACCCGGTCGCCCCGCTTTACCCCGGCGGCGCGTAGCGCGCTGGCGGCGCGGCGAACGGCCACATCCACCTGCGCAAAAGTCAAAACGAGGCGCGCGGCATCGGGGATATCGCCATCCACGACGATCAGCGCATCCCTTGCCCCATTGCGCATGGCCGGATGGCGCACGGAATAAGTGGCCATGTTGAAAACCGGCGGGCAGGGTTCCGGTGGCCCCTCAGAGTAATCGCTGAGAGCGGTCATATCACAGGAAATCGGCCTTGATATCAACGCTATCGGAGACGCCGATCTTCTCCTTATGGGTAGCGAGCCATTCCCCCATCGAGGTGCGGCCCGCATCGTGCAGCTTGGTCAGGACCGACCAATCGGGCGTGCTTTTCGTGGCGACGCCAAAGGCGCGCATCGTCTCATCATCGCGTACGGAATGGATGCGCAGACGCTTCCATTTTCCCTCCGGGATCACCCCATCATCCAGCAAGCCTTGCACAAAAGTCACAGCCCGCATTTCGCGCATTAGAGAGGCGTTAAAGCTCAACTCATTGATGCGATTGGTAATATCGGCGGCGGTACGGGGGGTTTCTTCGCGGATAATCGGGTTGATATGAACGATCAGCACATCTCGACATTCGGCCCCATAGATCAGCGGATAAATCGCCGGATTACCCATATAACCGCCATCCCAGTAATCCTCGCCATCAATCTCCACCGCCTGAAATAGCGAGGGCAGGCAGGCAGAGGCGAGGATTGCATCGGCGGTGATCTCTCTGCCGGTGAAGATGCGGCCCCGGCCCTTGCGAACATTGGTGGCATTCACGAACATTTTCGGGCCATTCCCTTGGCAAATCTCGTCAAAATCGATCAAGTCGGTTAGCAAATCGCGCAAGGGGTTCAGGTTCATCGGATTGAGCTGATACGGCGAGAAATTGCGCATAGCCCATTCACCCATCTTATAGACGGGCGAATTTTCGTAGAAGGCATTGAGCGTTGCCGGATCAGGGGGCAGCGCAAACATCGCAAAGGGCGAGCGCGGGCCTGCGGCTGTCTCGGTAATGCGGTGCCAGAATTCGGCGAGCAGGTCTTTGGCCCCCTGTCGCCCGCCCCGCGCCAGCCCCGTGACCAGCATCGCGGCATTCATGGCCCCGGCGCTCGTTGCGGTTATGGAATCGAAGGTGATATCTTTCTCGTCCAGCAACCGGTCGAGCGCGCCCCATGTATAGGCTCCATGCGCGCCGCCCCCTTGTAGGGCGAGATTGAGAGTATAGGTCACGGGCGCGTCCTTTCGCATCTGCGAGATGCCCAAGGCTATATGCGGCGGCATATCGGTTGGGCAAGAAAGATGGTCGCCATCCGAAATGATCCGCCCATCCGCGACCGCGAACTGGGTAAATGTAAATTCGCAAAGAAACAGATTTCACACGAGTCTTGGCGGAGAACCTGAATCAACAAATGTACAAACTGCCGGATCTATGAAATATGTCACATAATACATAGATGAATTAGCAACAGACACAATAAATCGCCCCCGCCCATCGGCGAAGCCCCTCAAACCTTTATCCTGAAGCCTGCCCCCTCACGGCGGCGCTTTCGCTTCGGCCAGTGCCATCAACGCAAGCTGATGACAATCGGCCAGCAGCAGATCAATGGGCCGCTTCCCCCGGTCGCAGAATCCCGGCGGCCTACCCGGACGCATCGCCCGCA
>CALFVD010000207.1 GCA_937928005.1 uncultured Neomegalonema sp. | reverse complement strand
GCTACTCAAATGTCGAGATAAGTTGATCCACCAAACAAAAATCTAGTGGGTTCGTTTCGTTGGAAACAACCCACTAGGTCAGTTAAACGCTTGGTTCTGTTGCTTTAGCGGATGCGCGTTGCTGAAACCCTTCATACCACGTCGCCAGTGTTTTACGCCCGCTACGCCAGTCCTTTTCGGGGAAGCGCAGGTCAAGATATCCAAGCGCACAGCCGACCGCCGCGTGGCCGAGTGTGAAGCCGCTTGCGAGTGTATCATTGCCTTCAAGGGCGTCGAGCGCACCATCGACCTTCGCCATTTGCGCATCCATCCACGCTTGCGACTGTTGCCCTTCATCACGCAGGGCCATTTCATACCGTACGAGAATGGCGGATTCGCATATCCCGTCACCGAGTGCTTCGAGCGTGAGGACGGTCCAACGGTCAGGGCCATTCGCTGGCAGCAATGTCTGTCCATCGGCGAGGCTAGTCAGATATTGCGTAATAACCGCGCTATCGTAAAGTGGCGGACCATCGTCGCGGGTCAGGCTCGGCAATTTTGCGAGTGGGTTGCCTGCCTTTGCTGCCGCCGCCGGAGCCATAGGTGTCCCCGTACCGCTGACCGTTTCGATACGGTCGTCAAGTCCCAGTTCATGTGCAACAATCAACACCTTGCGCGCGAATGGCGAGGCTGAACTCCAGATCAGTTTCATATGCGGGTATCCCTCGATTAATGGCCACCAAAGCAATAGGACAGCAAGAGCCAGAACGCCAGCATCACGGTACTCGATACCATTCCCAACTATGTGTAGATGGGCAATGCTAGGTGACATTGGCACCATGTCGTGGCACCGTGGACGGGAGGGATATGCAACACGAGGATGCCATGACCCGCCTATCCGCCTGCTGCCTGACGCTTGTGCTGAGTATCGGTCCTGCCGCTGCGACCTCTGATACTGTGGAGCGTATTCTCGGCGAAGATGAGATCAAGACCTTCACCGCCGGAAAGACCTTTCATTACACATTGCTTGGGCGTCCGCGTGGTGAGGAACAACATTTTACCGATGGCCGCGTGACGTGGCGATTGCCAGACGGCACCTGCATGCATGGTATATGGGTCGCGCGAGAAGAGACGCTTTGCTATTATTATGGTGCGACGCGGTATGGCTGCTGGAATGTGATCGAGAACGATGAAGGGTTTCGCCACTCGCCCCTTGAACTCGATGGTAAACCCGGCTCTGGGCCATCTGTTTTGATCGAACGAATTTCAGAGGAACCTGTCGGATGCGCACCACAACAATTAGCCTTATTCTTACGCTGATTTGTGGTGCGGCCTTTGCGGAGGATAAGCGCCTTGATCTCGATGCATTTTTTGACCTGATGGATGGTCGTACGGGCCATTTTACCTTGGACGGCGAGGAATATGGTAGCGAAGCCTATCACCCCAATCGCCGCGTAATCTGGCGTGATACCGATGGGCAATGTCAGGAAGGGATATGGCGCGAAATCGCCGATTTCATGTGCTTTCAGTATGAAAACATTTCCTGTTGGCAGGTTTTTGAGGCAGAAGACGGCGAGTATTATGCGGTGGAGGAAAACGGCTTGCGCGTCGATTTCGACCGCATAACCGAAGGTGCCTTCGATTGTCAGGGTGTTCCGCTGGGCTGATCTGGAGATCGTTATGTATATTCCTGATGACTTCGCCATGATTGACCGTGCTGCGATGATCGACGTGATGCAGTGTCATCCCCTCGCTCTACTCGCAACGAATGGGGAAGATGGGCCGCAGGTTACGCAGCTGCCGCTTGTTTTTGAAACCGATGATGGCGGTCGCGACTGGCTTTGCGGTCACTTCGCTCGCGCGAACCCGCACTGGAAATCGGTTTGCGATGCCGGGGTTGTCGCGATCTTTCGTGGTGCGGATGGGTATATCACACCAAGCTGGTATCCCACGAAGCGCGAAACCGGAAAGGTGGTTCCGACTTGGAATTACGTCGCGGTCGAGGCGCGCGGCACATTGCATATTGTGGAAGCGGAAGACGAAGCCAGCCGGATCGTCGCTTTGTTGACTGACGCGATGGAGTCGCGCCGCCCGGAGCCATGGGCGATGCAAGATGCGCCTGCGCGCTATACGGAAGCGATGCTTCGGGGGATCGTCGCCTTTCGGATCGAGGTCGCGACGTTATCGGGTAAAGCGAAGCTCAGTCAGAACAAAGGAAAGGCCGATTTTGATGGCGTTCGCCACGGGCTTGCGCAGGATTCTGCCAATTCGCCGTTACTGGAAGTCATGGGCAATGGCTCAGTTACGTAAACAACGCAGCGCCCGTGTGGTCCTGAGCACGGCTGAACGGTTTTGAGCCGAAGAAACCACGGCGCGCCGATAATGGTGACGGATGCGCGCTTTCGAGGATAAGCGTATTGCGGCCCCGCCCCGCCTCGATCAGCGGTCGGTGTGCCTGTGCATGGCGTCCCCATAAGATCCAAACGATCCCGTCACGATCCGCTACCCGTGCGATGACGTGCTCTATAAGCGCGGCCCAGCCAATCTTTACATGGCCGCCAGCATCGCCCTCGCGTACCGTCAGTGTGCTGTTGATCAAAAGCACGCCTTTATCGGCCCATCCGGCCAGATCGCCATTCTCAGGTTGGATGCCCAGATCGCTATCGAGTTCCTTGAAAATATTATTCAGCGACCGGGGCAAAGGGCTGATATCCGGCTCGACGGAGAAGGCGAGACCATTTGCATGGCCTTTTGTTGGATAGGGGTCTTGCCCCAGAATAACGGCCCGAACCGATGTGGCGGGCGTTCGCTCCAGCGCGGCGAAAACTCGATCAGGAGGCGGAAAGACGGCACCGGGTTCATCGCCTAACGCCGTCAATACCGCCTCGAACGATCCATTTGAAAAGAAGGGCAGATCACCCCATCCATCGAGCCGATCCACCGCAAGTCTCAAAGTTTCAGCGTATTCCTTGGTCATTCACGTTTCCGACGTGATCCGCGCCATGCCGTCCAGCACGCGCCGGGCCGCGCCCGTATCTATGCTTTCTTGTGCCAGCGCAGCGCCATGTTTTAGGTCATCCGCCTTGCCCGCCACCACCAACGCCCCGGCGGCATTGAGACAGGCGGCATCGCGATAGGCATCGCGCTGACCATCCAGCAGCGCGGATAGCCGCTCCGCATTGCTCTCCGGCGTGCCCCCGACGATGGAGCCGAAAGCGTGCATTGGTAGGCCAGCATCCGCAGGCGTTATCTCGAATTCGGCAACCTCGCCATTTTCCAGTGCGGCCACGGCGGAAGGCCCGGCAATCGACAATTCATCCGTACCGTCGCCGCCATGGACGATCCACACCCGATCCGAACCGAGCGCGCGCAATGTCTCGGCCATCGGGCGATTGAGCGCGGGGTTGAAGGTTCCGGTCAACTGACGCTTTACCCCCGCCGGATTGGTCAGCGGGCCGAGGATATTAAACACCGTGCGCACGCCCATCTCGGTTCGTACTGGCATGACATGGCGCATGGCGGAATGGTGGTTCGGCGCGGCCATATAGCCCATGCCTGCCTCACGTAAACACCGCTCAATCGTCTCGACCCCGGCGGAGAGATTGACACCCAAAGCGGCCAATACGTCCGACGCTCCGGCTTGTGACGATAGTGCCTTGTTGCCATGCTTGGCCACTGGCACACCCGCGCCTGCAACGATCAGAGCGGCGGCGGTTGAGATATTCAGCGTTTTTTTGCCATCCCCCCCCGTGCCGACAATATCCATCGCCCCGTCGGGCGCATTTACGCGCAGGCATTTGTCGCGCATCACCTGCGCGGCGGCGGCGATTTCCTCGACCGACTCGCTACGCATTCGTAGGATCATCAGAAATCCGGCAATCTGCGGCACGCTCGCCTCGCCCGACATGATGATGTCGAAAGCTTCGCGCGCTTCATCGCCTGATAGCGGGCGGGTCAAAGCAAGATTGATAAACGGCTTGAGACGTTCCATTAGCGCCGCACCTCCGCGATCTTGAGGAAGTTTTCCATCAACGCCATTCCATGTTCGGATGCGATGCTTTCGGGGTGGAATTGCACGCCATGGCTGGGGTGTTGTTTGTGGGCAAGGCCCATGATTATGCCGTCTTCGGTCTCTGCTGTGATCTGTAGACAATCGGGCAAGCTCTCGCGCTCAACGGTAAGGCTGTGATAGCGTGTTGCCGCAAAACCCTCCGGTAAATCTTTGAAAACGCTATTATTCGAGTGCTTTACGGGACTGAGCTTCCCGTGCATGATTTCGCCCGCGCGCACGACTTTGCCACCAAATGCCTCGCCGATGGATTGATGCCCTAGACAGACGCCAAAGATTGGCACCTCCGCCGCCGCCCGCTTGATCAGATCAACGCAGATACCCGCGCTGGCGGGGTCGCAGGGGCCAGGTGAAACGATAATCGCCGATGGATTCTTTGCCATCGCCTCATCGACCGTCAGCGCATCATTACGCACGACCTCGACCTCGGCATCCAGCATCCCGAACGCATGAACCAGATTGTAAGTGAAGCTGTCGTAGTTATCGATCAGTAACAGCATTGTACGCCTCCCGCCGCTTCAGCCTTTCTTGAAGGGGCGCGCTGGTGGCGTCAAGGCCGGGAAGGGCGCTTGGGTGGAAGATGACGAAGAAGACGCCCCCATTTTGGAGGGCAATTGGTTCGACAGCCTCGGTGTCGGCGGCATTGCCGTGTGCGGCATGTTTGCGGCGATTCTCAGCATCGTGCTTATGGTGCTCATCAATCAAATCGGCGCTGCGCGTCTAAGTGATGCTGCCGTGCCGGTGGCCGATGAGGCCGCATTCGAGGCTCCGATAGCGGCGATTGCCACGGTCCGGCCCGCCGATGCGAATGCCGCGTGGATCGTGAACTCCGAACCCTTCAATGCGAAGCCGGGTCAACCGCTTATCGCGGTGATCGTGCTGGATGACGGGATCAATTCCCATGCGGTGCAGCGGGCGCTTGATTGGCGGTCGCCCCTGACTTTTGCTGTTGCCGCCGATCTCGATAGCTCCCAAAATCGGCTCAAGACAATTCGCAGGGCAGGGCGTGAAGCACTGGCGCTACTGCCCATGGGCTATGGTCCAGATTTCGGGCGTGACCCAAATGTGCTGCGCCGCAATCTTTCCGAGACAGAATTACAGCGGCGGTTGGGTTGGCATCTGGCTCGCTCGCAGGGTGTCGTGGGTGCCATCGACCAGCATGGCGGCGATATCATGCGCGATATTGTTGCGCTGCGCATAGTGGGACAGGGGCTTTCTGCCGAGGGATTGCTTTATGTCGACGCCCGCAGTGCGCGCAACAGCATTGCCGCCCCTCGCCTGCGTGCGCTTGGCATCCCCACGGCCCGCAATACGACACGGATCAAGCAGGATGACACGGTGGAGGCGGCGCTCATGGCTCTGACTGATGCGGAAAAGCACGCCTTTACATGGGGTGCAGCCATTGTGGTGGTTGAGGCCGGAAGTGGGTCGATGGATGTGCTTGCTGACTGGCTGCGCAACCGCAATCAGGGGATCGCGATTGCGCCGATTTCGCATGTCATGCGCCGGTTACGCACAGGTCCGGCAGTTGCGGCTCAGGCGGAATAATCGGCCACTTCCTGCCGCTGCTCGCCGAGGTTTTCGATGCCGACTTCCATCACGTCGCCCGGCTGTACCCAAGGCTGGCCTTCCATGCCTAGCACCACGCCAGACGGCGTGCCGGTCGCGATGATGTCACCGGGCATCAAGCGCATGAAACGCGACATGTAACTGACGCATTCCGCGACGCTGAAGATCATGTCTGAGGTATTTGAATCCTGCCGCATCTCGCCATTGACCTTCAACCAGCAGCGTAGCACTTGCGGGTCGGGGATTTCGTCGGTCGTCACGAGCCACGGCCCGCTCGGCCCAAAGGTTGGCGCGGATTTTCCCTTGACCCATTGTCCCAGCCTTTCCGCCTGAAACTCGCGTTCAGATACGTCATTGATGACGCAATACCCGGCCACTCGCGATAATGCATCGGCCTCGGATACATGCTCTGTCATCTCACCAATCACGACGCCGAGTTCGACCTCGTAGTCGAGCTTTTTAGAATCTTTGGGCCGGATCACATTGTCATACGGGCCACTGAGAGCCGAGGCCGCTTTGTTGAACAGAATCGGTTCTGTCGGAATATCCATCCCCGCTTCCACTGCATGTTTCGTGTAGTTCAGACCGACGCAATGAAATGTCGGGGTAGAGGCAATGCATGAGCCGATCCGACCGTTTGCATCTACGACAGGTAGGTTCGCGATATCGTAATTGCGGATCGCATCGAGCGAACGCAGCGACACTGTTTCCCCCGCCAGATCGCCGACGAGGCCGGATATATCGCGATACGTGCCGTCATCATGCACGACACAGGCTTTTTCTGAGCCTTTTGGCCCTACGCGCAGCAGTTTCATCGTCGTATCCCCTCAGTGATTGTCGCGCGGCAGTGTTTCGCCTACCCGCTGATAATTCGTCGCAAATTCTAGGCAGCCGCCGCCATCCAGTTGCCCCACATGCTTGCGGTACAACTCCTGCCAAGGCGTTTGGTGTGGCGGGATGTCTGGCGTCCACGCATCTTTGCGCGCCTGCCATTCCGCATCCTCGACCAGCGCATCCATTCGCCGGTTCGGAATGTCGAGCCGCACCCGGTCGCCGGTCTTCAGGAACGCCAGACCGCCGCCCACCGCCGATTCTGGTGATGCATTTAGGATCGACGGGCTTTCGCTTGTGCCAGACTGCCGCCCATCGCCCACGGTGGGCAGATGCGGTATTCCCTGCGCTAGTACCGCATCGGGCGGTTGCATATTCACGACTTCCGCTGATCCCGGATAGCCCACCGGCCCCACACCTCGGATGAACAAGATACAGTCTTCGCCGATATCGAGATCGGCATCGTTGATGCGGTGATGGTAATCTTCCGGCCCCTCGAACACGATGGCCCGTGCCTCATGCACCCCCTCGCGTCCCTCGGTCGACAGGAATTTTTCGCGGAATTGCGCCGAAATCACGCTTGTCTTCATCAGGGCGCTATCGAACAGGTTGCCAGACAACACAAGGAACCCAGCATCTTTGCGCATCGGTTCGGCCACGGTCTTGATGACATCGGTATCGGCACTGCGCCGCTGGCCCAGATTTTCTGCTACCGTCTTACCACTGACCGTCATGGCATCGCCATGCAACAGCCCTTCGGCCAGCATTTCGCCCATGACAGCGGGTACGCCGCCCGCCCGCTCGAAACTCTCGCCCAGATATTTCCCCGCAGGTTGCATATTGACCAGCAAGGGCAGGGCAAAGCCTTCTGTCTCCCAGTCGGTTACGCTCATTTCGATCCCCGCGTGTCGAGCCACAGCGGTCATATGCGGCGGTGCATTCGTTGAGCCACCGATGCAGGTATTAACACGCATCGCGTTCTCAAAGGCTGCGCGCGTCATAATGGCGGAGGGTCGGAGGTCTTCGCGCACGATCTCCACTGCGCGTTTGCCGGTTGCATAGGCCATCTCCATCCGCGCCCGAAACGGCGCAGGGATCGCCGCACAACCCGGCAGGCTCATCCCCAAAGCTTCCGCCAGCGCATTCATGGTCGAGGCGGTGCCCATCGTGTTGCAATGGCCCAAGGATGGGGCACTCGCGCAGACCCGGCTCATGAATTCCTCGTAATCGATTTCCCCCGTCGAGAGTAGCCGACGGCTTTCCCAAACCACAGTCCCCGACCCGGCCAATTCACCCCGCCACCAGCCATCCAGCATCGGCCCGCCAGAAAGGACAATCGCTGGCAGATCGACAGTCGCGGCCCCCATGAGCATCGCAGGAGTGGTCTTGTCACAACCGGTCGTCAGCACGACCCCGTCGATTGGATAGCCGTGCAGCACTTCCACGAGGCTGAGATACGCTAAATTTCGGTCCAGCGCCGCCGTAGGCCGCTTGCCAGTTTCCTGTATCGGATGCACCGGAAATTCCATCGGCACACCGCCCGCATCGCGGATACCCGCCCGCACCCGGTCAGCGAGGAACATGTGGATCTTGTTGCAGGGCGCAAGGTCGCTGCCCGTCTGGGCAATTCCGATGATTGGCCGCCCGGATTGCAATTCCTCGCGCGTGTAGCCTTGATTCTGATACCGCTCAGTATAGAGCGCCGTCATCCCCGGATTGTTCGGATTGTCGAACCATTCCTGCGAGCGGAACGTCTTGTTGGCGCGCATGTCATCGGTCATGGTATCTATCCCTCCGTCGAACTCGCCAGAGAGTTAGGGGTAGTTTGCGAACCGGGTCAAGCGGATGCCCCGCAGAACTGTCATGTCCGTCGGCTGCGCCCCTTACGCGACATGAAAACGTCCGCTTTGGATTCTTTTGTAGCAGCGCGCGAGGATCTCCTGAATTCATGCACTGTTTCCAGCATCACATGCTGCATCGAGCCACCGATACCATCGACCACCCTTTGCCCAACACCCGTTAGCCTTTCATCACCACCCGGATAGCCGAGGCTCCGCCAGTATTGCCATCCCGCCGCTGCACCGGACAAGATGCTGATCCCCAAGCCCGTGAGCGGGATGCCCAAGCCAGATCCGATCCCCGGCATGTAAGGCAGCCTCGTCAACAGAACGAAGGTGCCCATGGATAGCAGCACAGGGGATAGGACATCCGACCACCCCCTCGGCACGCCCAGCATAGCAAGGGTTTTGTTCAGCGTGATAAATGGCAGATAGAGGATCGCCGCGAGTATTAGCCCCATGATGCCAGTAACTGGCGATATCCCAAATGAGGCGAATTCACCCATGCCGACCGCCGTCATCATCAGGCCGATGAAGGTTATTAATCCGGCAAAAACGCCCCGGATATACGCCCAAATGAACGGGGCTGGCTTTCGTTTCTTCACATAGTCTTCGCCACGGATGAGGGTTAGAACTTTGCGGCGGATGAGGATGTAGATGCCCATTACTACGGCGAAGATTGCGCCAAAGACAGTCGGATTACGTACCGTGAACGTCGTGTCCTCAATGCTTGACGAGACGTCGATATCGGTCAATGGGTCGAGGGGTAGAGCGGGTATTTCGCCATTTTCATCCCAGATGGGCTTGCCCATAAAGTTGGCTCTGGCGCGCGGTATTCCGTGCCATGAACCCATAAGGACATGTGTCGGGTGCGAGCCACTGTCGAAACCATGGAAGCCGTATCCTGTTATCGCTTTAACATCACGCGCCCAGCTTTCCGTATCCGCATCATGGGCGGGCGAGGAGGCCCAGTCTCCGCAATTTGGTGCATTGCCATCGGCTTTCGTAGAGAAGCGCACCGGAACACCCTCAGGCAACCCGCTGACACCTTGGGATGCGCGTCCACGTACTAGCACTCCTGCGATTTGCGCGCCCTGCGCAACATGCAGCGCCCACACCGCTGACGACCGCGAACCCAGAGTCAGAAATATGGGATCTTCTTTAGGTGCGACATAGACATCGATCTGCCCCAACGGGCTGTTAGGTTGTTTCTTGAATGCCGCGCTCGGCACAGGCCGTGCCGAGGACGGCCCATCAACTCCGAAACCTTGAACATACAGCCGCTCTGGCAGTGCTTCAAAGCACGCAGCATTTGCGGTGGTCGTGTTCTGCCATGTTGGCGCGCATAATCCTGCGGTTCCAAAGCAGCGACCATCCGACATGGCGTAATAGGTGCTCGCGCCCTGCGGCACCTGTTCCGGCGTCATGCCTTCGGGCACGAATATTGATAGGCGCTTCGGATAGTTGACGATGACCGCATCCTGCCCGATTGGCCGTGTCAACATCATGTAGGGTGACTGAGGTTTTGATCCGCGCAGTAGGCCTTTACGATCGCCAAAGGGGCTTCGGATTCCACCCCCGCCACGTTTAATTGCCGCTCCTGCTGCGCTGTTGGCGGTAAACCTGCGCTCCCATTTCTGAATTTCGCTTTCCGTGACGGGCCGAAGGATTCCCTTTTTTACAAGCCTGCGATAATTGACCTTATGGCGCACGTCCATTGACCAAAAGCCCAGCGCCTTTGCAATGGCATCTTCCAGCACGTCGTCAGGGTTGAATACCTTGCGATTGCGCCTTGGAGCGGGGATTGGCCCGTTGCTGTCAATAAAGAAGACTTGCCGCTCTGGTCGTTCATGTTTTGACCGTCTGACGGTGATTCCGTTCGCAAAGGTCGTTACGGCGGGTGCGTCCCGAACCAGCATCTCGGCGGTAGCGGTTGATTGCGCGTTGGTATGACCCCAAGGCAAGATAATCGTGAGCAAAAGGGCAAAAATTACGCGCATAGGTACATCTCTCGTTTGTATGTACGCCAAACTAGATCATGGACCTTTTGAAACCGTGAAAGAGCGGTGCTTTCAAACACTGCACGTAGTGGCTAGGCTGAGGGTTGCTCAACAGGGGGAATGAGATGAACCAGATCGACGTTTCGGGTAAAATGGCTGTCGTAACAGGCGGGGCGCAAGGTATAGGGCGCGCCGTGGCCGAGCGGTTAATTGCGGGCGGGGCAAGCGTGACTCTGTGGGACCGTGATCGGGGATTGGTGGAGCAAACTGCGGAGGTAATCGGTGCGTCCTTCATCGAGGTCGATTTGGCAAATTGGGATGCCGTCCGCTCTGCCACTGCGCGTACAGAGGCCGAAATGGGCCGCGTCGATATCCTCGTGAACAATGCTGGGGTTGCGGGCGATAACGCCACCGTCGCCGACTATCCCATCGAGGAATGGAAGCGCGTCATGGCGATTAATCTCGATGGCCCGTTCCATTGCTGCAAAGCATTGGTGCCCGGTATGGTCGAGCGTGGCTATGGCCGTATCGTCTCCGTCGCCTCCATCGCGGGTAAGGAAGGCAACCCCAACGCATCGGCCTATTCTGCCTCGAAAGCGGGGGTGATTGCCCTGACAAAATCGCTGGGTAAGGAGCTTGCGGGCCATGACATCGCCGTTAACTGCGTAACCCCGGCGGCGGCGAAGACCGCTATCTTTGATCAGATGAAACAGGAGCATATCGACTATATGCTCTCAAAAATTCCGCGCGGGCGTTTTGTGCAGGTCGATGAAGTTGCGGCTATGATTGCGTGGCTCTGCTCTGCGGAGAACAGCTTCACGACAGGGGGCGTCTTTGACCTTAGTGGTGGGCGTGCGACTTACTAAGTCGTGATGATCGTGGCCCGTGACGGTGCCTTGCCACACGCTATGCTTGATCCCGAGTAGGGGAGGGCGATGTAATGCGGCATGGTGTGATATGGCTATGGGCTATTGTGCTGGCTCTGATGGCATATGGTGCGCAGGCTGCGGATTGCGGCGGCGAGGTGCTTTGTGAGATGGAGGACGGTTTCTATCACGCCAAAGTACCCGCTACGACAGGGCCGCATCCTGCGGTGATCTTCCTGCATGGTTATGGCGGGCGTGGTGCGGGAATTATCGAAAATCGGGGACTGGTCAGCGCCTTGAATGATCGCGGCTATGCCGTCATTGCGCCCCAAGGTATCCCCCGTCGTCCCGGCGATAAAGGCGGTACTTGGAACAGCCGCGTGCGGGACGGGTTGCGTGACGATGTGGCATGGCTGGCGGCGGTGGCTGAGGATGCCGCTACGCGCCTCGATATTGACCGTGAGCGTATCGTGCTTGCCGGGTTCTCGGCTGGTGGGATGATGGCGTGGCGGGTGGCCTGCGATGCGCCCAATAGTTTCGACGCCTATGCCCCAATAGCGGGTCTGATGTGGCGACCTTTGCCGGAACAATGTGTCGGTCCGGTCAGGATGCTGCACACCCACGGTTGGTCTGATCCAGTTGTTCCGCTGGAAGGCAGGACGGTCAACGGCTCAGGGTTGACGCAGGGCGACCTGTTCCGTGGCCTGCGCCTGCTGCGCGCCGCCAGCGGATGCAGCAAGGATGCGCCGAATTCTTTTGCGCGGAACGGCATTTACCAGCATCGCCGCTGGTCTGATTGTGTCCCCGGCTCAGCCCTAGAATTTGCGCTGCATCCCGGCGGTCATTCCATCCCGAAGGGATGGAGTACGCTGGCGCTCGACTGGTTCGAGGCGTTGGACCCCTAGCCGACCTTCAACTGGCACTTTGTCCAGTGGGATCGCGCCGCCACGCTCCCCGTAAAGGAGAGCATCATGTGTAATACGGCCACAGGCAGCGCGCAGCCAACCACGATGATCGAGAATGTCCGCACCCGCGTAACGGAATGGCGCTTTCCAAAGCGGGGGGACAATACCGGGTGGCATCGGCATGAGTTCGACTATGTCGTGGTCCCGCAATTCGATGGCGTGCTGGAGATCGACATGCCCGATGGACAGCGTGTTACCGCTCCGATGAAGACCGGTATTCCGTATTTCCGCGAGGCGGGCGTTGAGCATGACGTCATCAATGGCAATGATTTCGAGTGCGCCTTCGTTGAAATCGAGTTTCTCGATAAACCCCTATGATACCAAGGGCGGAGATCGACGACACTTTTCACGGCTGGTATGACACCCCGCGTTTGCCCCGGATGATACCGGAAAAATCAACTCCGGCTTCGCCCGCTTCAACCATCGCGTCATAGGCATCGAAGGCCGCGCGTCCGAAGGCCACATCGGCACCGCTGGCCTCTGCTGCCTCCATTGCCAAGCCCAAATCCTTGTGCATCAGACCGGCGGCGAAACCGGGCGCATAGCCGTTATCGGCAGAGGTTGTTGGCCCGACTCCCGGCATTGGGCAATAGGTCGTGAGTGACCAGCATTGGCCTGAGGCGGCGCTCGATACGTCGAACAATTTTTGCGGGTCTAGCCCTAGTTTCTCGGCCAGCGCAAACCCTTCAGCGACCGAGATCATCTGGATTGCCAGCATCATGTTGTTGCAGATTTTGGTCCCCTGACCCGCCCCCGCATCTCCGCAATGTACGACCTTCGTGCCCATCACGTTGAGGATCGGTTCAGCGCGGGTAAAGCCATCGGCGCTGCCCCCTACCATAAAGGCTAATGTCCCCGCATCGGCCCCAGCCACGCCACCTGAGACCGGTGCGTCGAGCATTGTGAGGCCATGTCCTTGCGCTTCTGCGGCGAGTATGCGTGCGGTCGCCACATCAATAGTCGAGCAATCAATCAACAGCGTGCCCGGCGTGGCATTCGCAAATATTGTCTCCCGATAGACCGATGCCACCACTGGGCCAGCGGGTAGCATGGATAATACCACCTCGGCCCCCTTCACCGCCTCCCCACTCGAAGCGGCGACCTGCGCGCCCTCGATTCCCTTCGCTTTCTCGGTATCGAGGTCGAACACCGTCACTTCATGGCCCGCCTTGACCAGATTGTGCGCCATGCCGGTGCCCATGTTGCCAATACCGATGAATCCGATGGTTGCCATGACCCGCTCCAATCCCTAATGCCGATAATTGAAACAGCTTTAGGGGGTCAGGCGTCAGGTTTCCAGACCCGTGCTTATCAAAGGAACAAGCATTAAATGAGCGCACAGATTATCGACGGCAAAGCCTTTGCCGCCACCGTCCGCGAAAAAGTCGCGGGTCATGTCGCCCGCATGGTTGAAGAGCATAACCTGAAACCCGGCCTTGCGGTCGTTCTGGTGGGGGAAGATCCGGCCAGTCAGGTCTATGTTCGCAATAAGGGTAAGCAAACGGCGGAGGCGGGTATGGCCTCCTTCGAGCATAAGCTGCCCGCCGATACCGATGAACCAACGTTGCTGCGCCTTGTTGAACAGCTTAATGCTGACCCAGCGGTGCATGGTATCTTGGTTCAGCTTCCACTACCGAAACATCTGAATTCTGATCTTATCATCAACACCATTGCACCAGAGAAAGACGTGGATGGCTTTCACGTCGTCAATGTCGGTCGCCTTGGCGCGGGCCTCAAGTCCATGGTGCCCTGTACACCGCTTGGCTCGCTTATGATGCTCAAGGATCACCACGGCGACCTGTCAGGTATGAGCGCAGTTATCGTCGGGCGCTCTAACATCGTCGGTAAGCCGATGGCGCAGCTTTTGCTCGGTGCGAATGCGACCCCGACCATCGCCCATTCGCGTACTAAAGATTTGCCCGATGTGGTGCGGCAAGCTGATATCGTCGTTGCCGCTGTTGGCCGCCCTGAAATGGTGCAGGGTGACTGGATCAAGCCGGGTGCGACCGTTATTGATGTTGGCATCAACCGTGTGCCCGCCCCTGAGAAGGGTGAAGGCAAGCACAAGATCGTCGGCGATTGTGATTTCGAGAGCTGCGCTAAGGTTGCAGGTGCAATTACCCCGGTGCCGGGCGGCGTTGGCCCCATGACCATCGCCTGCCTATTGGCTAATACCGTGACCGCCGCCGCGCGGGGGGCGGGCTTGCCTGAGCCGGAGGGGTTGACGGTCTGATCCGTTGCCCTTCAACGTCGTAGAGCAACGCGAGGAGCGCGTCTTGAAGGGCGTGGCCCTCGTGATGCTCTCCTACCTTGCCTTCACCTGTATCGATACCAGCGCGAAATGGTTGGTGCTGGGAGGCTTGCCTGCATTGCAGGTTGTCTTTGTGCGGTATGCGGGGCATTGCGCCCTTGTCACCGCGTTATCGCTACCTCGCATGGGGCGCGACCTTTTCCATACCGAAGCATGGCGCGCGGAAGTGCTGCGCGGGTTGTTCTTGCTGCTCTCCACGGTATTGAACTTCAATGCGGTAAAGTACCTGCCGCTCACACTGACTATGACGATCTTTTTTACCGGCCCCTTATGGGTCTGTGCCCTGTCGATCCCATTGTTGGGCGAGAAGGTTGGGCCGCGCCGATGGGCGGCGATTTTCATCGGATTCTTGGGCGTCGTAGTGGCTACACGGCCATGGAGTGCAGATTTCCATTGGGCCATCTTCCTTGCGATGGGGGCCGCGCTGTCGGCGTCGTTCTATTTTATCATCACGCGGAAATTGGCGGGCATCGACTCGACTGCGACGCAGCAATTTTACTCCTCGGCTTTGGCGACCGCACTGATTGCACCCTTCGCATTGGGTAACTGGACATGGCCCGCCGAGACATGGGGCTGGGTTGCGTTCTGCCTGATTGGTTTTTTCGGCTGGGCCGGGCATCAGATGATCACCATCGCCCATCGCTACGCGCCCGCATCAACACTAGCCCCGTTTTCGTATATCCAGATCGTCTTTATGACCGCATCAAGCTGGATCATCTTCGCCCAGCCGCCAGATCAATGGGTCGCCTTCGGTGCGCTTATTGTCCTAGCCAGCGGTCTTTACATCTGGATGCGTGAACGCTCTATAACACTGAAAAAATAGGGGCTTTCAAACAGAGTATAACGTGCATATTCATGGTGGTATGCGATAGTTATCATTATGCCAGCGACCAAGACTCTATCTTTTTTGACCGAACATGAGGGGAAACATCATTATCGAAAGCGCGGAAGTGATCAGAATCTAGATGCGCGGCAAAAGCGTCTGTATCATCGTAGATCTCATACAACATGATCCGTCCGCTACGTTTCGAATCGATGCAAATATCGAAGCGATGACAGCCGGTCTCTAGGTGCAAACTGTCCTGGGCTTGCTTCTTGACGCGGGTGATAAAATCATTGGTCGCACTAAGCTCAATATCAAAAATCACAGTTACGACGAACATTCTTGTATCCTAGAAGTAGTAATTATGGTAGCGTTCTACTTGGTCAGTGCGTTGATGTTTTTTAGTATGAATTATAGAGATAATAACGGCAAGTCTTGAAGAGCATATTTTGATGATCCGTACTGATACTCTCTTTTTTGTTGGTGAAAATCTCAACCGCCCGGAATGCGTCGTTGCGCATAGTTCCGGTTGGATATTCGCACCTTGCTGGACTGATCCGGGCGGAATAACGGCGATTTCACCAAATAAAACTGTTCATCACATTTATGCGAGCAGCCCTGATAGTAACATCGATATGCCCCTTCGCCCGAATGGCATTGCGCTGGAGGAGGGCGGTAGTTTTATCGTGTCGCATATGGGATCGCACAAAGGCGGTGTCTATCGCCTCATGCCTGACGGGCGGGTTATATGCATCACGGATCAGGTGGGTTCAGAACAGATTTTACCTGTAAACTACGCCATACGGGATTCAAGTGATCGGTACTGGATAACCGTATCAACAAGGATCGTACCGCGTGCTCAAGATTATCGACCCGATGCTGCATCTGGTTTCATCGCGCTACATGAGAATGGTGAAACGCGAATCGTTGCTGACGGGCTGGGCTATACCAACGAATGCCTTTTATCGGCGGATGAACGTACGCTCTGGGTCAATGAAACTTTCGCGCGTCGCCTGACCGCCTTCGATGTGACGGAGGAGGGGTTAACCAATCGGCGGACGGTTGCCGAATTCGGGCATGGAACCTATCCCGATGGCTTGACGGAGGCGGTGGATGGTTCAATCCTCGTGACCTCGATTATTTCCAACCGTATTCTTAGAGTTTATCCTGATGGAGCGGTCGAGACAGTGTTGGAAGATGTCGATCCTGATCATCTCGACGAGATTGAACAGGTTTTTCAAAATAACCGGATGAACAAACCGCATCTGGGCACAGTGCGATCTGATAAACTGCGAAATATCTCTAATATCGCTTTTGCGGGCGATGACCTGCGCACTGTTCATCTAGGATGCTTGCTTGGCGATCGTCTTGCCAGCTTCAGAACGGATATTGCTGGTCGGCCTTTGCCGCATTGGAACGTTGATATCTCACCTCTTACTTCACGATTGGAAGCGCAGTAATGAAAAGTGGCAATACTTTCCGCATCGCGCTTTTTCATGGCGATGGTATCGGCATAGAAATTACCGAACCGACGCGCAAGCTGTTGGATGATGTAGCGATGCGGGTTGGTGGCTTTGGCTTTGACTGGCAACCTTGCGAGGCGGGCGCGGCCTATTATCAGAAGCATGGTACGGCCTTACCTGATGCGGCGATCAAAACCGCCCGTGCATCGGATGCTATCCTTTTGTCAGCAATGGGCTTGCCCGATGTGCGCTATGCTGATGGGCGTGAGATGACGCCGCAGATCGATTTGCGGTTTGAGTTCGGTCTTTATGCAGGCGTGCGTCCGGTAAAGCCGGTGCCGGGAGTCCGGGCTGTGCTTGCCGATCCGAAGGCGCATGACATCGACTACGTCATCATCCGTGAGTCCGTTGAAGGGCTGTTCGCGCCGCAAGCCCCCGGAACCCGTACCGATGATGAAGCGCGGGAGACGATGGTTATTACGCGGCCTATCTGCGAAAAACTCTTTGATTTCAGCTTTGCCCTTGCTGAACGGCGGGGCGGTGCGCGCAAGGTTACATCGGTTGACAAGGCCAATGTTTTTCAGGCTTTCGGCTTTTGGCGTGATATCTTTTACGAGCGGGCGAAGGGCTTTCCAGACATTGCGGCGGATCATGCCTATGTCGATGCTTTTGCAATGACGATGGCGCAAAAGCCATGGACCATCGACGTCGCCGTCACCGAGAACATGTTTGGCGATATTCTATCTGATCTTGGGGCCGCGTTGATGGGGGGCATGGGCTATGCCCCTTCGGCAGATATCGGCGATGACCATGCGGTCTTTCAGCCCTGCCATGGTTCCGCACCGGATATTGCGGGCAAAGGTCTGGCCAACCCGACGGCCATGATCCTTTCATCGGCCATGATGCTCGAATGGCTGGGTGAGCGTCACGGCAGTGGCGAGGCAATGGCGGCGGGGTCGGCCCTGCGCCGGGCGGTCGATGCGGCCTTTGCGCCCGGTGAGTTAATCACCTGCGAATTAGGGGGTGAGGCAGGGACGGCGGCGGTGTTTGAGGCCGTATCGGGTGCGTTGGCGCGTGTCGATGTCTGACCGCTTTCGCATTGGCGTCGTCGGCGCAGGCTATTTCGGGCGTTTCCACCTCGATGCGTGGAGTCGGATCGATGATGTCGATCTTGTTGCATTATGTGAGCCTGATGCGAGAGCGGCGGGTGAAATGGCGGGTCTTTACCCCGGTATCGACACGTTCGAGGATGCGGTCGAGATGCTTGAAACGGCTCATCCCGATCTGATTGATATTACCGCCCCGCCCGAAACGCATCTTGGCTTAATCGCTGCGCTCGCCCCTCATGTGCCATATATCATCTGCCAAAAACCGTTCTGCAACGATCTTACGAACGCCCGGAAGGCAATTGCAATCGCCGCTGAGCATGGGTGTAAGCTCGCCGTCCACGAGAATATCCGCTACCAACCATGGAATCGCGAGGCGAAACGGTTAATGGATGCGGGCGCAATTGGCGAGCCGTATCAGATTACCTTTCGCCTACGTCCCGGCGATGGGCAAGGGCCGGACGCCTATCTCGACAGGCAGCCTTATTTCCAGACGATGCCCCGATTTCTGGTCCATGAAACCGCAATTCACTGGGTCGATACCTTCCGCTACTTTATGGGCGAAGTGAGCGATGTCCATGCGCATCTGACGCGCCTAAATCCCGCAATTGCGGGCGAGGATGCAGGGATCATCGTCTTTAGATTCCAGAACGGAACGCGCGGCCTCTTCGACGGCAACCGGCTGGTTGATCATGCGGCGCAAAACCGGCGGCGAACGCTTGGTGAGATGTGGATCGAAGGCTCTGGCGGTGTTCTTCATCTCGATGGCGATGGGCGGCTTTGGCTGCGCGCGTTTGGCGAAAATGCAGAGGTCGAACAACATTTTGAGTGGCGCGATCATCTGTTTGGTGGCGATTGTGTTTATCTTACTTGCCTTGCAACGCTTAATGCATGGCGCACTGGTTCTGCCCCGGAAACAGAAGCCTCGCTTTATGTGGTTAATCAAGAGCTTGAGGAAGCGATCTACGACAGTGCTGAGAACTGAATGATCTGATCTATAGCGGGGCGAAAGAAATCGTTAACTGTATCCCGTTAACCGCAAGGGGCTTGTGGTTTTATGGAATTATTTTATGCGCATTATCGGAATTCTCGCTGTTGTTACCATGGTTGGATTGGCCGCGTTTCAATCCATTTTGGGTGGCGCTCCTGACAGTCGGGCGCAGTCTGAGCATATCGTTCTTGCTCAAGCCGATATTTGCCCAGTAGAAGCGATAAAATTGCCGGTTATCGAGCGTAAAACCCGACAATTCACGATGATTCCGCCTCATAAAGCCTTGACGGTTACGCCTGCGCGATACGGTACGAAGGTCGAAGAAGTCGTAATTGTACCTGAACACCATGAAGGCGCGACGTTTTTCACCGACCGCAAGCGCGTTATCATCAGCGAAGCAACCCGTCGGCTGCGTGTTATGGGGCCTGAATTCGAGACTGTCCCCGCTATCGCCACTAGCGTGAAGCGCGCCCGCGTTTCTGGAGGCATCCTCATCGAAGACACCGCGCCGCTCAATACTGGCCCCGAAACGAAGATTGTGCTGCGTGAAGCACAGATACAGGCAGTGCGCATCAATGCAGGGCTGAAAATGCTCGATGTGAAGAGCATCGACATGGATGGCGATGGCGATTTGATTCCCGCACAGACGATGTCTATCGAGGTTCGCACCGTCGATTCCCATCCGGCGGTCGCGTCGAGCGAGATTGCGGCTGTTGTTGAATCTCACGAGATTGAACGCTTGAAGACACCCGCCGCAACCGTCGAAGTCGATGCGGTATGCTCAATGGCTGGACGTAGCGACCTGATCGCCGATGTGCAGCAATCGCTTGAAATCAAGGGGTACTCTGGCGGTGTGAGCGGTGTTTGGTCGCCCGCGACCATCGACGCGATGGCGGCAGTTCAAGCGGAGGAAACGGGTCTTGTATCGCCTTATCTTCTGATCGAAACCCTGAGAAAATGGATGCCAGAAGTCACGATTCCGACCTCCTGAGACGCTTACCCAGATTTATTTCATTCAAAGACTTGAATTTACTCCCCGTCTAAGGCAACGCTTAGAGCCAATGAAAATGAGACGATGCGCCGCACGAAAAGGCGCGCGATAAAGACTGGGAGGTCCGATGAAACTCTATCCTGCGCTCTTTGCGCTGGCCGGACTCGCGTATGCGGGCACGGTGACAGCTTCGGAAATCGCGCCTGACGACGTTAAGATTGTCGATGGCGCAGTCGAGCAACCTCTGACCGATTCCCCTGGTGATCCTGAACGCGGTTTAGTGTCGTTTACAGGCCGTAAGGCCGGAAATTGCCTTGCCTGTCACTATGTCGAATCATTGCAGGACGATTATCAGTTCCACGGTGAAGTTGGCACACCCCTCGACGGCATCGCTGATGCGTATACTGCCGCTGAGTTCCGCGCCAAGCTGATCAATCCCAAGACCGAGTTGCCGGACACGATCATGCCAGCCTTCTACCGTACCTCCGGCTTTAACCGGGCGGCGGGTAAGTTTGATGGCAAGACGATCCTGACCGCGCAGGAGATCGAGGATGTGATCGCTTATCTGATGACCCTCAAAGATTGATCGGGAGAGAGACCATGAAAAAACTTCTGTCACTCACCGCTGCGCTGGCCCTCGTTGCGGGTGCTACATTCGCGGTCGCCGAACTTGCCGATGGTTATGTTTCGGTAAAACCAACTGCCGAGGATCATCCGCTGGATGAGGTTATCTCCGGTTATCAGTTCCGCATCGAATCAACCCGCGCAACACAGGATGATGATTTTGAGAATCCGGGGATGCTGCTGCTTGATCAGGCTTTGGATACTTGGTCTGAAGCTGATGGCGCGGCGGGAAAATCCTGCGCCGATTGCCATGGCGACGATCCTATAGTGTCGATGAAGGGCGCTGGTTCGACTTTCCCGAAATTCACGGAAAAAGGCGACCATCGCGCGTTTCGTAATATCGAGAACCAAATCAACTTCTGCCGCACCGAGCGGATGGAAGCGAAGCCTTGGAAATATGACAAACCCGACATGTTGGGCATGACTATTCTCGCTCGCCATGCTGACCGGGGCGAGCCGGTGAATGTTGCCGTCGATGGTGACGCCGCCGCGATGTTCGAGAAGGGCAAGGAAATCTACTACACGCGCTATGGCCAACTCGACATGGCCTGCTCGCATTGCCATGAAGATAATTATGGCAATTACATCCGCGCGGATCACCTTAGCCAAGGCCAAATCAATGGCTTCCCGACTTATCGCTTCAAATGGCAAGGAGTCGGTTCGGCACATCGCCGATTCAAGGGTTGTATGAAGAACATTCGCGCAGAACCGTTCAACGTGGGAGAAGAGGAATTCTTGGCCCTCGAACTCTATACGGCATGGCGCGGACAGGGGCTTCCTATCGAAACGCCTGCGGTTCGCAACTAACGCAGTAACGCCAAAATCTGCCCGATTCACATGGTGTGGATCGGGTGTTTTTCAATTCCTATTCTACAATGAGATAGTGTGAATGAAACGTCTTCTTCTCCTTCTTTGCGTCCTATGTGCGCCGCTACATGCTGAAGAAGTGACGCTCAAGCATGGCGGATTGACCTTGCTGGCTGATTTTGTTGAGGCGGATGATGCGTTGCCTTCGGTCGCGCTTATCACCCATGGCACGCTTGCCCATAAGGACATGGAACTGGTCGAAACGCTGCAAGAGGCGCTGGCCGAACGCGGCGTGGCATCGCTGGCCCATACCCTGTCACTCGGCGTTGATGCTCGCAGGGGCATGGCCGATTGCGCCGCCCCCCAAATCCATCGCGATGAGGATGCGGATCGTGAGATCGCACTTTGGATCGATTGGCTCAAGAAACACGCGCATGAACGCCCAACTTTGATCGGCCATAGTCGGGGCGCGAAGGAAGTAGCGCGCACCGCCGCCAAGCGCGAAGACCTGCATGGTGTCGTGTTGATGGCCCCTGCAACCGCTGGCTCGGAGAGGCGTGCGCGCGAAGGGTATGAGGCGCGTTATGGTACTTCCTTGGATGCGGTTTTGGCCGAGGCCCATAAATTATCGCCCGATGTAGTAATGGACGTGCCGGGTATTTTGTATTGCGCCGACACAACGGCGAGCGCCGGATCGGTGCTTTCCTACTATGATGGCGAACCGACCGGGGCCGAGACGTATGCGCCCGATATCGACGCGCCTGTACTGGTCGTGCTCGCGCGCGCCGATGCAGTGGTGCCCGATGCTCCGGCGGCTTTCATGCCCTTGCGCAATGATGCGCTGAACATCGCCTTGGTTGATGACGCGGATCATATGTTTCTCGATTTCTATGCCGAAGATGCCGCCGACCTGATTGCCGAGTTCATGGCGCATGAACCCAAGGCGGCCTCGCCCACAATAGATTTCGAGAATGCGGATCTCGAATACGGCGCATATCTGGGACAGGAATGCGCCTCATGCCACAGCGCAAATGGATCGAACCCGCCGCTCGATGGCTTGGAGGCAGGGTATCTGCACCATGCCCTCGGTCAATATGCGAATGGGGAGCGCGATAATGCCGCAATGGCACTCGTCGCGCGCTCACTGGATGACGAACAACGCATCGCCATAGCCGCGCACTTTGCGGCTCAACTTAAGTAGGAGAATACCATGGATTTTTCCCGTCGTGACACCGCGAAACTCGCGCTTGCCGCAGGGGCAGCCACCCTGTTCGCACCCAATTTAGCCCGCGCCGCCACGCCAAAACTCGTGGTAGTTGGCGGTGGTCCCGGCGGGGCAACGGTCGCGAAATATGTCGCACGCGACTCGAAGGGTGCGGTGGACGTAACGCTGGTCGAGCAAAACCCGACTCACATGACCTGCTTTTTCTCGAACCTTTATCTTGGTGGGTTTTATGATCTCGATGATCTGAGCCATGGCTTCACGAAGATGGAGCGCGACCATGGGGTGCGCATGGCTTATGCGCGCGCCGAAAAGGTCGAAACGGGCAAAGTAACGCTGGCCGATGGATCGACGCTGGATGCAGATGCCATCGTGATCGCACCGGGGATCGACTTCAAATACGATCTCTATGGTGGCTATGATGAGCATGTCGCCGAAACGCGCATCCCCCATGCTTATCGCGCTGGATCGCAGACGCAGCTTCTCAAGAAACAAATTGCGGCAATGGAAAATGGCGGAACGGTCATCATCTGTCCACCGCCAAACCCCTATCGCTGCCCCCCCGGTCCATATGAGCGCGCATCAATGATTGCGGCGACTCTGAAGCGTGACAAGCCGAAATCGAAGATCCTGATCCTTGATGCGAAGGATAAACATTCCAAGCAGGCATTATTCCAAGAAGGGTGGGAGAAATTTTATCCCGGTATGATTGAATGGGTGCCTGGCGAATTTACGGGTGGCGGCATCGAATCGGTTGATGCAAAGGACATGAGCGTCACCACGCTGGACGGTGAAACCTTCTTGGGTGATGTTATCAATATGATCCCGGCACAGATGGCCGGTAAGCTGGCAACCGGCTCCGGGCTAACGGGGGATGGTGATTGGGCGTCGGTCAACCCTGAAAGCTTTGAATCGACTCTTGTATCGGGGGTGCATGTGCTGGGTGATGCCTGTGCGAATGGTGATATGCCGAAATCGGGCTTCTCGGCTAATTCGCAGGCTAAGGTGGTTGCGAATGCCGTCCGTGCCTCGCTTACTGGCTCGCGCGCTTTCCCACCTCGTTTCCGTAATACCTGTTGGAGTTTGATCGCCGAAGACTTCGGCATAAAGGTCGGTGCGGATTACAAGGCGGGTGAGGACAAAGTTACCAAGACCGAAGGGTTTTTATCACCGCTCGATGCGGCGGATGACCTGCGTGCGCAAACGGCGGGCGAAGGATATGCGTGGTACGAAGCCATTAGCGAAGATGCATGGGGTTAAATTTCGCCACTTGAGGTAATGTCGATCCAGAGTGGGGCATGTCAGATGTATCTGTGCGTTTGATGTGCCCCCTTCAAATGGCGAAATTCTCTGCGCCCGATTAACAGGATTGACGATGGCTCTTCCCGATCTCGACACGCTCGACCCCGATGAACTAGCCGATATGATGGGCAATATTCGGGATGCTACAAGCTTTCTGAAGGCGTTGGCCCATGAAGGGCGCATGATGATGTTGTGCTATCTGTCGGATGGCGAGAAGACCGTCACCGATTTTGAGCAGCTATTGTCCATGCGTCAGCCCGCTGTTTCGCAGCAACTTATGCGCCTGCGCAGCGATGGGTTGGTAAATGCGCGCCGCGAAGGCAAGGCGATCTATTACAGTATCGCTGATCCCCGTGTCGCTCGCATCGTCGAAACCCTGCATGAGATGTTCTGTGCCGATAAGGCCTGCGGGCCATGAGCGTGGAATGGCTCAGTCCGTTGGTTGGGTTCGGGGGCGGTATCGTCCTTGGGCTAGCGGCGCGATTGGGCCGGTTCTGTACGCTTGGGGCGATAGAGGATGCCGTCTTCGGCGCAGGTGTGAGGCGTCTGCGGGTCTGGGGACTGGCCATTGGTGTGGCTATGTTTGGCGTTGTGACCCTGACACTCGCTAACATGTTCGATCCTGCGGAGAGTTTCTATCTAGCACGGCCCGTGCCGCTTATTTCAACGGTCTTGGGTGGTGTGCTGTTCGGTCTGGGTATGGCGCTGGTCGGCACTTGCGGATTTGGGTGTCTGGCGCGGCTTGGTGGGGGAGATTTAAGCGGTCTCGTCGTTTTCCTCGTAATCGGCATAACCGGCTATATTGCCAGCAGCGGGGTGATTGGTGTCTTGCGCATTACGATCTTGCCCGAACAAGCGACAGACGCGAAACGCAGTGGAATGGCGCATCTTGTCAGCAATGCGAGCGGATTGCCCGCTTGGGCGATCATGCTGATGGTTGCTGGCGTATTGTTGTTTCTCGCAAGGCCGCTGGCATGGCGTGACAGGGTATGTGGGCTGGCCGTTGGTCTCGTGGTTGCGGTCGGTTGGGCCGTGACCACATGGCAGAGCGAGCAGGATTTCGGCGAGACCGTTGCACGCAGCTACAGCTTTGTTCGGCCCCTCGGCGATACGATGATCTACGCGATGACATCGAGTGGAACGGCCCTGACCTTCGGTGTTGCCGGTGTCGCCGGAACCGTGTTGGGGGCAATGCTGGGCGCGCTAAAACTCGATGAATTTCGATGGGAAGCCTGTGACGATGCCCGAACGCTGAAACGCCAGATTATCGGCGCGTCATTTATGGGAACCGGCGGTGTCTTCGCCATGGGCTGCACGGTCGGGCAGGGTATTTCGGCGGCATCAATTATGGCGTCAAGCGCGCCATTCTTCCTATTGGCGATGTTCATCGGTGCGTGGATCGGGCTGCAATGGCTCGTGCGGGGCAGCGTGATCGGCCCTCTGCGCGAGGTATTGCACCTAGAATGAGGTTGGCGGCGCGGTTTGACCGACGCCGCCGTATTTCTCAGAATAGTTTCGGAATCTCGATCCCT
>CALFVD010000206.1 GCA_937928005.1 uncultured Neomegalonema sp. | reverse complement strand
ATATGCAAGATGCTTCGTTCACACTAAAATTGCGCCTGCTAAGGACCGAAGTGATGGACACCCTGCTGTACGGGCATATGGCTCGAACCGTCGGCTAGGGGCACTTCACTGACCTCCGAACACGGCACACTAAATCATCCTCCCAACGGATATTGGCTCCCAGCGATGACAACGCGCCCACCACCACATATCGACCGCCAAGACCGTTAACACAATGTGAGAGCGTTGAGACGACCACCCGCAAAAGCCACTTCCTCTTTGCGGGAGCCGTAGAAAAAAACGACGACTGAGCGGCTGCCCCATCCCGTGATGTTCGGGACAATGGTTGGTGTGGGGACAACCCGGGACCAAGCCGACCATACAGGAACTAAGCCCAATCTCTAGAAGACGATGTCAAAGCATTCAAAGCCACCGAGGGGTTAACGGATAATCCCCGCTTTGGTGTTAGGAGTAAAAAGTGTGCTATGGTCGAGGGCGGGTAAGAATAGTGGAAACGGCTACAGGGGGATCGTCGACACGCGAGACATTCGAGCCGGGCGTCTACGTCGCCACCGCCCGCCTGCCCAAAGACGAGGAATGGGAGGATGCGGCGACGCAATGGTTTGTCGTCACCGATCTGGGCCTGACCACCACGCTGGCCGATGACGGGTTGCATGTCTTCGTGCGCGGCCTGTCGGGCGCAGCGGCACAGGAGGGCGTGACACTCACGCTGATGGCCCGCAACAACGAGGTACTGGGCGAGGCAACGACCAACGCCGAGGGCTACGCAAGATTCTCACCCGGCCTGACACGCGGAAATCGCGGTTCCGCCCCCGCGCTCCTTACCGCCGAGCGCGAGGCAGGCGATTTCGCCTTCCTCGACCTGACCACCCCCGGTTTCGATCTGTCGGATCGGGGCGTCGAGGGCCGCGCGGCCCCCGGCCCCGTCGATATCTTCGCCACTACCGAGCGCGGTGCCTATCGCCCCGGCGAGACGGTCCACGCGACCATCCTCGCCCGCGATGCGCAGGCCGCCGCCATTAATAACCTGCCCCTGACCGTGATTGTGCAGCGCCCCGATGGTGTCGAGCATTTGCGCCGTGCGGCCCCCGGTGAGGGCGCAGGCGGGCGCTCGGTCAGCGTGACCCTTGCCGATACAGCTATGCGCGGCACATGGCGCATGGCCGTCCATGCCGATCCCGAAAAACCCGCCCTGTCGCGGATGTCCTTCCTCGTCGAAGACTTTCTGCCCCAGCGCATTGATTTCGAGCTGATCGCCCCGGACGCCCCCGTCACCCTCGCCGATACGCCAGCGATTCAGGTCGAAGCCGCCTATCTCTACGGTGCCCCCGCCTCCAACCTACCCATCGAAGGCGAAGCGGTCGTGAAAGCCGTGCGCAAACTCGACGCCTTCCCGAATTTCGCGTTCGGTCTGGAGGACGAGCAACAAAGCACATGGCTACGCACCCTCGAACCAAGCTTCGCAACCGATGAGGCAGGCCGCGCTTCCCTGCCCATGACGCTACCCGAAGGGATTGAAACGACCCGCCCGCTGACCCTGACGTCAGTTATCCGTCTGCGCGATGGCTCGGCCCGCCCGGTTGAGCGTGAGTTGGACATACCCCTCGCCACCAGCGCCCCTCTGATCGGCGTGCGCACCGTCTCAGAAGGTACGATACGCGGCGGTGACAAGGCGACATTCGAGGTCATAGCCGTTGGTCCCGACGGCACCCGCATCGCGATGGATGATGTGACATGGACCCTGTCGCGCATCAACACCCGCTATCAATGGTACAATATTGATGGCCGCTGGGATTATGAACCCATCACCAGCCGCGAACGCATCGCCAGCGGCGCGGTCAAAGCCTCTGCAACCGGCACCGCCACCATCGAACAAGCTGTGGATTGGGGCCGCTACGAGCTGCGCCTGACCTCAAAATCCAATCCTCGCATCGCCACCAGCGCGCAGTTTCGCGCCGGTTGGTACGCCCCCGTTGCAGGCTCCGGCACGCCCGATACGCTACAGGTTTCCTTGGATGAGGCATCTTATGCCATCGGCGACACCGCCACCCTGCGCGTCGAGGCCCGCCATGGTGGTGAGCTCCTCGTACAAGTCCTCGGCAACGGCCTGATCGCCACGAAAACCACCACCGTCGAAGAAGGTATCAGCGAAATCATCCTCCCTGTCACCGAGGATTGGGGCACGGGTGCCTATGTCGTCGCTACCCTATTGCGCCCTATGGACGTGGAAGCAAAGCGCAACCCCGCACGCGCCATGGGCCTAACATGGCTGCCCGTCGATCCGGGCGAGCGTAAACTTGATCTGAGTTTCGTCACCGGCGACGAATCCGCTCCACGCGGCCCTCTCGATGCTTCGGTGCAATTCGCCGACCTCAAACCCGGCACCTCGGCTTACGTCACCGTTGCGGCGGTGGATGTGGGCGTGCTGAACGTCACCAATTTCGACTTCCCCGAAGCCCCCGACTGGTATTTTGGCCAGCGGGCGCTGGGGGCAGAGATGCGTGACGTCTATGGACGCCTGATCGACGGGCTGGACGGTGCAATGGGCCGCATCCGTTCAGGCGGCGGCGCTCTGGGCGCAGCACCCGCCCCACCCCCTATTGAAGATCTTGTCGCCTTCTTCTCGGGCGTGGTGAAGGCCGATGAGAACGGCCTTGCGACGGTCAGCTTCGACATCCCCGATTTCAACGGCACCGTCCGCCTGATGGCGACCGCATGGACGGCGGATGGCGTGGGCAGCGCGGAGAAAGACGTGTTGGTCCGCGATCCCATCGTCGTTTCCGTAAGCGCGCCTCGCTTCCTCGCCCCCGGCGATGAAAGCCGTGTGCTGGTCGAGTTGGCCCATGCCTTCGGCAAGCCGGGCGAGACGCGCGTGGTGCTAAACGCCGATGCCGAACTGACCTTGGGCGAAACCGAACAGACCGTCACGCTGGACGAGAAAGGCCAAGCTCGCCTCGTCATACCCGTCATGGCGCAGGTAGTCGGCGACCCCGAAATCCGCCTCGTCACCACCACACCGGGCGGCAAGCGCCTGACCAAGACGGTACGCCTGCCTGTGCGCGCCAATGATCCGGTCATCGCCCGCCGTAACCGCATCCCGCTGGCGGCGGATGGCGGCACATTCACCATCGACGACAGCGCCTTTGCGGGCTTTGCCTCCGGCACCGCCCGCGCGACCCTTGTGATCGGTCCATTAGCTGAATTCGACACCGCCGGGATGCTCAATCAGCTTGACCTCTACCCCTATGGCTGTACCGAGCAGACCACCTCACGCGCGCTGCCGCTGCTCTACTATTCCAATGTTGCCCAGACCCTCGGCCTTGCCCCGTCGGGCGACGGCATCGCCAAGCGCGTTGAGGGCGCAATCGAGCGCATCCTTGCCAATCAGACCGGCAATGGCGCGTTCGGGTTGTGGTATCCTTCGGGCGGTGATTTCTGGCTCGACGCCTATGTCACCGACTTCCTCAGCCGTGCGAAAGCCGCTGGATACAGCGTCCCCGACCGCGCCTTCGAGACGGCCCTAGCGAACCTACGCAACCGCGTGGCCTACGCGGGCGATTTTGACAATGGCGGCGAAGCCATCGCCTATGCCCTAATGGTGCTGGCCCGCGAAGGCACCGCCAGCATCGGCGATTTGCGCTATTACGCCGATGCCAAGGGCGGCGCGTTCGGCAGCAGCTTGGCGCAGGCTCAATTGGGCCGCGCCCTCGCCCTCTATGGTGAACAACGCCGCGCCGATTCGATGTTCCGCCTTGCCAGCGCCAAGACAGGCACGCGCAAGACCCTCTGGCGTGGTGATTACGGCACCGACCTGCGCGACACCGCTGGCGTTCTTGCCCTTGGTGTGGAGGCAGGCTCGAAAGCCGTCGACGCCAAACGCCTGACCCAGCGCATCACTGACCGCTTCGCCGATGCGAAATACACCTCGACACAAGAGAAGGTCTGGACCCTGCTGGCCGCCAATGCCTTGCTCAAAGACGCCGCAACCGCTTCGATCCGTCTCGATGGTCGCGCCGTGGATGGCTCGGTCGTGGAGGTGCTGGAAGCGGACGCTCTCGCCGACCCGATCACCATCGAGAATACGGGCGACGCGGCGATCAGCGCGATGCTCACCACCTTCGGCGTCCCGACCGAACCGGAACCTGCGGGCGGCAATGGCTACAAAATCACACGTAGCTACTACACGATGGAGGGCAAGCAGACCTCGCCCGACGCTGTGGCACAGAACGACCGCCTCGTCGTCCTGTTGGATATCGAAAGCGACCGGGGCGCTCAGGCTCGCCTGATGGTCGATGACGCCCTGCCCGCCGGGTTCGAGATCGACAACCCGACCCTGTTGCGCGCGGGCGATATCGCGTCGCTCGGCTGGCTGCCCGATACTGCGCGCGCCGAACATGCCGAGTTCCGCTCTGACCGCTTTATCGCGGCGGTGACGACATCAAGCGATTTTAGCCTCGCTTATATCGTGAGGGCGATTTCGCCGGGGACGTTCCACCATCCGGCGGCCATTGTCGAGGATATGTATCGCCCCGAATTCCGCGCCCGCACGGCGGCGGGAACGGTGGTGGTGGAGTGAGGCTGTCTCCACCAAATAACCCGAATAACCCTCCCCCGCAGGGGGGGAGGGGACGCAGGATTATAATCGCCACCGCCTTACTCGCCGCCCTGACCCTCTTCGCCACTGACCGCTGGATCAAGACCACTGACCTGCCCCCGCTCGCGCCCGAAACTTCCGCCATAATCCTCGACCGCAACGATGCTCTCCTGCGCGCCTACCAAGTCGAAAGCGGTCTCTGGCGGTTGCCGATCACGGCGCAAGAGGTGGATCGCGACTACATCGCCATGCTCCTCGCCTATGAGGACAAACGGTTCCACGATCATGGCGGCGTCGATCTGCGCGCGATGGTCCGTGCGGCGTGGTCGTCGCTCCGCGCAGGCCGCATTGTCTCCGGCGGCTCGACCCTCACGATGCAGGTCGCGCGGCTACTCGAAGACGCGCCCACCCGCTCGTTCAAAGCAAAGCTGCGACAGGTGCGCGTGGCGCTGGCGCTGGAGCGGCGGCTCGATAAGGACGCGATCCTCAATCTCTATCTGACGCTTGCCCCTTTTGGCGGCAATATCGAGGGTGTACGCGCGGCCAGCCTCGTCTGGTTCGGGCACGAGCCGCGCCGCCTAACCCCAGCCCAAGCCGCCCTACTCGTCGCCCTGCCCCAATCACCAGAGGGCCGCCGCCCCGACCGTCACCGCAAAGCCGCCCGCGCCGCCCGTGACCGCGTACTGGCCCGTGTTGTTGGCGCAGGGGCGCTGCCTATCGAGGACGCCCGCGCCGCACGCACTGAAGCCATCCCCACTGCCCGCCGTCCCTTTCCCCGGCTAGCGCCGCATCTGGCGGATAGACTCGTCAAAGATACGCCACCCAAGACAAACGAAGCACGAGCCGGTGCATCGGTGAATAACGTACCATCCGAAAAGACTTCAGAGCGGGGTCAGGGGCTACGGATCAAGAAAACCACCCTCGACGCCACCCTACAAGCCGACCTCGAAGACCTGTTGCATCAGCGTGCCGTAACCCTCGGCCCCGCCATATCAGCGGCGGCCATCGTCGCAGATCATGCCACCGGCGAAATCCTTGCCAGCATCGGCTCGGCGGACCTGATGGACACGCACCGCAAGGGCTTCATCGACATGACCCGCGCCGTCCGCTCCCCCGGCTCGACCCTCAAACCCCTGATCTTCGGGTTGACCTTCGAGCAGGGATTGGCCCATCCCGAAACCTTGATTGATGACCGGCCCACTGCCTTCGGGCGCTATGCCCCCCAGAATTTCGACCGCCGCTATTACGGCACCGTCAGCATCCGCAAAGCCCTGCATCTGTCGCTTAATATCCCCGCCGTCGCGGCGCTGGAGGGCATCGGCCCCGCGCGGATGCTCGCCCGGATGCGCCGCGCAGGGACCAAGCCGGTCCTGCCCCCCGGCGACACCCCCGGTCTGGCCATCGCGCTGGGCGGGTTAGGGATGACGCTCACCGATCTGGTGCAGCTTTATGCGGGGATTGCGCGGGGGGGCGAGCCGGTTGAACTGATTTCGACAACAGAAACCCTCTGCGCCGGACGTGATCCTGAGCCTCCTGCATCTTGCCATGATAAGAAGGCTCCGGGGCAGGTCCGGGGCAGTGGCGTTATCATAACCCCCGAAGCCGCATGGCAGGTCGCCGATATCCTCGCGGGGGCGCCCGTCCCCGGCTCGGCGGCGCGCAATACGCTGGCTTTCAAGACCGGCACCTCCTACGGCCACCGCGATGCATGGGCGGTTGGGTTCGACGGGCGGCATGTCATCGGCCTCTGGTTTGGCAGGCCGGACGGCGCGCCCGCCCCCGGAATCTTGGGCCTGCAAACCGCCGCCCCGGTGCTGTTTGAAGCTTTTGCCCGGCTCAAACCCACCCCAACACCCCTACCACCTGCCCCGGCAACGGTCTTACGCTTGCCCAATGCAGACCTGCCTCAACCGCTGCGGCGGTTTCGCGCCCGCTCTGCCCCGGTCACAGCGGCAAACGCCCCCACCATCACCTTTCCACCAGATGGCGCGCGGTTGGCATGGCATACGGGCGACCCGCTTGCGCTGAAAGTCGGTGGCGGTACAGCGCCGTTTACTTGGCTTATTGATGGTGCGCCGCTCTCCGCCGATCCCTTCGCCCGTCAGGTCACGACCACCCCTGACGGCCCCGGCTTTCTGTCCATCTCGGTGATTGACGCCTATGGCAAAGCGTCGCGGGCGCGCGTACGGGTGGAATAGCGACACAATCGCACGCTACGCACTATATCGCCGGAATCGGCGCGATAACTCGTATCATTGCAGATGTGAACGGATAAACTGGACACCATGCGATTCCTGCTGCGTAGCCTTATCGGAACTCTGATCGTCGTCGCGCTCGCGTTCGGCGCGCTTTCGGTTGGCATGTCGCGCTTCAAGGAAGCCAGCGAAAAAGCCGCCGTCGAACGCCCCAAACGCCCCGCACCAGAGCGGGTCTACACCATCCGGGACCAGATTCTCGAACCCACCACCGTTACCCCCATCATGACCGCCTATGGCACCATTCAGGCGGGCCGGACCCTCGAACTACGCGCCGCGCAGCCCGGAAAGATCGTTGATATCACAGGCGATTTCCGCAATGGCGCACAGGTCAACGGGGGGGCGATGCTGATCCGTGTCGATCCCGCAACGACCAAGTCACGCGAAGCTGATGCGATGAATACCCTCGCCGATACCCAATCACGCGAAAGCCAAGCCGTGCAATCGGTCGCCCTTGCCGAAGCGGAATTAGCCGCCGCCCAGCGCCAGTTAGACCTGCGCCGTGATGCCCTAAAACGCCGCATTGATCTGGCCAATCGCGGCATCGTTGCCCGCGCAACGGTCGAGGCCGATCAGCTTGCCCTCGCCTCCGCCGATCAGGCCGTCATTACCCGCCGCCAAGCCCTTACCAATGCCCGCAAGCAGGTCGAGCAGGCACGGCTGGCCATCGACCGCGCGAATCTGACGGTCAGTGACAGCCGCCGCAATATCGCTGATACCACCATCACCGCCCCATTCAACGGCGTGCTGAACGATACGAATGCCATGCTGGGCCGTCTCGTCGGCACCAACGAAACACTGGGACGTCTCATCGATCTAACCGCGCTTGAGGTCGCCTTTCGCGTCTCAGATGCTCAGTTTTCGAGGCTCTTGAGCGAGAGCGGTGCATTGCTACCGCTGAAGGCGACCGTCACACTGGCCTTGGGCGACCGGCGGATCGAGACAAACGCGGCCCTCGCCCGCATCGCCGCCACGACCGAGGCCGAAGGCGGACGCACGGTCTACGCCACGCTTTCTACGGGCCGCGACACACCGCTTCGCCCCGGAGATTTCGTCTCTGTCAATGTATCAGAACCACCCCTGACCCAAGTTGCGATGATCCCCGCCCGCGCCGCAACCGAGGACGGGCGCATCTACCTCATCGGCGAGGATAACCGGCTGGAAGAAACGACCGTGCGTATCCTACGCCGGATGGAGGATACGCTGGTTATTGGTGATGCTCCCTTCGGCAAACGCATTGTCGCCGAACTGCGCCCCCAACTCGGCCCCGGCATCAAGGTGCAGAACCCCGAAGAGGCGCTGATCGCGCAGGAAGAGGCCAAGAAAAAAGCCGCCGAACGCGCCGCAAAACGCTTTGGTGGCGGCGATGCGAAACCAGATGGCAAACCCGGTGGTCGCCCGGAAGGCAAAAGACGCCCCGAAGGGGGCAAGCCGGAAGGCAAGAGTCGTCCGGGTAGCGAAGGCGATAAACCCCCGAACACACAAAGGAGCGGAACGTGATTCAGTGCACCCCCGGACTCGATCCGGGGTCTCGAAGGGCGGCGCACGCTTCTTCTCGACCCCGGATAATCCTCCGGATTTCCGGGGATGCCGGTCCTGAACAACAGGAGCGCCTGACATGATCGGTGTCTCCGACCGTCCGGGCGATGCGGGCAAGGGCTTCCTTGCCTATTTCGTCAGCCATCGCACAGCGGCAAACCTGCTGCTGATCCTTATGCTGCTCGCGGGGTTCTACGCTTCGACGAAGCTGCGCGCACAGTTCTTCCCCGATATCGTCCGCGATACCGTCACCGTCGGCGTGACGTGGCAGGGGTCAGGCGCGCAGGATGTCGATGAAGGCGTCGTCACCGTGCTGGAGCCACCATTGCTGGCGATTTCGGGGGTCGAGGAAGTCATCTCCACCTCCCGCGAAGGCTCTGCCCGGATCGTGATGACCTTCGAGGACGGCTATGACATGGGTCAGGCCACCGATGACGTGCAGGCGGCGGTGGATGCCGTTTCTACCCTGCCCGACGAGATCGAAGACCCGACCGTCACGCGCGGCGTCTATCGCGACCGCGTGGTCGATATTATGATCAGCGGCAATGTCGGCATCGACCGCCTCGCGGCCTATTCCGACGAATTGACCGCGCGATTGTTTCAGGCGGGCGTCTCGCAAACCAGCGTTTCGGGCATCCCCGACACCATCATCACCGTGCAGCCAATGACCGAAGCGTTGCTGCGCTATAACCTGACCCTAACCGAAATCGGCGAGGCAATCACACGCCAAGCGACCGGCGTGCCCACGGGCGAGGTTGATGCGCGATCCCTGCGTGTGCGCGCGGGCGAGGATCGGCGCTCGATCACCGAGATCGGATCGACCCCCATCCGCACCCTGCCCAACGGCACACAATTGATTCTGCGCGACGTGGCCACCATCGAGGATGCGGGGTTTCGTGACGGGGTAGAAATCTTCCGCAATGGACAGCCCTCCATCCTCGTCAGCGCCCAGCGTTCCGCCTCTGGCGATACCCTCAAAGTGCAAGAATCTGTCGATGGTGTCGTTGCCACGATGCGCGAGACATTGCCCGAAGGCGTCGAAATCGTCACAGGGCGTAGCAGGGCCGAACCCATCGCCGACCGCCTCAACATGTTGATCCGCAACGGGTTGAGCGGGCTGGTTCTCGTGTTGATCCTGTTGTTCTTGTTCCTGTCGGCGCGTACCGCGTTCTGGGTGGCGGCGGGCATTCCCATCTCCATCGCCGCAACGTTGGGGATTATGTATGCCAGCGGGCAGACGCTGAACATGATCTCGATGTTCGGCCTGATCATCAGCCTCGGTATCATCGTGGATGACGCCATCGTCGTGGGCGAACATGCGGATGACCTGCGCCGACGCGGATTCTCGCCCTCGGCGGCGGCGGCAACGGCGGCGCGGCGGATGTCCGCCCCCGTTGTCAGCGCCTCAATCACCACCGTCATCGCCTTTGCGGGCCTAACGGCAGTGGGCGGGCGGTTCGGTTCGCTTATCGAGGCAATCCCCTTCGTCGTCAGCGCCGTCATTATTGCCAGCCTGATCGAAAGCTTTCTGATCCTGCCCGCGCATATGAAGCACGCGCTGGCCGCCAAGAATAACGAGCCTTGGTATGACTGGCCCAGCCGTCAGTTCAACAAGGGCTTTCGCTGGGTACGCGACCATATGTTCCGCCCCTTCATCACATGGGTCGTGCGTCTGCGCTACGTCACGCTGGCGGCGGCGATATCGCTGCTGCTGTTCTCCGTCTCGCTCCTTGTCGACAAGACCGTGCGGTGGGAGTTCTTCTCCCGCCCTGAACAGGGCACCATCTCGGCCAATGTCATCATGCAGTCGGGTGCTACCCGCGCGGATACCAAGGCGATGCTGGACGAGATGAACCGCGCACTGCTGGTGGTCAACGAGCGATACGCGAAGAAACACGATGGGGTAGCCCCCCTTGATTTCGCCAACGCACGGTTGGGCGATAATGTCGGCTGGCGGTTCTCCGCCGGGGATAACAAGCCCAAAGACCTGATCGGTGGGTTTCAGGCCGCCCTGATCGATGCGGATCAACGCCCGTACTCCTCCTATAAGTTTCAGGCGGATTGGAATGCCGAGATCACCGTCTCACCGGAGGTGGAGTCCTTCTCCTTGCGCTCCTCCCGTGCGGGGCCGGGCGGCGATGCCATCGACGTAAAATTCACCGGGGCCGATGCCCAAACCCTTAAAGATGCGTCCGAGGCGCTGAAGGCGGGCTTGTCAAAGCTCGACGGCGTATCGGGTCTGGATGACAGCCTCGTCTATGACAAGGTGGAACTGGTCCTGACGCTGACCCCACGCGGCGAGGCATTGGGCTTTACCACCCAGAATCTAGGCCGCGAGCTACGCGCCCGCCTGACCGGCATCGACGCCGCCGAATTCGCCCGCAATGCCCGGCAAGTCACCGTCCGCGTTGAGCCGCCCGCTGGCGAGATTGGGGCCGATTACCTCGACACCGCCTATATCCGCGCGCCCAGCGGGGCCATCGTCACCCTTGGCGAGATCGTCAAGGTCCGCGCACGGCAGGGGTTTGCGTCAATCATCCGGCAAGACGGCTTGCGCGTCGCCTCCGTCACCGGCGAGATCGACGATGCACCGGGGATGCAGGCGGCGGTTTATGATGTGCTGGAGGGTGTATTGCTGCCTTCTATTGCCGCCGAATACGGGGTCGAATACCGCACGGCGGGGGCCGCCGAAGACGAGCGCGAATTCCTCTCCGATGCGCTGCTCGGCTTTATACTCTGCCTTGCGGGCATCTATCTCACCCTCGCATGGGTCTTCGCCTCATGGGTCAGGCCGCTGGTCGTGATGCTGGTCATCCCGTTTGGCCTGATCGGCGCAATATGGGGGCATATGTGGATGGGCCTATCAATGTCGATGTTCTCCATCGTTGGCTTGATCGGCATGTCAGGGATCATCATCAACGATTCCATCGTTCTGGTGACAATCATCGACGAATACGCCGAAAAGCGGGGGCGGATTCCATCGATCATAGCGGGCAGCGCCGACCGCCTGCGCGCTGTGCTGCTGACCACGCTCACCACCGTTGGGGGTCTTACCCCGCTGCTGTTCGAGGAATCGCGGCAAGCATTGTTCCTCAAGCCCACCGTTGTCACGCTGGCCTTCGGTCTCGGTTTTGGTGTGGTACTTGTCCTCTTGATCACGCCCTCGATCATGGCGGTCGAGCATGATATCCGCATGGCGCTCACCTCCCTACGCCACGCCTTCAAGCTGCGCCGCAAACGCTATCGTCAGGCATTGCAACGGCGCACAGGGCGGGGGCGTATCCCTTTCGAGGCGCAATCAGCAAACCGGTTCGGCCCCGACCATCACACCCCCTATGCCCCGAGCCGCCCCTACAACCAGAATCAACCATTCCCCGACGCGGCGGAGTAATACCAATCGCCCTGACTGGCGACTCATTTTGAGGATTCCCAAATCCTGCGAATTCTGAATCATTGTCATCGAAGCAAGGAGGTTTCGATGACAGTGATGGTAACACGCGAGGATTTGACGGCTGTGGAGTTGCGGGAAGCGGCCTGCAT
>CALFVD010000205.1 GCA_937928005.1 uncultured Neomegalonema sp. | reverse complement strand
GGATCGGTATTGGCTGCTGCGATCCGGCCATACCGGCATGCTGGTCGACGGTCGCTCGGCGCGGCTGTCGGAAACTGCGACCTATCAGAGTTTCCTGATTCAGGGTGGCATGGGGCGAGGCAAGACCTCCACCTTCGTGCTGCCCAACCTGCTGGAGCCCTCAATTTTGCAGCCGAGCTTTGTCGTCACCGACACATCCGGTGAGATCTATCAGCATGCCTCGGGTTATCTACGTCGCCGAGGCTATCGCATCCGGGCGCTGAACCTGATGGATGTCACCCATTCGGAGACCTACAACCCACTGGCGGGCGCAACGACGCCAGGACAGATTGCCGACCTCGCCAAGACGCTGGTTGCGTTCTCAAGTGGTCGCCCGGCGGCGAGCGGGCAGGATCCGTTCTGGGAACAAGCGGCGGAGAAGTTGATCCGCATTCTGGCGCAATGCCTCGCCAATCAGCCTGATCCGCAGTACCGCAACCTCGCCAATCTGCGCCATCTGGTGACCGGATTCGACGCTCACACCGCGCCACAGGGCCAACTCGGCGCGATCGACCGGTTCGTGTTGGATGCGACGCGGAACGACCCGCAAACCTTCCAAAGCTATCAGGCTTTCACACGGGGCAATCTCAAGGCGATCCAGTTGGTGCTGATGACGGCGGATGTCGTGCTTGACGGCGTTGCCACGCCCGAGATGCAGGCGCTGACGGCGACCAACAGCTTCGACCTGAAGGAGCTGCGCGATCCTAGTTAGCCGACAGCGATCTTCGTCATGGTCAACCAGACCCAGATGGAGCTCTACGCCTTTCTGCTGAATCTCTTCTACACCGACTTGTTCCAGCATCTGCTGAAAGATCAGCATAACCCCGGCCGCCCGGTCTGGCTGTTCCTCGACGAGTTCGGGCATCTACAGATTCCGGGCTTCGAGGTGTTTGCCACCACGGCGCGCAAATACAAGGTCGACTTCGCGCTGTTTCTACAATCCATGGCGCAGCTCGACGCTCGCTACGGCGTCATGAAGGCGAAAGTCATCGCCGAATCCCTTGGCACCGAGATCTACCTGCCCGGCATGGCGCTGGACACGGCGCGCAATCTCGAGGCGCGACTCGGCACGCGCAAGGCTGGTCCACTGATGCCAGCCAATGAGATCATCCGCATGGAGGATGATCAGGCCCTGATGCTCCATTCCAACGCCTTACCGGTGATGCAGACTACCCGTCGTTATTATCAGCGCGGTCGGCTGAACCGTCGCTCGAAGATCGTGCCGGCTTCGCTGCCGGCCACGCCGAACGGCGCGTCCGCATTAATCCCGTTGCAGCACCCCGCCCCTGCAGCAGTGGCGACACCATGAACGGAAGGACAGGCTGATGTTCGAGGCAAAAGGTCGAGCGGATGGCGCCCGCGACGCCGCCGCCGATGCGCTCGCCAATATGCGCCGTCGCCCAAGACCGCAGGTCTCCCTTGCCCTCATTTCCAAGGGCTACCTGTCAGAATATCTCGATGCCTACCGCAGAGGCTACGCCGAGCACCGCCATGCGGTGGAGCGTCGCCAGGCCGAAAGTAACGTCCGGGAAGCACACGCCACGCCGGCGAAAGCCCCGAAGCCCGTGCAGGACTTCGATCATGGCTGGCGCGACGCCTATGAAGGCCGCGATGCGAAGGCAGGACGTGGCGATCCAGAGACTTACGCCAGCGGATACCGTCTGGGCGCGCGGGATCTAGATCAGGTCCGTGCGCTCGAACTCCTCAATGAGCGACGTCACCGCCAAAAGCTGCAGCATGCGCACGAACAAAACTCTCGGGAGCGTTGAAAGATTTTGGGTAGGACGGTGAGATGAATCCGCAGTCGCGGCGCCGCGAAACCCGCAGCCTCCGAGGGTCGCAGCGCGTCAAATCTTCGCCTGAACACGCCGCAACAATTGGCGTGCGGCACCGTTCCAAATTGCCCAACCTTGGCCCGATGGCGCTCCGCGGCGATGAATGTCGACATATCGGCGCAGGACCGCGGGCGAAACGTCAAGGTCTTTGGCGGCGGCGGTCAGATGTTCCGTTGCGACTTTACTGCTACCGGGCTCCAGACAGTCTTACACGCCAAGTCGCCAGGAAACGCTGCGGATCAGGCGCGGGGTCCATTTCGCCGGACGCCCAGTCACAGGCATCGTGGAATTTGCATCAAGGAGATCGTCCGGCAGGTCAATGTCGAGACCGCGATCGAACTCATAGGCCATGTAACAGAACCCGCCCCAGACGATGTGGCGCACGACGTGGGGGGTGTCGTCGGGTCTGTCGATACTATCGAAGAAACCGAAGAAGTAATCGGTCCCGTCGCGAAAGGGCTCCGGTGACCCCGCGCCGGCGATCCCGGCCAGAATGGCCTCAATGTCGGTTTTGAACCGGGCATGGATCTCGATGCTAGCGATGTCCGGCAACCAGGGCGTCAGCACCTCATCCTCAATGTCGAGAAAGCGCTCCCCATCCAGCGCTTCATTTGGGGCGTAGAATTGTCTCGCAAGCACGAACCAGTCCGTTTGGGTGAGCACAATGCGGGCGATGAACTGTAGCAAGGATCCTGCAATTTGCCCGGCGTCGAGCGTGTGGATTGCATGATGGAGGAGATTGCCTTCGCAAGCGCCCATATGCGTATATTCGAGTTCCGACTCCGATTTGAGCAGATCGGGCAGCTGGCCATAGGTGAGCGAAGACGGATCGCCGATAGGGGTGGAATGTGGTGAGGTCATGAATGAGCAGATTAATGATTGCCGTCATCGTACCGTTCCGAAGGCCCCAGACAACTGAATTTCCGGCACGTAAACGACGCGCGGACGGGCACATCGACGCGCATGGGCATGTTGGAGTGGATCTCCCACGCCAAAATCCGGTGAACGATTCCAACCTTGACAGAATTCCAGGCTCCGCCGCTGCGCAATTCTCATTGCACCGGACAACCGGCCATCCGTTCGGCGAGCAGCAGAAGACCCCGAGGACGGCGCCACCCAGATATGCTACATGCTGTGCTACTAGAGTATCCTGACCGGCTTGGGATTCACAAAGGCGGTATTTTCTGATTCAAGGTTTCCCCATGAGGTTTAGGAGGTCTTGATGCCAAGGAAGTACGATGCAGCTCTGCGTGATCGTGTGGTCGGAGCGGTTGATCGAGGAATGTCGGCGCGTGCTGCTGCGGCGCAGTTTGAGGTGGGTGTTGCGACTGCGATCCGGTGGGCGCGGCGGTGGCGGGAGGAAGGCACGCATGCCGATCCGCCACGCCGACAGCGGACCTTCAAGCTGGACGCCTATGCAGACTGGCTTGCGGCCCTGCGCGAAGCAGAGCCGGAACTGAGTTGTCAGTCAGTGGTGGACAGGTTGGCCGAGGAGCACGGCGAGCGATTTCACGAAACGACGCTATGGTACTGGCTGCGCCGCAATGGGATCACGCATAAAAAAAGACGATGATCGCTACCGAACGCGAGCGCGGCGACGTGGCTCTCGCCCGCTGGTTCTGGCACCGCGAGCAAGGAGAAATCGAGCCGTGCAAACTGGTCTTCGTGGACGAAACGGGGACTGCGACGAACATGGCTCCCCTCTATGGCTGGGGGCCAAAGGCAGAGCGCCTCATCGGCTCTGTGTCCTGCGGCTACTGGAAACGGACGACCTTCGTAGGCGGCCTCACACTCGACGGCTTCATCGCGCCGTTGGTCATCGAACAGGCGATGAATGCCGCCATCTTCGAGGCGGGGCCGTGCGTGTTTGCAGATGACCAGATCGCTTTCCCAATGTCCGGCTTCGGAACGGCTATTCGCCGCATCGGAACGCTTGGAGATATGGACTTTGTCGCTGATCCGATCCTTCGAGATGCGGCCCCGCATCGGGCGGCGGGTGGCTCGCCTGCGCGGCAGGTACCGCCACAGTTTCTCGGTCTTACGGGCTTTCGAGTATATCCACGCATAGATCGTCTCAAAGCTGATGGGGGCAAGCCGATCAATGCCCCTGCGCAGCCGCCCCGCAATCTGCTCCGGCGTCCAGCCCTCGCTTAACCGTTCAAGAACATAGCGACGAAGGGCAGCATCTGTTTCCAGTCGCGCGGGTCGCTGGCGGCGGTAGAGGTAGGAACCATCCGCATAA
>CALFVD010000204.1 GCA_937928005.1 uncultured Neomegalonema sp. | reverse complement strand
ACTCACGATCCCATCTCGAACTCGAACGATAAGACCCGCAGCGCCGATGATACTCTGGCTCAAGCCACGGGAAAGTAGGACACCGCCAGAATAACGAAATCCAGATCATATAGCTCTCTATACAAATATACATAAAGCCCCTTCGCCAAATATGACGAGGGGGCTTTATCGTTTAAGAATACAAAATCCTTTACTTTGCCTCGGCTACCAGATCGAGGAAGACACGTTCAAGACCGGCTTCCGATGTCGTCACATCCCGGATTTCAATGCCCGCCGAATGGGTGAGTTCGAGCAATGTACCCAAGCTGGCTTCACGCCGAGAATAGGTGATTGCCAGCGCGCCATCTGTTGTAATGGCGGTTTGGATACCGGCCTGTGTTGCTAATGTATTGGGAACCGTTGTGAGCGATGTGATGGGGACGATTGTGACCGTCTTGCGGTCGAGGCGGTCGAGGAGCGCAGTTTTCGGCTCATTTGCGATGACTGTTCCGTGGTTGATAATTGCGATGCGGTCGCACATTTCTTCGGCTTCTTCGAGGTAATGCGTGGTCAAGATAATCGTGACACCGCTTTCGTTTAGCTTGCGCACATAGTCCCAGAGCTGACGGCGTAGATCGATATCGACACCTGCGGTCGGCTCGTCGAGGATGAGGACGGGTGGTGAATGGGCCAGCGCCTTACCAATCAGCAAACGCCGCTTCATGCCCCCCGAAAGGGCGCGCGCGCCGACATCCATCTTGTCGCCAAGGCCCAGCGCGGTGAGCAACGATTCTGTGCGCCGGTCGCCCGACTTCACGCCATACAACCCCGCCTGTATCTCCATCGCTTCGCGAGGGGTGAAAAACGGATCAAGGTGTAACTCCTGCGGTACTACGCCAATGGAAGCACGAGACATACGCGGATTGGCGTCTTGATCGAAGCCCCAAATCCGCACCGAACCGCTGGTCTTGTTGACCAATCCGGCGAGAATATTGATGAGCGTAGATTTTCCCGCCCCATTCGGCCCCAGCAACCCAAAGATCGATCCGTGCGGAATGGCGAGATCAACGCCTTTCAGCGCCTCCTTCTCTGGCTCACCACCTTGGGCCGCATAAACTTTGCGTAGCCCACGGATATCGATGGCGTATTCGGGGGCATCTTGCGCGGCGGTTGACATCGGCGACCCTCTGGAACAAGACGAACCGGAAGAACAAACCCCGGCGTGCCTTGGCTAACACCAGCGCCCGCGCGCCGCAACGGCATAGCGACCGGAGGATACTCATGGAAACGAGCCTTACACGGGTTACTCGCGATCAGCGTGATCTGAAGGTCGTCGAGGTAACGAGCCGGTTTGTCGCCTGCGATGGCGGCTGCGGCGCGCTTGGCCATCCGCTGACCTATTACGAAGTAGGGTCTGATGGCACCGCGACGTGCAATTACTGCGACAAAAAATTCATATTGGCCCAAGCTACCGGGGAGGTGCAAGGATGAGACATCTACTCCTCGCCCCTATCGCTGCGCTTGCGCTAATGACGACGGTGGCATGGGGGGTGGATATCGAAACCGAAGCGCCCGTTACCGCAGCCACACTCTACCCGCAGGGCGCATCGGTCGAGCGCCGCGCGCCATTCGAGGCGGAAGAGGGGCGGCATACGGTGTTGATCATCGGAATGCCCGCGCGTTATCGCTCTGAATCCCTGCGCGTGACGGGGGAGGGTGCGTTCCGTATCCTGTCCATCGACGAACGCCGGGCGGCAACCCGCGCATTGGAGGCGCAGCGGCGCAGCCCGTCGCGGGATTTGCAGGATGCGATCCAAAAGCTGCGCGAGCGCAAAGCCTTCGCCAATAACGCTGTTCAGGCGGCGCAGCGACAGCTTGCCTTTATCGACGCCATGACCAAGGCACAGGCGGCGGCGAGTACCGGCGAAGATGCGCTCGCCCTCGTCAATGCCGAGCAATGGACCGGCATGTGGGCCAGCGTTGGCGAAGGCGTGCGCGATGCCCTCGACACGGTGAATCAGGCGCAGGTCGAGGCCCGTGAGATCGACAAACAAATTGCCGAATTGAATGCCCAGCTTCGCGATGTGGGCGTTGAGCGACGTTTTGGACCGATCCTCGCCGTCGAGATCGAGACGGATGCGGCGCTTTCCGGCAATCTGACCGTGAAATACCAGATGGATAATGCCTCTTGGGCACCTGTCTACGATGCGCGCCTGACGCTGGACGACGAGTCGGAAATGACCCTCGTGCGCCGCGCGCGGGTGGCGCAATCGACGGGCGAGGATTGGGAGGGCATCGCCCTGACCCTCTCCACTGCGCGGCCCAGCGGACGGGCCGGTGCGCCGGACCCGAAGCTGCTGTTCGCGCGGATTCAGGATGAGCAGGAAGACCTGCGGAAGCAACTGCGAAGCCGTGGTTTTGCCGCCGATTCGGTGCAGATGGAAGTACCGATACCAACTTATGTGCCGGCTCCCGCACCCGCACCTGTAGTGATGGCCCCCGGACCAGAGCGAGCTGTCTCAGTCGCTGCCATAGCCCAGCTTTCGGGCGAGACGGTCGAATACGCGATCCCCGGCACGGTCGATGTCAACGGCTCCGGCGAGGGCAAACAGGTGCTGATCGACGAGAAGGACGGCGCAGCCATGCTGGAAGTGCGCGCGACCCCGTCGATGGACAAGACCGCCTATCTCTACGCCGAGTTCGAGAATGCGGATGAAGCGCCGATCCTTCCGGGCCGCGTGTCGCTCTACCGCGATGACGTCTTCGTCGGCACGACTGCGCTTCAGCGGATTGCCGGGGGCGAGACGTCCTTCATCCCCTTCGGCAGCTACGATGACATCAAGGTCACGCATCGGGAGCTTGAGCGGATTGAGGGAGAAGCGGGCCTGATCCGCGCCCGCCAGACCGAACGCCGCCGCTACGCCATGACCGTCGAGCATTTCGGTGACAAGGCAATGCCAGTCGTGATCCGCGATTCGATGCCTTATGCCGAGAATGAAGACGTCGAGATATCCCTGCGCGCCGACCCAAAGCCCGACGAGCGCGATGTAGAGGGCCGCAAAGGGGCGCTCGAATGGCGCTTCACGCTAGAACCGGGGGCCGAACAGACCATCGCCCACGGTTACGACGTGACCTATCCGACCGGCGTGACCCTCTTTTTGCCGCGATAGTGGATTATTCAAACGGCAACAACAGTCCCGCCTTATGCGCGGGGCTGCATCGCCAATTTGAAAGAATCGCCATGCGCCTGCTGATCATCCCCGCCCTCGCATCGCTTCTCGCCGGATGTGTTGCGACCGCCCCTGTCGCGCCGCCCGCTGCTAAGATTGCCACCTGTACACCGGAATCTGTGATTGAGGCGGGTCGTGGCGGCACCCTGCTGCCCACCAGTTGCAAAGCCACCGATCCACAGGTGCGCGAACGCTACGCCATCGGTCGACAGGTAGCAAAGGTCGAGGAAGAGTTGCGTGAGGTCAACTACCTGATCGCCTCCCGCGACGGTCCCCGCCTGCTTGGCGGCGCGGCGCGTGTCGGTTATCGCGGCTTTGGCTCGCAAGCGTATCTGATCTCCCGCCGTATCGAATTGAAGAACGTTCGCCGCGCGCTGCGGCGTCAGGCTGGAATTCTCTGACAAAGGGCATGGCCTGTCCGCGTGGTCGCGATATAACCCAATCTTGAACAACGACCGGCAAGGGGCATGACCATGACACTCGACGAAGACTCCCACATCTACCTCGTCGATGGCTCCGGCTTCATCTTCCGTGCATTCCATGCTTTGCCACCCCTAACGCGCAAATCGGATGGCTTGCCCATCGGTGCGGTTTCAGGCTTTTGCAACATGCTCTGGAAGATGATTGAGGATGCGCGCACCGATGACGAGGGTGCGCCGTCCCACATGGCGGTGGTGTTTGATGCGTCGTCCAAGACCTTTCGCAATGATCTCTATGGCGAGTACAAGGCCAACCGCTCCGAGCCGCCTGAAGACCTACGCCCACAATTCCCGCTGATCCGCGATGCCGTGCGCGCCTTCTCTATCGCCTGCGTCGAGAAGCAGGGGTACGAGGCCGATGACTTGATTGCCACCTATGTACGCGAGGCCCGCGAATCCGGTGCAAAAGTCACCATCGTCTCATCGGATAAAGACCTGATGCAGTTGATCGGCGATGATGTCGTCATGTTCGACGGCATGAAGAACAAGATGATGGGTATCGAGGCAGTCCACGAGAAATTCGGCGTTGGCCCCGAACAGGTGATTGATGTGCAGGCACTTGCCGGGGATAGCGTGGACAATATCCCCGGCGCGCCCGGTATCGGCGTAAAGACGGCGGCGCAATTGCTCGGCGAATTTGGCTCGTTAGAGGCGTTGCTGGAACGGGCCGGGGAGATCAAGCAACCCAAACGCCGCCAGACCCTCATCGATAATGTTGACCAGATAAAACTGTCGAAACAACTTGTAACTTTGATGCAGGACGTGCCCGACGCCGGAACCATCGCCGATTTCAGCGTGCCGGAGCCAGATGCGCAGCGGCTCCTCGATTTCCTTGCCGAGATGGAGTTGACCACCCTGACCCGGCGGGTGGCGAAAGCTTATGATGCCGAAGTGCCGGAACCAAAAAGCGCGCCCGCCCCCGTGCTGATAACGCCCGAAACTGAGGATAACGCACCACCAGAAATTGATCCGCGCCTTACCGCTCCGGTTGACCATGCCGCCTACGAGACGGTGCGCGATGCCGAGGCGCTCACCCGTTGGCTCGATCAGGCTCGTGCCCGTGGTTATGTCGCCGTCGATACCGAGACGACTTCGCTGAATGAGATGGAGGCCAAATTGGTCGGTGTCTCGCTGGCGATTGAACCGGGGGCGGCCTGCTACGTCCCGCTCGCCCATATCGAAGGCGATGGCGACCTGCTTGGTGCAGCCCAGCCCGCCGAGGGCCAGATGGATTTTGATACTGCCCTCGCTGCGATCCGCGAGGTGCTTGAAGACCCTTGCATCCTCAAGATCGGCCATAACCTCAAATACGATGCGAAGGTACTGGCCAATTACGACATTACGGTCGCGCCTTTCGATGACACGATGCTTATCGCCTATGCCCAAGGCGCGAGCGGTGAGGGCGCGGGCGGCTATGGCATGGATGCGCTGTCAAAGGTGCATTTGGGTCATTCCCCCATTCCCATCAAAGAGTTGATCGGCAGTGGTAAGTCGCAAATTACCTTCGACAAAGTCGCCATCGACAAGGCCGCGCCATACGCCGCTGAGGATGCCGATATCACCCTGCGCCTGTGGAAACTGCTCAAACCCCGCTTGGCCATGATGCGCGCCACAACCGTCTACGAGACGCTGGAACGCCCCCTAATGCCCGTATTGGCGACGATGGAGCGGCATGGAATCGCGGTTGATCGCGATATGCTCTCGCGCCTATCGAACGGCTTTTCACAGCGTATGGCGGCGCTGGAGGACGAAATCTACGAATTAGCGGGCGAAAAATTCAACATCGGCTCGCCCAAGCAACTCGGCGAAATCCTGTTCGACAAGATGGGTCTACAGGGCGGAAAGCTAACCAAAACCGGCGCATATCAGACCGGTGTTGATATCCTTGAAGACCTCGCCATGACCCATGACCTGCCCGGTCGTATCATTGATTGGCGACAATTATCGAAGCTGAAATCAACCTATACCGACAGCTTGCAGAGCCACATCAACGCCGAGACGGGCCGGGTCCACACATCTTTCTCAATGGCGGCGACTTCGACGGGGAGGCTCTCTTCGACCGATCCAAACCTCCAGAACATCCCTGTTCGCACCGAGGAGGGTCGCGAGATCCGCAAGGCATTCGTGCCCGAACCCGGCAATGTGTTAGTCAGCCTTGATTATAGCCAGATCGAATTGCGTATCCTCGCCCATATCGCCGATATTGACGCGCTGAAGACCGCTTTTGCCGAGGGGCAGGACATCCATGCCGCCACAGCCAGCGCGATGTTTGGTGTACCACTTGATGAGATGACCCCCGAAATTCGCCGCCGCGCCAAGGCAATTAATTTCGGCGTGATCTACGGAATTTCGGGCCACGGGTTGGGCCGAAACCTGCGCATTCCGCGCGGTGAGGCGCAGGAATTCATCAATGCCTATTTCGAGAAATTCCCCGGTATCCGCGATTACATGGATTCGATGAAAGCTAAGGCAAAGGCCGATCTCTACGTCGAAACCTTATTCGGGCGGCGCATCCACACGCCGCATATCAACAGCAAAGGGCCACAGCGTGGCTATCAGGAGCGCGCCGCAATCAATGCGCCTATTCAGGGCACCGCCGCCGATGTGATTCGCCGCGCGATGATTCGGGTTCCGGCGGTGCTGGCGGCGGAAAAACTGTCTGCTCGGATGCTGTTACAAGTGCATGACGAATTGGTCTTTGAGTGCCCGGAAGCAGAAGCCGAGCCACTAATCGCCAGTGTGCGCGCAGTTATGGAGAATGCCGCCGATCCGGTCGTCCGTTTTTCAACCCCGCTCGTTGTCGATGCGGGGCAGGGGGATAATTGGGAGGCGGCGCATTAGCCGGTTACTTGGCTTCAAGCGCATCCAACCGCGCTTTCAACGCCTCGTTTTCTTCGCGTGCTTTCATGGCCATCGTCCGCACGGCGTCGAATTCTTCGCGTGTGACGAGGTCCATGTCAGACAGCCACCGCTCAACCTGACTGCGCACCGCAGTTTCCGCCTCGTCGCGGGCGCCCTTGGCGACCCCGGCTACGCTTGTCATTACCTTGCCAAGATCGTCGAAAATGCGATTGCCGGTGTTCATGTCAGTTCCTTTCGGATTTTGGTTTTCAGTCATATGGGGCGAATCCTAGTATTGCTCAACCTGCAAACGGCGTGATCGCCGCGACCTCTTCGTGGGGAAGGCCATCGCGTAACGCCGCCATCGTCTGCCCCAGAACCGGATGCACCCATTCTGCGGCAATCTCCGCCACGGGCACGAGGACAAATGCGCGCAGATGCATTAGCGGATGGGGCAGTACCAGACCGGGGCGTTCCGCTTCCGCCGGACTATCGGCAATCGCCTGCCATGTCGCCAAATCAGGCAGAATGGCCGCGCCTCCGTCGATCAAATCGAGGTCGCAGACCCGTGCATCCCATCGCCCGGCCTTGCGCGTGCGCCCCATTTCGCCCTCGATTCGCTGCAAGAGTGCAAGCAGCGTGGCCATATCGCCCTCGCCCGAAACAAGGGAGGCACCGTTTACATAATCTGGCCCCGACCCTGCTGGCCAAGCTGGGCTTGTATACCATTGCGAGCGATGCTTGACGCATAACCCTGCCTCAGTCAGTAAAGTGAGTGCGCGTTCAAGTGTTTCGCGTGGCTCTCCTACCGTTGAGGGTAGGTTTGCGCCGAGGGCGATGATTGCCGAGACATCTTTGCTTTCTTCGGATGATTTTTTGTCGTCATGCGACATTGAAGACTCTTCCATAAAGACTGATTGTAAGGCATTATTGACAGTGTAAGGTTTGCTTGACTGATTAACCGAATTTCAAACGATAACGATATATCGAGGCATTCTAAGATGTTCTATCGCGACGACCGACTTGCGCTTTTTATTGATGGATCGAATCTCTATTCCGCCGCCCGCGCGCTAGGGTTCGACATCGATTACCGCAAACTCCTGAGTGAGTTTGCTTCGCGGGGCAAGCTGATCCGGGCCTTCTACTACACTGCCTTGATGGAAAATGAGGAATACTCGCCTATTCGCCCTCTCGTCGATTGGTTGGAGTATAACGGCTATACTCTCATCACCAAGCCGACGAAGGAATACACCGACTCGGCGGGGCGCCGGAAGATCAAGGGCAACATGGACATTGAGTTGGCCATTGATGCAATGGAAATGGTCGATCATGTCGATCACCTTGTTATCTTCTCTGGTGACGGTGATTTCCGCCGCCTAACCGAAGCGTTGCAGCGCAAAGGCAAGCGGGTCAGCATCGTTTCCACCATCCGCTCACAACCGCCGATGATCGCCGATGAGCTGCGCCGTCAGGCTGATGCCTTCATCGAACTTGAAGACCTGAGTGATGTGATTGGCCGGGCGCAGCGCCCGCGCCCTAATGATATCGATCAGCATTCGCCCGCTTCCGATGGGCATGACGAAAACGACCACGATTGAGGCGTCTTCCTTTGCATTCAAACCCACGTAGGATAACCCTACGCGGCGATGGTCAAGGCTTTCTCCTTTAACGACGGCAATGATGGTGGGGGTTACGCCCTTGCCGCATTAGCCGTTTTTATCTGGGCCGCATGGTTGCCCGCGACGCGCGTTGCGGTTGCAGATGGTATTACGCCGCTTGATCTATGTTTGCTGCGATACGGCATTCCCGCCCTTTTGCTTGCGCCAGTCTGGTGGCGGTTAGGGTTGATGCCCAAAGGCTTACCTCCACTTGTCTTCCTCGCAATGATGGGATGGGGGGCACCTTTCGTATACCTGATTTCCACCGGGTTGAGCCGCGCAAGTGTTGCCCATGCCTCGACGCTGGTGCCTTGTATGATGCCTTTGATAGCGGCCTTCGGATCATGGATAATTTACGGTGAACGCATCGCACGCCAGCGCCTTGTCGGTATGGGTTTTATCGCGATAGCGGCGCTCTGCGTTCTTGCCTCGGTCTTGTCGGGGGCGGGAACGGCGGATTTGGGTACGCTCGGTATCCTCCTGTTGGCGGCAACTGGCTGGGCGTCCTACAGCGTCGCATACCGGCGTAGCGGGTTGACGGCGATGCAGGCGGCGGCGCTGGTCTTCATCTGGTCGACGATCATCATTGCACCCTTCATTCTCCTGACTGGCAGTGGCCTACCCGATATCCCGCTCTCGCGAATTGCGTTCCATGGCACCGCGCAGGGCATCTTCTCCGGCTTTATCGCCACGATCGCTTATGGCCTCGCCATTAACCGCCTTGGCATGTCTCGCGCGGCATCTTTCAGCGTGCTCGTGCCAGTGTTGGCAACAATCCTTGCCTTCTTCTGGATCGGCGAGCGGCCCTCTGCCCTCGATACCGTCGCCTTAGCCATCGGCACCATAGGCGTCGCAATCGTCAATGGTGTCTTCCCGCGTTACAACGAATTGCACAAACGATAATCCGCCAAAATATCAGGTTTTACCTAGGTTTTGACGGGCAAGCCTGATCCAGAAAATGCATAAATCACCATAGACGGTGAGCGTTGCTGACGGGGATTATAGCGATTTGCGATAACCTTGAGCCATATTTCACGCCAAGGGCCGCGCAAAATATGGCGCTTGATGATTCAGGATAATCGCAATTCGCTTTAACGCATAACCAACACTGAACAGGCCGCGTGGCGAACAATGCGAGCGGCGGTCGAGCCAAGAAAGTAATCCGAAAAATTCGGATTATGCGAGGCGACGATGATCAGATCTGCGCCACACCGTTCGGCAACCCGCAGACATGCCGTCGCCGCATTGCCCGCATCCACGATGATCTCGGCTTCGACCCCCGCCTCCGCCGCCAGTTCCTTCATCGTATCGCGCGCTTTGCTGATTGTTTTCGCCTCGTGTTCTTCGGGTAATTCGCTGGCCACATAGGAGGGGATTGCAGGTACGATATGTACGGCGACCAGCTTCCCCCCTGCCGTGAGCATGGCCTTTGCCTTGTCGAACATCGGCACAGCGCGCTCTGGGTGGGAAAGGTCGATGGGAACGAGAATCGTATTATACATAGTTGTCTCCTTGAAAAAAGGTCGCGCTCTATTGCTTTGACGGTTGCATCATTGGGGGCAAGCTACTCCGTGGGATGAATTGCGAGTCTGCAACGAAATATGACCCTCGTAACCGAGGAACAATCATAATGTTTTGCTCTGGCGCGAGGCGACGATCCCGTAACCGCCTTCACCGCCATCCCAATGAATAGCGAATGACATAAATCGCCATAGCGGCGCAGTCATCTGCCCAGACCTCGATACCTGCCTTTGCGCGCCGCATCATGGCCCGGTGATCC
>CALFVD010000203.1 GCA_937928005.1 uncultured Neomegalonema sp. | reverse complement strand
TCAGCTGGGAGAGCGCCTGCATGGCATGCAGGAGGTCAGCGGTTCGATCCCGCTAGGCTCCACCAAATTTCGCTACGCTCAATTTTATGGAGCCTAGCGTTTGGGGTGGTAAAATCGCCAAGGCAATTTTACGAGATGGCTCCACCTTAGCATCTTTCAATTTTTCAAAGGCAAGGTGTTCCGTATGCTGCCATTCCTGCGAAAGCGGGAATCTTCTACCGTTGAGTGCCATTCTTTGGCCCAAAAAGATCCTCACTTTCGAGTGGATAACAAGAATTGAGCGATGGTAAACAGTTCCACCGCTTCAGCTTTGCGAAGCAAAATGCCTGTTTAGCGTATCTGGCTCAGGTTTATCGCAATTCGCTTTAACGCAGGCGTTTTCGTCTTGTAATGTTACCATCGTCGCAGCGGGTCCACCTGCCTACTGCCCAGAATGGCAGGGCGATACTTTGGCCGCGTACCCTCAGGCTCGATAAGATTGTGGCCTCACCGCTCCGTACTGGGCACGCCAATTCGGACATGCTGCTGTTCAGCGCCCTCACCTGTATCCGGTGACGTCAGCATTGTGCGCAGTTCGGTGGCGGTTGCGGCGTCGATACGGCCCGTACTTTCGGCAATATTTGTGCTGCGCAAAGAATGAGCGCGGTAGAAGGCTTCCGCTTCCGCTTCCGGCATCGCGGTCAGCGCCGTCAGATGCGCCCGGATCGACCCAATATCCCCGCGTGAAATTGGTCCCGGCATCGTTGTGGCAATGCCGCCGCGACCTATGGTATCGAGCGTAGTGCGCGTCATGGGTAGGATCGCGGCCAGCACATCCTCCTCACTTGCCCCCCAGCTTCCCCAGATGGTCGCGATTTCAGCAAGCAAGACATGTACGAATCCTGCTCCATATCCCGCGCTCGCATGGTAAAGCGCGCGCTTGCCGGGCGGGAGGCGGTTGAGGCGGCAACCCAGTGCATCGACCATAGTGTCGAGCGTTTGCGCCAACGGCCCCGATGCCTCTACGGTGACAGTGCAACCGCGTAGGGGCGTGCGGTCTGAAAAGCCCTGAAGCGGATGGAAGCCACCCGTCATACCTCCTATTTCTGCGACCGGGGCGAGTACACTGACCTCAGTTGCGCCAGAGCAATGCACGACCGCCTGTCCCGCCCGCCAGCGCAAACCCGCCGCGACAAGGGCAATCGAATCGTCTGGAACCGTGAGAAATACCAAGTCGCAGTGATCCGCGACATCCTGAGCCGCTACCGCTTCGCATCCCGGCAATTCCATCGCCAGATCATTGGCGGCCACAGGCGAACGATTGGCGATGGCCGTAACGTGATACCCCGCCTCGTGCAGTGCCGGTGCTAGCCCCCGCGCCACACGGCCCGCACCGATGAAACCGATAGCCGTCACTCGGCAGGAGGCAGGCAGCCGCGCTCCTGCTCACCGTGCATCCCTGCACGATACGGCTCGCGGCACGCATGGGCGACGATTGCTATATCAGCCCGTACCTCAAAGGTCGCATTTGCGCGTACCCGCCGTGCCGTGCATTCGCCGTCGTCAGCCGTACGTGGACAAGCCAGCACTGAAATCGGATGATCGCAGGTGTTACGCATTACCCCGCGTTGGATCGGATTGGTCGTGCCGAGGCACTCATCGACCCGCCCGGCCACGTTAGGATCGGTGAAGTACATGATCCCATAGGCCGCCACCGCAACCACCGGAACCGCAATCATCGCCCAGCGTGGAATGCTTGCCATATTCTAGGCCAATGCTTTGTTGAGATTCTCGTCGACCTTGTCGAGGAAGCCCATCGTGGTTAGCCATTTCTGTTCCGGCCCGACTAGCAGCGCCAAGTCTTTCGTCATGTCACCATCCTCGACCGTCTGTACACAGGTCTTTTCCAGCGTTTCGGCGAATTTGGCAAGCACCTCGTTCCCATCCAGCTTTGCGCGGTGCTTCAAACCACCGGTCCATGCGTAGATCGAGGCGATGGAATTGGTCGAGGTTGCCTTGCCTTCCTGATGATTGCGGTAGTGGCGCGTCACTGTGCCATGCGCGGCTTCCGCCTCCACGATCTTGCCGTCTGGGGTCATCAATTGTGATGCCATCATGCCAAGCGAGCCAAAGCCCTGCGCCACCGTATCCGACTGCACATCGCCATCGTAATTCTTACAGGCCCAAACGAATCCACCTGACCATTTCAACGCACAGGCAACCATATCGTCGATCAGGCGGTGCTGGTATTCGATCCCTGCCTTGTCGAACTGCGCCTTGAACTCGGTGTCGAAAATCTCCTGAAAGATGTCCTTGAATCGCCCGTCATAGGCTTTCAGAATCGTGTTCTTGGTCGAGAGATAGACGGGCCAGCCGATATTCAGCCCGTAATTCAGCGATGCCCGCGCGAAATCACGGATCGATTCGTCCAGATTATACATCCCCATCGCGACGCCCGCCCCCGGCGCGTCATAGACCTCGCGTTCGATGACCGCGCCATCCTCGCCCTCGAACTTCATCGTTAGCTTGCCCTTGCCGGGAAAGCGGAAATCCGTGGCCTTGTATTGGTCGCCGAAGGCATGGCGCCCGACGACGATGGGCTGCGTCCAGCCGGGTACGAGGCGGGGCACGTTGCGGCACAGTATTGGCTGGCGAAACACTACGCCGCCGAGGATGTTGCGGATCGTCCCGTTGGGCGAACGCCACATCTCCTTGAGGCCGAATTCCTCGACCCGCTGCTCGTCGGGCGTGATTGTCGCGCATTTGACGCCGACGCCGTATTTCTTGATCGCCTCGGCGGCATCGACGGTGATCTTGTCATTCGTCTCGTCGCGCGATTCGATGCCTAGATCGTAGTATTTCAGATCGATATCGAGATAGGGCAGGATCAGCTTCTGCTTGATGAAATCCCAGATAATCCGGGTCATCTCGTCGCCGTCGAGTTCGACGACGGGGTTTTCGACTTTTATCTTCGACATGGAGTTTACCACCTATTTTTCGTGCGCTCGTTCAGCTGTTTTCTCATGTCGATGCAGATCGAAGCGATGGGTCTCGTTTCGAGGTCTGCGAGCCACTCTCGTCTTGTAATGTCCCGCCGGTCGAGAACCAGTTTTTGAAACTGTTTCTGATCGGATTGGTCGAAATCGTAGTACCCACTTATGGTGTCTATATGATATCGTCCATTTTTTGGGCATAGTTCCGTCTCGACATGGTAGAGAGCGACAATTGCCGCATCTTTTTCCATTTGGCTTTCGCCGCAGGATGCAAGCAGGAGCAGCCCTCCAAACACGTATCGGTTAAGCCGTCTTCGCATCGATGATTCCGTTCATCGTCGCGCTGGGCCGCATCACTGCTGACAGCTTCGCCGGATCGTTGTTGTAATACCCGCCCGTATCTGCCGCCGCACCCTGCGCTGCCGCCAACTCGCCGACGATGGCCGCCTCGTTCTCGGCCAGCGCCTTTGCCACCGGCGCGAATTCCTCGGCCAGCGCCGCATCTTTAGACTGCGCCGCCAGTGCCTCGGCCCAATAGCGGGCGAACCAGTAATGGCTATCGCGGTTGTCGGGTTCGCCGACTTTACGGGAAGGGGAGCGGTCATTGTCCAGAATGCCCTGCGTCGCGGCTTCGACGGCATTGCCTAGCACCCGTGCCTTTTCGTTGCCCTTCGCATCGGCGAGGAACGTAAAGCTCTCGCCCAGCGCGCAGAATTCGCCAAGCGAGTCCCAGCGCAGGTGGTTCTCCGCCTGCAACTGCTGCACATGCTTTGGGGCCGATCCGCCCGCCCCCGTCTCGAACAACCCGCCGCCCTGCATCAGCTTGACGATGGAGAGCATCTTCGCCGAGGTTGCCAGTTCCAGAATGGGGAACAAGTCGGTCAGGTAATCGCGCAGCACGTTGCCAGTGATGGCAATCGTGTTCTCGCCCTTCGTGATCGTTTCCAGCGACGCACGGGTCGCCTCACGTGGGGCCATGATCTCAAACTTATCGGCCACGCCAGCCGCGTTGAGAATAGGCTCCACATACTTGATCAGCTCTGCATCATGCGCGCGGTTTGCATCGAGCCAGAAGATTGAGCGAAAGCCCGTCGCTTTCTGCCGCGCAATGGCCAGTGCCACCCAGTCTTCGATAGGGGCTTTGCGCGCCGATGCCGAACGCCAGATATCGCCCGCCTTGACTGTGTGCGAATGCAGCACTGTGCCATCGTCGAGGGTCATCTTTACCGTACCATCGCTAGGGATCTCGAAGGTAGTCGGGTGCGAGCCGTATTCTTCCGCTTTCTGCGCCATCAGGCCAATGTTCTGCACGGTGCCCGCCGTTGCCGGATTCAGCTTACCGTTGGCCTTGAAGAACTTCACCGTCTCGTCATAAACGGGCGCATAGGAATTGTCCGGGATCACGCAGGCGGTATCCGCCTCCTTGCCATCTGGTCCCCATCCCTTGCCACCCGCACGGATCAGCGCAGGCATCGACGCATCAATGATGACGTCGGAGGGCACATGCAGGTTGGTGATGCCCTTGTCGCTATCCACCATATACATCGGCGGGCGCGATGCGGTGACATCGTCGATTGCCGCCATGATCTCAGGCTCGCCCGATACCTTTTCGAGCAGCGTGCCAAGCCCCGCATTCCCACTGACGCCCAACGCATCTAGCCTATCGCCGTATTTCTCAAAGACCGGCGCGAGCCATGCCTTGACCGCATGGCCAAAGATGATGGGGTCCGAGACCTTCATCATCGTCGCTTTCATGTGCAGCGAGAACAGCGTGCCTTCGGCCTTTGTCTTTGCGATCTCGTTGGCCAGAAACGCATCAAGCGCCGATGCCGACATGAAGGTCGCATCGACCACTGTGCCCGCTGGATAGGAAACCCCGTCCTTCAGGACCGTGTCGCCATCCGCCGTCTCCAACACGATCTTTGCCGTCGCGGCCTTGTCCAGCGTTGCCGAAACCTCGTTGGAGAAAAAATCATCCCCATCCATGCTGGCCACGCGGGTCTTGCTATCCGTTGACCAGTCACCCATGCGATGCGGGTTGTTTTGGGCGAATTTCTTCACCGCCGCTGCCGCGCGTCGATCAGAGTTCCCTTCGCGCAGAACTGGGTTCACCGCTGACCCCTTCAGCGTGTCGTAGCGCGCCCGTGTTTCTTTTTCAGCATCCGTTGCGGGTGTTTCCGGGTAATCCGGGATTGCATAGCCCTGTCCCTGCAATTCGCGGATTGCCGCTACAAGCTGCGGTACCGACGCGGAAATATTCGGCAATTTAATGACATTTGCTTCCGCCGTCTTCACCGTGTCGCCCAGTTCAGCGAGATGATCGTCGATCCGTTGCTCTTCGCTCAGGCTTTCAGGAAACTTCGCGAGGATGCGCCCGGCCAGTGAAATGTCCTTCGTCCCCACCGAAATATTGGCTGCCGCCGCGAACCGCCGAATGATCGGTAACAGCGAGGCGCTGGCCAGTTCGGGGGCTTCATCGACCTTGGTATAGATGATGTCTGGGGTGGACGTATTGGCCATTGGTATTCCCTTTCGCCGGGTAGAAAAATTGCCGGTCTTGCGCCGCATATTCACCAAACGGTTGCTGCGGCCAGTGCGCAGATGCGGGGCGCTCTTATGACGTTGCGGCGCACCATAGAGAGGCGCAGCCAATGCAGCAAGGCAAACGCGCGTGCTTCTGGCGTGCAAATGACGATACGGCAAACCGTATATAAAGGCTTTTGTTGTCTTATGCATTCAGAACAGGAAACGACCCTCACGGAGAATCCGATGGCCTCTCGCGCAATCTTTCGCACCCTAATGGCTGGTGCAGCCATCATGTCCCTTTCCACTGCCGCTACGGCTGGAGGGTGGGATTCGTATATCGTTTTCGGCGACCGAAATCATGATTCTGGGCAGTATGTCAGCCATGAAGCCGTGTTCGCTGACGCCGACGATGAGATCGGCGACGGGCGCAATCGTGCGACCAATATCATCAGTTCAGGTGGTCGAGGTCAGGTGATCTCTCAAATTGTCGCTAATAATTTAGGTTTTGGCCCTGTCAGTCCATCTCAACCCCAAAGTATAGATGGAATACCAACGCCTGAGGATGGCTACAACTATGCCTCTTCCTTCTATAGAAGCACCGATGTACTTGCATCGATCAACGACACTGCCCACACAGGCAGGATCAATTTTCTTGGACCGAACAGTCGAGAGGTTTCTCTGAATGGGCGAGAACGCCCAGGCCTGCTAAGCGACCCTGAGCGAAGCGATAGGGTACGTGGCGCGCTCATCTTGATAAATGGGGGAACACGCGATTTGCGGGATACCGCGAATATTGAACGTGATCTCGATCAGAGCATTGATCTGGGCAATACGAAGATCGAAATCGATGCGAATGCACGCTTTAGAACCGCGCGCGACGCCGCTGATAATATCGTGACTGGTGTCAGAGCCTTATCCGAAGCCGGTGCGGGGCTGGTCGTAGTGACCAATGCCTATGATGTCGGCGCAATTCCTGAAGTTAATGGTGATAATGAGCTGCTCTCCGATGTTGATACCTTATTACTCGTCAGGGAAGAGGAGGCTGAAGCTGCCGAATTTAGGATGGATCGCGCCATCGAAACTTTCAGAGTTTCTGCCGGCATTGCGGATTCCGCCGATGCCTCGCGCGCCCGGATCGAGCAAGAGCTTGTCACTGCTCAATCCGCCGCAACACCAAACACCATTCTGATTGCAAACCTTACTGGGCAATTGCAAACGGCGAGCAGCATTGCCAGCAGCACCCGTGCAACCGCCGATGCAAACTTGTTGCTCGCTAACGATGCAACCGATAATGCCGCTAGGTTGGCTCTAACGAATAAAGAAATTGCCCTTCGGGAACAGGTGGATGCGGCAATCGCCGATCCAGACCTCATTGCAACGATACGCACGGCGGCGACTGATACCTATAACGCGCGATTGGCCGAGCGGCTGCGTGGTATTGATGGAAATATCATTGTGGTGGATCAAAACGCTCTTTTTGAAAAGATTATCGCGGAGCCGTCTCTCTTTGGATTTGATGATACTGTCGATCAGGCGAATGTTTGCCTGAGTAGCAATACACTTCATCCATGTGATCGGGAATCTGGGCGGATTTCGGAACGGTTATTTATCGATGGGATCGACTTTACCGAAGCTGGCCACAAGATCGCGGCGGATATGATCACAGCCTTGATCAAGGCTCCCGCAGCCATCTCCGGTGCCCCCAGTGTCGGCCTCTCGTCAGGGCGTAGCGTCTCCGATGCAGCACGGGATCAGCTTTCCCGCGAGCAAAGCTGGAAAACCGGCGTTTCGGTCTTTGGTACGGGGGTAACTTCGCGGATTAAACTTTCTGATACTGATGGCTTTCCACAAAACGATGCGGCTTTCCATTCCGGTGTAGTCGGCGCGAAATACGTCTTCGGCAACGGCCTCGCATTCGGCGCGGCAGGCTCCTATCAGCTCATCAAGACCCCTGGCGGCCAGAGCGCGCTGAAGTTCGGCGGCGATGCGGTGCTCGGCTCGATCTTCGCGGGTTTAAACAGCGGTCCAATCTTCGGCAGCGTGACCGCGACCTACGGTAGGATCAACTATGACGAACTGACCCGTGTTTCCCAACTTGGCCCTGCCCGCATTCTCAACAAGGGTGAAACCAAGGGCACGGTCAAGGGTATCACTGGTGAGGCGGGTGTTCGCCTCGTACAATATGATGTCCTGCGCGCTGGTCCCATCGCCAATTTCTCGCATTGGACTTCCGAAATTGATGGTTATGCTGAAAGTGGTTGGCAGGCGACGGCAGTCCGTACCGGTGATTTGGAAACCAAATCCACCCGCGTCGGTTTTGGCGTCTTCATGGAAGCGGGCGGCATCGTTGATGGTTATGGTAGCCTGTTCCGTGCCAAGGCTCTCTATGGCCATGAATTCCAAGACGACACCAAAACCGCGTCCGTCACGCCCACGGGTACTGCATCAGCGGGCAGTTTCACCACCAGTGTACGAGGCACAGACAGCGCACCGTTTGAGCTAGGCGGTGAGGTGGTCTTTGGTTATGGCGGCGTTATCACCACCTTTGGTTATGACGGCACCTTTGGTGATATCAGCGATCACCGTTTCCGCCTTGGTGCGAGTATCCCGCTCGGCGGCTGATGCTTGTCGCGGGTAGGGCGGGCAGGGTAGAGGTTGCGCAACGCAGCCTATACTGGACCCGCCGCCCGTGACCCTACGCCTGAAACTTCGCCGCACTCGTATGGCGCTCCAGACCGCGTTGGGCCTTGGCCCTCGCGGTTTCTTCATGCCCTATCGCTACGCGGCCTCGGCACGCCCTGCAAATGGCTATCCTGAAATCGGCGCAGCATTCGACGCGCGACAGGGCGATTTTGCCTCCCTCTTAGACAGCGCCGCCCGTCATCGTCCTAGTTTCGATGCCTTTACCGGCCCTCCGCCATCCCCACGCTGGGATCAGGCATGGTTCCCAACGCTGGATGCGGCCATCGCCTATACCATCCTCGCCGATACCCACCCTGCGCGGATCATCGAGGTCGGCTCCGGCCACTCCACCCGCTTTCTGGCGGCGGCGGCGAATGGTGCGTCGATCACCTGTATCGACCCGGCACCCCGTGCCGCACTGGACAGCTTACCCGTAACATGGCAGCGCGCGCTGCTCTCGGATGCCCACCTCCCGATGTTCGATGACCTACGGGCGGGCGATGTGGCGTTCTTTGATTCCAGCCACCTGATGTGGCCCGGCCTTGATGTGGACCTGATCTTCAACCGTATTCTGCCCCGCCTCGCCCCCGGCGTGAGGGTGCATATCCACGATATCCTATTGCCCGACCCCTATCCCGAAAGCTGGGCATGGCGCGGCTATACCGAACAGAATGCCTTGGGCGGCTGGCTGATGGGCGGGGCGTTCACCCCTCTTTTCGCTAGCCATCACGCTAGCACCCGCATGGATGCGCTGGCCCACCCCGCCATTGCCGGGCTGCCCCGCCACCCGGACGCTATCGACACGAGCCTTTGGATGGTAAAGAACCTCGCGCCATGAGCAACACGAATCCCCGCATCGTCCTCGTCGAGCCGCAGATGGGCGAGAATATCGGTGCCGCCGCGCGCGGCATGTGGAATTTCGGGCTGGATGATATGGCCGTCGTTTCCCCCCGCGACGGCTGGCCCAGTGATCCGGCGATAGCGATGGCGGCGGGCGCGACGCATGTGCTGGAAGGGGCGGATCTGTGCCAGACCACCCGCGAGGCGGTTGCGGGCTGCACCCATGTCTACGCGACCACCGCCCGCCCGCGCGGCATGACCAAGCGCGTCGTAACGCCCCGTCAGGCGGCGGTAGAGATGCACGAACGCGCCGCCGCTGGCGAACGTGTCGCCGTCCTTTTTGGTCGCGAACGGTCGGGGTTGGGCACCGACGATATCATCTTGTCGAACACCATCATCACCGCCCCTGTAAACCCTGCCTTCGCCTCGCTCAATCTCGCCCAATGCGTCCTGCTCGTGGCCTATGAATGGATGCAGGCGGCGGATGATACTCCTGCGACAGCCTATGATGCGGGCAAAGGGGGTATGGCGAACCGCGAACAGGTCGAATCGCTACTCGATTTCATGGAAGGCGAATTGGAGGAGGTCGATTTCTTTTGGCCCGAAGCCAAAGCCCCAACCATGCGTGCCGCCCTCAGAAACCTCTATCACCGCGCCCCGCTGACCGCCAATGACGTCGGCATCCTCTGGGGCGTCGCCCGCGCGCTGGTCGGTAAACGCCGCAGCGGAGGCGATCGAAGCTAATATCCTGAACCATCAAGCGCCATGTTTCGTGCAGATTTTGGTGCGAAAATGGCTATAGAAAACAATCCATTAGGCCAAAGATTTTGGCTTCACATGGTGTAGCAACTTTCCGCCACCAAAGCTCACATCTGTCCAGTGCGCCACGGCAAACCGCAGCACCGCCGCCGCACAGGTCGGCATCTCGATGGGGCAGGGATCATCGGTCAACATCATTGCCGCCATCGCAATTCCCGGATTATGCGCCACGACGAGCAGCGTATCGCCCGCCCCCTCGGCGCGTATCGCATTGAGGATCACACCCGGCTCGGCCAGATACAGCGCCTCCATCTCCCGCCGTTCAATGTTACCCCAGACCTCGGCCAGCCGATCCGCCGTTTGCTGCGTGCGCAGGGCCGATGAAACCAGCATCCGATCTGGCACCAACCCCTCATCGGCCATCCATCTCGCCATCTGCGTTGCCGCCAACCGCCCACGCTCATTGATGGGTCGGTCATGATCCGCCGTCCCTTGTGACGACCAGTCAGATTTACCGTGGCGTAACAGAACCAACGTCTTCATGCCATGCCTCGCGCCCGCAGGAACGCGCCCATATGAAACGCCGCGCGGCCAGGCTCCGGCACCCAATCTTGCCCAACCCAACAGGCCCGCCGCGCCAGACAGCCCCGCTCCCGGCACGCCGCCCCCTCGCGCGACGCCACATGCGCCACGCAGGCATCCACATCATAGCTCTCGCCCGAAAACGCATCCACCGGACAGGCTTTCAGACAGGGCGTACTTACACAATCATCACAAGGTCGAGTGGTATGTACCTCGACCACCTCGTCCATCGCCGCAAACGCCAGCGCCCCGCGAAACGACATCCAGACCCCATGCTCATCATGGATCGACATGCCCAGCGCCGATGGCCACATCCGCCCGCTTGCCGCCGCCCAGCGCAAAAATGGCTGGTAGGGTGGCCCTCCGAACGGGAACAGCGCCTCCGCCCCCAGTTTCGCCCCCAGCGCCGTAATGACCCGAACCGACCAGCGATCCAGCGGATCGTCCCCGCCATCGCCAAATTCCGGCGATTGCGTAAAAGCCCGCCACCCCTCGCGCGATAGCCCCAGCAGCGCCAGTGCGTCAGTCTCCTCAGCCAGCGTGGACAGAACGGTCAGCCCGACACCCTGTGCCGCGCGCTCCATATCAGCAGGCGTCACGAATTGCCCCACCGGTCGCGCAAGGGCAACAGCAGCGACCAGCCCAGCCGCGTGGGCCGCTCATCCTGAAACTCCTTCAGGCCGATGGTCATCCCGTCATGCCCTTTTTCCGGCTGCGCGATATACGTCCCGAAAATCCGATCCCACCATGGCAGGTTGAACCCGAAATTGGCGTCTGTCTCGCGATGGATCACCGAGTGATGCACGCGGTGCATATCTGGCGTCACCACCACCAGCCGCATTACCCTATCCACCCAGCCCGGCAGTCGAATGTTGGAATGGTTGAACAACGCACACCCGTTCAGGATTACCTCAAACAAAATCACCGCCAGCGCCGCAGGCCCAAACACATAGACCGCCCCGATTTTCAGCAGCATCGACAGCGCAATCTCGCCCGGATGGAACCGTATCGCCGTGCTGACATCGATATCCCGATCCGAATGATGCACCCGGTGCAGCCGCCATAGGAACGGGATGCGATGGCTCAGGACGTGTTGCCAGTAAATCAGGCAATCGAAGATCACGATGGCCAGCACGATCTCGATCCAGCTCGGCCAATCCAGCCAGTTGAAAAGCCCCCAGCCCTGCGCGGCGGCGTCCAGTGCGGCCCCGGCGGCGGCGGCGGGAAACAGGATGCGCACGACGATCGTATCCAACAGCACGACCGCCCAATTTACCCCCCACCGGCGTAGCTTTGGCGCAACCAACGCACGGCGCGGCGCAGTCAACTCCCATAACGCCATGAGCGCGAAAACGCCCAAGAAGACTGAAATCCGAATGATGCCTTCATTTTCCAAGACTTATGGCCTCCAGCGCAGGAAATTGCCGATGATGCGCAAGCCCACCTCCTGTGATTTCTCCGGGTGGAACTGCGTGCCGAACAGGTTATCTCGTCCTATCGCCGCCGTAATCTCCCCGCCATGCGTCACATGGGCGAGGCGATGGGCGGGATCGTCTGTCACGACGTGATAGCTGTGGACGAAATAGACATGATCCCCATCTGTGACACCCTCAAACAGCGGATGCTCACGCGCAAGTGACAGGGCGTTCCACCCCATATGCGGGATTTTCAGGCCCGGATCATCCGGCACGATCTTCTCCACCGCGCCGCCGATCCAGCCCAGCCCCGGCGTCTCGCCAAACTCGCGGCCCAGCGTGACCATCAACTGCATCCCGACGCAGATGCCGAAGAACGGCTTGCCCGCGCGCTCATGCTCGCCCAGCGCCTCCACCATCCCCGGTACTGCATGCAGCCCCTCGCGGCAGTCGCGGAACGCCCCCACTCCGGGCAGAACCACCCGCTCCGCCGCGCGTACAACTTCTGGATCGGCGGTCACGACAATATCTCCGCCCCCCACCTCCCGCGCCGCCCGCTGGAAAGATTTTTCGGCGGAGCGCAGGTTTCCAGAGCCGTAATCGATGATGGCGGTGGTCATGGGTGATCCTCGATCATGGGCGCTACGATCCCGCCGCTTTTCGGGCGAGCCTGTAGGTCGGTGCGTAGACCTCTCCAGTATACATGTATCCGAGGCGACTTGCGGGCGATAGGCTGGTTGAACCATTTTGGCCAACGCATCTTCATGCCCGACCGGCCCGCGCCGTACCCGGAGGTGACTTCGATCCGCGCGCCCGGTACGATCAGTGTTTCATTTCCGTTGGAATAGACCAACCACTTCCGCGTTTCCAATGCCGTCATCGGACCTTCTCAAGCGCGCTCTCGTAATCCCCCGCAATCACCGTTCGCGCCGCCCGATACCCCTTCCGCGTCAGGTACAAGCGGCACAGAAAATGCGGTGCGAACCAGTAGAGCGAGGCAATGGCGAGGCAGAGGATGCCCAGCCACACCAGCAATCCGCCCCCCGTCGGCAAATACAGCGCCACCACGATACACAGCGGCCCGGCGATGAATATCCCGTCCATGAACCGCTTGAGCGGGGCAAGCGCGGGCTGGCTGAAATAGGTATCCGGGATCATGCTGCGCAGCCGGATCAGCAGCGGCATCCGGGCCACCGCCACCGCCTCCGCCCCCTTCTCGAACACGCTCCATTCCGGAACGAACATCTTGCGCTGGCTCATGCGAACCCTTTCTTCTTGCGCGCCCCGTTATAAAGATGCGTCATCATCGCCAGCCCGAAGACCGGCGCGACGAGGTTGAGGAAGGGCACCATCGTCATCACCGCAAGCAATATCCCGCCCAAGATCATCTGGAACCATACCGAGCGGCGTAGCGCCTTGGTGCGCGCAGGTGTCTCCCGGCGCAGGGCGGCCATGTCGAAGAAGGAGCGGCCCAGTATCCACCCGTTCACGGCTGCGGGCAACGGTGGGAAGATGAAATAGAACGGTATCAGCGGGATGTTGACTAAAATCGCCAACCCCGCATAGCGCAGCCCCATGCTCACCTCCGTAGCCAGTGACCGCCCTGCCGCCGGGCCAAGCGCCGGATAATGCTTCGCCTCCACCGCATCGGCCACCGGATCGACGAAGAACCCGATGGCGGTGACAGCGGCGGGCGTAAACGCAAACGCCATCGCGATCACCGACCCGACCCCCGCCAGCCAGCCAATCGCCCCATCTACCGCGCCGCCGATCTCCCCCACCCACGGAATCGACCAGCCGGAAACCAGCCAAGAAACCCCGGCCCCGACTGTCACGCCGAACGCCACGATGCTCACCGCCGTCACCACCAGCCCTAGCAACAGCGGGCGTAGCATGGTCGCGGTCGGCATCTGCGCCAGCGACTTGGTTATGGCTGATATGAGCATCAACTTCCCAACACGCCCTTAGTGCTCGGCACATCATCGCTCTTGCGCGGGTCGATCTCGACCGCCTCGCGCAGCGACCGCGCCACCACCTTGAACGCGCTTTCGGCGATATGATGCGCGTTCGCGCCGTGCAGATTGTCGATATGCAGCGTGATCCCGCCATTCATCGCAAATGCCGTGAAAAACTCGCGGAACAACTCCGTATCGAACGTCCCGATCTTCTGCGCCACGAACGGCACGTTCCACACCAGAAAAGGCCGCTTCGACAGGTCGAGCGCACAGCGGGTCAACGCTTCATCCATCGGCAAAAGGCACGAGCCATAACGCCGGATGCCGCGATAATCCCCCAACGCTTGCACCAGCGCCAAACCCAGCGCGATGCCGGTATCCTCGACCGTGTGGTGGTCGTCGATATGTGTGTCGCCCGTCGTGCGGATCGTCATGTCGATCAGCGAATGCCGCGCCAATTGATCGAGCATATGGTCGAAGAACCCAACCCCGGTCTTCACATCATACGCGCCGGTCCCGTCGAGATTGATCTCGACGCGCACCTGCGTCTCGTTGGTATTGCGCTCGATAATGGCGGTTCGCATGGTGATCTCCTTCGCCGCGTTCTTACCGCCAAGGTGGGGGCGAGGCCAGAGTGTTCGCTTCTTGCGTGACAAGGCGCGCTGCGGCCCGGTATACCGCCCGCGAACCAACCAGAACGGTGTCCGACATGCACGATATCCGAGCCATCCGCGAGAATCCCGACGCTTTTGATGCCGCCATGGCGCGGCGAGGACTGTCTCCCGTGTCGGAATCCCTCCTCAAGCGTGACGCGACCCGGCGCGCGCTCGTCACGAAAGCCGAAGAAGCGTTGGCCGAGCGCAACGCCGCCTCGAAGCAGGTTGGCGCGGCCAAGGCATCCGGCGATGATGCCGAATTTGAGCGGCTGCGCGCGCTGGTCGCTGAGAAAAAAGACGAAATCGCCCGACTCGAAGCTGAAGCAGGCGAGGCCGATACCGCCCTGCGCGATGCCCTGATGGTCCTGCCCAATCCGCCCTTGCCAGACATTCCCGACGGCAAAGACGAGGCCGACAATGTCGAGGTGCATCGCTACGGCACGCCCGCCAGCTTCGATTTTGCTCCGAAGGAGCATTTCGACATCGGCGAGGCGATGGGCGCGATGGATTTCGAGACTGCCGCCAAACTCTCCGGCGCGCGCTTCATGGTCCTGTCTGGCGCACTGGCCCGCCTGCACCGCGCGCTCGCGCAGTTCATGCTCGACACCCATATCGACAAAAACGGCCTCATCGAACATTGGACGCCCGTTCTGGTGCGCGACGAAGCGATGACCGGCACGGGCCAACTCCCCAAATTTGCCGAGGATAGCTACCGCACCACCAACGGCTGGTGGCTGATCCCCACCGCCGAGGTCACGCTGACCAACATGGTCGCGGGCGTTACCGTCGATGGTGCCAGCCTGCCGCGCCGCTATACCGCCCATTCCCAATGTTTCCGCTCGGAGGCGGGCAGCGCGGGCAAGGATACACGCGGGATGCTGCGCCAGCACCAGTTCGAGAAGGTCGAGATGGTCACGATCTCGCACCCCGACAACAGCGCCGATGAATTGGAACGGATGCGCCGCTGTGCCGAGGGCATCTTGGAGGCGCTGGGGATGCCTTACCGCACCGTCATGCTCTGCACGGGCGACATGGGCTTCGGCGCACGCAAGACCTACGATATCGAGGTCTGGATGCCGGGGCAGGACGCCTATCGCGAGATTTCTTCCTGTTCCGTCTGTGGCGATTTTCAGGCTCGCCGCATGAATGCCCGCTTCAAGCCCGAAGGCGGCGGCAAGCCCGAATTCGTCCACACGCTCAACGGCTCTGGCCTTGCCATCGGTCGCTGCCTGATCGCCGTGATGGAGAACGGCCAGCAAGCCGATGGTAGCGTCATGATCCCCGAAGTCTTACGCCCATACATGGGCGGGAAATCCGTCATCGGGGCGGATGGCGTGCTGCGCGCATAAGGCCGATCTTAAACCCTGCGCATTAGCTTTTCCCTCATCACAGTGAAAGGGGAAGAGACATGAATTTGAAGGGGGTGGCCGTTGCTGTGGTGCTTGTCTCGACGGGGGTGGGCTTCATATCAGGGGCAAATAAGCGTCCGGCGGGCGCCAATCTGAGCGATGATGACAATGTTATCGTCGTGCCTGCTGGCGATGCCGCATTGGCGCAGGCGCGAACACGGGCGATGGGCACGTTCGATGCCTTCTGGGCTCGCGTGGAAAATGGAGAGATCGGCCCGGATCAAGGGCCGACACTCAAGGTCGCCATCCCCCATGCTCAGGGCGACGAACACATGTGGATGGCACAATGCAAAGCATCAGATGACGCCCGCCGCTTCACCTGTCGTTCCGGCAATGACGGGCAATATGTCGATATGAAAATCGGCCAGCGCCATGAATTCGACCGCGCCGATATTTCGGACTGGATGTATTTCAGGGACGGGATGATGTATGGTGGATATTCGTCTCGCGTCCTGATCGAAACCTTGCCAGCCGATCAGCGCGAACAGATTACCGCCAAGATGGCACCCTTGCCAGACGAATAGAGACTATATTTCAAGGCTCTAACCGTACCCGAAATTGGATTTCCCCCGCCTCGCCGGGGGCCAACGCCCCGCCAAACCGCCAGATGAGCGAGCCGTCTTCGTTTTCTGACGGCGACACCGTGACCTGGGGCCAAAGACCGGGGGGCGTGCGTACATGCTCGGCGCTTCCGGCGATGTAGACCATCTGGTTCGGCACCAGATTTGTGACCCGCATGTGCCGAATACCAAACGCCCCGTCATTGCGGTATCTGGTGCGGTATATGATGCATTGCGCGGGCAGCAATGTTTTCTGGACCGCAAATTCCCGATCATCCACCGTCTCGTCACTCAGATCGCCATCACAATCCCGGTCGACAGCGGCCACCATAAACAGGTGTAGTTCCTGCTTTTCCTCCATCGGCAAAGTTGCAGAAACGGAGGTGCCGCGTATCGCGTGGATCGATAACCCCGCGCCGATAATGAGACATATCCCAACGATCTTCACCACGTTTTGCTTCAGCATGAGTCACTCCCGGTTGATCGGGAAAAGCCCATGCGAATTTTGCGCCGCCCATGCG
>CALFVD010000202.1 GCA_937928005.1 uncultured Neomegalonema sp. | reverse complement strand
ACGGCGAATAATACTCAGAAATCCCATGTCGATCACTCCAATGCTCCCCGACAAATTCCGTCAGGGACCCGTGTGCACATGGGTCAATTCTCAGTGACAGTTTCCTACATCACCGGGTCAGATTTAAGTGACAGCCAACACTTATCCACATCGTCTCGCGAAGCATGGAAAACGCGATTGATCGAGAATTTGGGACGGACTCGACCCAATTGGTGATCCAGTCCCGGAAGCGCAAAGATGCATTGCCTGCGTCAGACGTGGTATCATCGACCGATACCTTGAAGGAGCCATTAATCATAGAAACGACGTTCACGCGCACTGCCGCCGGGAGCGGTAGAAAGGATGATTCAGCATGAACGAAGTTACACCGGACAAGGCAGTCATCTATTGCCGTGTTTCGAGCTCGAAGCAGGCCAAGAAGGGTGACGGGCTCACTTCGCAGGAAACGCGGTGCCGTGAACATGCCCGCTACAAGCGCTATGATGTCGTCGAGGTTTTCCAGGACGACTTCTCCGGCGGGTCGGCAGATCGGCCAGGCATGAAGGCGATGCTGGCCTACTTGCGGAAGCACCGCGCGAAAGGCCCGACCGCCGTCATCATCGACGATATCAGCCGCCTCGCGCGGGGGCTGAATGCCCATCTCGAACTACGCGTCTCGCTCAAGCGCGCGGGCGGGAAGCTTGAAAGCCCGTCCATCGAATTCGGCGAGGATTCCGACTCCGTTTTGGTCGAGAACCTGCTCGCCAGCGTTTCACAACACCAACGGCAGAAAAACGGCGAGCAAACCCGCAACCGAATGCGCGCTCGCGCGTCGAACGGCTATTGGGTCTTCAATGCTCCGGTCGGCTATCGTTACGACAGCGGCAAGGGTGGTGGGCGCATTCTTGTTCCCGACGAGCCGCTCGCGTCCATCGTGACCGAGGCGCTGGAAGGCTACGCGTCGGGGCGCTTCGCCTCGCAAGCTGAGGTAAAGCGCTTCCTCGAGAGCTTCCCCGAATTTTCCCGTGACCGGCGCAATCAGGTGCTGAACCAGCGCGTCAATGAACTTCTGACCCGCATTCTCTACGCGGGATATATCGACCTTCCAGTCTGGGGCCTGAACAAGATCGAGGGAAAGCACGAGGCGCTGATCTCGATCGCGACCTTCAACGCCATTCAGGAGCGTATGAACGCGGCAGCCTATGTGCCAGCCCGCGCCGATCTGAATGAGGATTTCCCGCTTCGCGGCTTCGTCACCTGCGGATCGTGCGGCAAGGCAATGACCTCCTGCTGGTCGAAGGGCAGGCACCGCAAATATCCCTACTACATGTGCTTCAACAAGGATTGCGGCGAGAACCGAAAGTCTATCGCGCGCGACCGCGTCGAAGGCGAATTCGAAGCACTGCTCGGCACGCTTCGGCCATCGAACGAGCTCTTCGCAATGGCCTTCGATATGTTCCGCGATCTTTGGGAACATCGCGTTCTCTCCCGAAAGGAGAGGGCTGCGGTGCTCCGGCGCGAACTGTCGGGCGTCGAGCGCAAGATCGAGCAACTGCTGGAACGCATTGTCGAAGCCGAAGGCCAGACGTTGATCGCTGCCTATGAGAGCAAGATCACCGCGCTCCAGAACGACAAAGCCGGAATCGCCGAAAAAATCCGCGAAGCGAATGTGATTCCGCAAGGCTTTGACGAGATTTTTCGAACCGCTTTTGCGTTCCTCTCAAACCCTTGTAATCTATGGCATTCTGACCGCACCGAAGACCGTCGGGCCGTACTGAAACTCGTATTTGACGAGGAACTGCCCTACACCCGTGGAGAGGGTTTTCGAACCGCAAAAACCACATTACCTTTCAAAGCTTTAGCGGCAATTTCCAGCGGTAAGGATGATATGGCGCGCCCGAAAGGATTCGAACCTTTGGCCTCTGCCTTCGGAGGGCAGCGCTCTATCCAGCTGAGCTACGGGCGCATTATCATTGTGCTTAGAGGATTGCGGAGGATGGGGCAATGCCCGTTTTTCCAGTGGAACACATGGAATGGGGCGGATATTTTTACGCACGATATCCAACTTTGACCGTCAGTTGACTATCGAACTATGCCTCAATAGGCATATTTCCCGTGCCCACAGCGTTTTTTCGCCCGTTGAAAGTAGTAAGCGCCATTCAACGCAAAGCCATCATCCTTGCCGGGGGACCGGGCACCCGCCTGCATCCGCTGACCCAATCAGTCAGCAAGCAATTGATGCCCATCTATGATAAACCGCTGGTTTATTATCCACTCGCTGTACTGATGCTGGCCGGGTTAAAGGATGTGTTGGTCATCTCGACACCGCGCGACCTGCCGCTCTATCGCCAATTATTCGGTGATGGTTCACAGCTTGGGATGAATATCGAATATGCCGAGCAGCCCTCCCCTGACGGTCTGGCGCAGGCGTTCATCATCGGTGAGGAATTCATCGGCGATGCTAATGCTGCCTTGGCGCTGGGCGATAACATCTTCTACGGACATGACCTGCAAGCGCAGCTACAGACGGCGACGGCACGCACCAGTGGGGCGGATGTATTCGCCTACCGCGTCTCTGACCCCACCGCCTATGGTGTCGTGGAATTCGATGCCGAAGGGCGTGCCGTTTCCATTGAGGAAAAGCCCAAAGAGCCGAAATCGAACTATGCTGTTACGGGTCTGTATTTCTACGACAATGATGTGGTCGAGATCGCAAAGACCATCAAGCCTTCGGCGCGTGGTGAGCTGGAAATTACCGCTGTGAACGATGCCTATCTTCAGCGCGGAGATCTGAATGTGCAGATGTTGGGGCGCGGTTCGGCATGGCTCGATACTGGCACCCATGACGGCCTTCTCGATGCCGCGAATTTCGTGCGGATCATCGAGAAACGGCAGGGCCTCAAGATCGCCTGTATCGAGGAAATCGCGTGGCGCAAGGGCTTTATCGACGATGCGGGGTTGAAGGCGCTGGCCGAGCCGTTGCTGAAAAGCGGTTATGGCACGTATCTGATGGATCTGATCGGCACTGACCCGTCGAGGTATGTCTGATGCTAGAGATCACCCGCCTCGACATCCCTGATGTCATGCTGATCAAAACCAAGCAATTCGGCGATGACCGGGGATGGTTTTCGGAAAGCTATAACAAAGCGCGGTTCGATGACGCCGGTTTGATCTTTGATTTTGTACAGGACAACCATTCCTATTCCAAAGATGCGGGCGTGCTACGCGGGTTGCATTTCCAGACTGGCGACTACGCTCAGACGAAGCTGGTGCGCGTGCTGCGCGGGTCGATCTTCGATGTGGCGGTGGACATCCGCCATGGATCACCGACATTTGGCAAATGGGTATCGGCAACAATCAGCGCGGATAACTACACACAAATACTGGTGCCGAAGGGCTTTGCCCATGGATTGCTGACCTTGGAGCCGGATACCGAGGTTATGTACAAGGTCGATGCTCACTATGACCGCGACAGTGATGCGGGCATCCGCTGGGATGACCCGGATATCGGCGTGAATTGGCCGATAACGACACCGCCTCAACTCTCCGAAAAAGATACGGTGCATCCGGGGCTGGCGGAATCGGACGTGCATTTCACCCATACCGACTGAAACACCATAATCGTCACTCAAATGGCCCGTCAGCGGACCAAAATGGGCGAAAAATCAGGGGATCGATATGAAAGTTCTCGTCACCGGCGGTGCCGGATTCATTGGCTCGGCGGTCGTGCGCCACCTGATCCGCAATACGGATGCCGAGGTCGTGGTGGTCGATGCGCTGACCTATGCCGCGACGCCCGAAGCGATGGAGGATGCGAGCGACAGCAACCGCTACGCCTTCGAGAAGGCCGATATCCGCGACGAGGCGGCGATTACCGCCATCTTCGAGAAGCACCAGCCGAACCGCGTGATGCATCTGGCCGCCGAAAGCCATGTGGACCGCTCGATTGATGGGCCGATGGTGTTCATCGATACGAATGTGGTCGGCACAGCGAATATGCTGCAAATCGCGCGCAAGCATTGGGATGCGATGCCGAACGCCGAGAAGGAGGCGTTTCGCTTCCACCATATCTCGACCGATGAGGTCTATGGCTCGCTGGAGATCGACGACGCGCCCTTCACCGAGGAAACCGCCTATGCGCCCAACTCGCCCTATGCGGCGAGCAAGGCGGCGTCGGACCATCTGGTGCGGGCCTGGGGCAAGACCTATGGCCTACCGGTCGTGACCTCGAATTGCTCAAACAATTACGGGCCGTGGCAATTCCCCGAAAAGCTGATCCCCGTGATCGTGCTGAAGGCCAAGGACGGCGAGAAGCTACCGATCTATGGCAAGGGCGACAATATACGCGATTGGCTGTTCGTGGATGACCATGCCCGCGCGTTGGCGACGGTGGTAGAGCGCGGCGCACCGGGGGAGACGTATAATATCGGCGGCGATGAGGAACTGACGAACCTCGATCTGGTGCATAAACTATGCGGGATCATGGATGAATACTTCCCGGATCATGCGCCCCATGCGGAGTTGATCGAATTCGTCACCGACCGCCCCGGCCATGACCAGCGATACGCCATCGATCCGGCGAAGACGACGCGGGAACTGGGCTGGCGTCCGCAGGAAAATCTGGACAGTGGGATGCGCAAAACGGTGAAGTGGTATCTGGATAACGAAGCATGGTGGCGCGGCATTCGCGCAGGCACATATGGCGGCGAGCGGCTCGGCTCGGCCAGTAAGAAGGGCTGACCATGCGGATTGCAGTTATTGGCGAAACGGGTCAGCTTGCACGGCGGTTGGCGGCGGCGGATAGCGCGCATGAATGCGTGTTTCTGGGGCGTGATGCGCTCGATCTGGCAAAGCCTGAGATGATACCCGCTGCGCTGGAAAGCGCGAAGGCCGATCTGGTTGTCAATGCGGCGGCCTATACGGCGGTGGATGCTGCCGAGGCGGATGCGGAAACCGCGCATATGGTGAATGGCACGGGGGTTGGCGTCTTGGCGGGAGTCGCCGGGATGCTGGGGTTGCCCTTCGTGCATGTCTCGACCGATTACGTCTATGCGGGCGACAAGGACGGGCCGTATGTCGAGGATGATCTGACCGATCCGCAAGGCGTCTATGGCGCATCTAAGCTGAAAGGTGAGCAGTTGGCGATGGATGCCAATCCGCGCACAACCATTCTACGCACGGCATGGGTCTATGCGCCAGAGGGCAAGAATTTCGTCAAGACAATGCTGCGCCTTGCGGAGCGTGAAAGTTTGGGCGTGGTGCATGATCAGCGCGGCTCACCGACCTATGCAGGCGATCTGGCCGAGGCAATCCTTGCAATCGCCCCTACGGTGGCGACGGGCAAGGTGGGCGACGATGTGTATGGCGTTTTTCACTGCGCGGGCAGCGGTGAAGCGAGCTGGGCGGAACTGGCCGATGATATCTTTGCGCAAGCAGCCGCAAATGGGCTGATCAAGCATGCGCCAACGGTCAAACGAATCACGACCGCCGATTATCCAACGCCAGCAAAACGGCCTGCGAATTCTGTGCTGGATTGTACGAAGTTATCCCGCGTATTCGGGCATTCGATGCGCGACTGGCCCGTAGCTCTGGCCGATGCGCTCGAAACGCATGGGGATGCGTTCTTATCTACTGTGGCACATGATCAGGCTGGGCGATAGTACCGGGAAATGTACAGCCTAATTTCAATTCGCTTAGAATGACGAAGCGGCGGAGATGAACTCCGCCGCCAAAAACATTAGTACGTGTAAGCGGGCCTTGGCGCAGGCGGTATCTCCTGACTGACCTTTTCTGCGGTGCCAGCAATTACTTGCCCACCTGCACTGACATCGCGACCGACGCCCTCTACGGTGTTACAGGCGGCGAGGCTGGCCAATAGGGCAGCGGCGGTGAAAAGACGAATCATGGGAACCCTCCTTTGAAAATGTGGTGATGCTGAATTAGGCCTCGAAAAGATCTTAGCAAGCGTCACTGTGTCAATTAGAGAGCATTGTCCGGTAAACGGGACCAAGAATTACGCTGGTGCATTCGCGTAAAATGACAGCTCCGCATCCCCGGCTAACGCGCCGGGGTTGCCTGAAATCTGATTCAATTTATAGCCATTTGCGATAAACCTGAGCCATGTTTCGCGCCAAGACCTGCACGAAACATGGCGCTTGGTGATTCAGGATAATCGCAATTCGCTTTAACTGCGGATACCGCGCAGGCGCTCGCCCCGGCGGCGGAGCATTTCCATCGTTACCAGCAAGCAGATCGAGATAATGACGAGGATCGTCGCGACGGCGAGGATGGTCGGGGAAATCTGCTCACGGATACCAGAATACATCTGACGCGGGATGGTGCGGTGCTCCGGTCCGGCAAGGAACAGGACGGCGACGACCTCATCGAAGGACGTGATGAAGGCGAAGAGACCGCCGGAGACAACGCCGGGCAGGATCAGCGGCATCTGAATTTTCCAGAACGTCTTGGCCGGACCCGCGCCCATCGACGCACCCGCACGCACCAGCGACTTGTCGAAGCCTACGAGGGTGGCGGTGACAGTGATGATGACAAATGGCGTGCCAAGGGCGGCATGGGCGAGGATGACGCCGGGATACGTTTGGCTAAGGCCAACCTGCGAGTAGAAGTAGAACATCCCGGCGGCGGTGATGACCAGAGGCACGATCAGAGGTGAGATCAGGAGCGACATGATCGCGCCGCGATAGGGCATCTCGGCGCGGCTGAGGCCGATGGCGGCGAGGGTGCCGAGGGCCGTGGCGATGAGCGTGGCGAAGAAGCCGATGAAGAAGCTGTTTTTCATGGCCCGCACCCATTGCGCGTTTTCCCACATATCGGTGAAGAAGCCTTGCGGTGCGATATGGGCGGGGCTAAGGGCCATCCACAGCCATTCCCAAAACAGTGCCCAGCTACGGGGCTGCTCCGGGTCGGCCATGCCGTTGATCAGGATATCGTTGTACCAGCGAGTCGAAAACGCCTCCTTCTCGAAGGAAAGCATCCCTTCGGTGAAGCTGAAATACGGCTCGGCATTGAAGCTGAGCGGGGCGATGATGAGGATCGGGGTGATCAGGAACAGGAAGATCAGCCCACAGATCGCGTAGAAGGCGTAATGCCAGATCTTCTGGCCAAGCGTGGCATAGGGAGGCAGTTCCATGTGGCAGAAACCCTCATCTTCGTGAGCCGCAGCCCCGGATACGATCCGGGGCCTCGATGGTCAGCGCGTCGTTCGTCGAGACCCCGGATCGCGCTGCGCTTGTCCGGGGATGCGGAATGTGAGGCTATCCCAGCTTCATGTTGTCGATGCCTACGATCCGGTCGTAGAGCCAATAGAGGATCAGCACGATGGCGAGCAGGATGCCACCAAGCGCCGCCGCGAGGGACCAGTTGAGGGACTTCTGCATGTGATAGGCGATAAAGTTCGAGATAAGCTGGCCGTCTTGTCCGCCCACCAATGCGGGGGTGATGTAGTAGCCGATGGACAGGATGAACACGAGTAGCCCCCCTGCCCCGATACCGGGGATCGTCGCGGGGAAATAAACGCGCCAGAAGGCGGTCGAGTTTGTCGCGCCGAGGGATTTAGCGGCCCGCACATGGCTGGGTGGAATGGCGCGCATAACCGAGTAGATTGGCAGAATCATGAAGGGCAGCAGGATATGCGTCATCGCGATCAACGTGCCGGTCATGTTGTAGATCAGGCTGAATCGCTGATCATCGCCCGTGATGCCGATCCAAACGAAGATATCGTTCAGCACGCCTTGGCTCTGAAGCATCGCAATCCACGCGGTCGTTCGGACCAATAGTGAGGTCCAAAAAGGCAGCAACACGAGGATCATCAGGAGATTTGCACGCTTCGCAGGAAGATGCGCGAGGAGGTAAGCAACGGGATAACCGAGAAACAGGCAGGCGAACATTACTGCACCAGAGACCCAGATCGTCTTCCAGAACAGTTTTAGGTGGATTTGCCGTTCTTCGCCCTGCATCTCGAAATCGCCGGTGGCGGTGTATTTCGCATCGACTGCAGCGGCGTAATAGGCGGGGGTTAGACTGGTGGCGGCGGTCTTAATGGCTCGCCATGTCTCGACATCGGCCCAATCCTTGTCACGGTCAACCAACGTAGCCATGAAGGGCGCTTCCATCTTCGCGGCGCGGCGGGCGGTCTTGGTGAAGAGGGAGCGGGTGCCTGATAATTCGCGGTTCACGCGCGAGGCGACTTTACCGATAGTTTTTGCCTTACGAGCGGCGATCAGGTCGGCGACCATCGCCTCAGCCATTGCTTCTGTCGGTTCACTCGATCCGTCCCACGCCTGCATGAGCGGGGCGGAAGCGGGCATGTTGACGGCATAGGTGGCATTGTACACCCCCGTCCAGAGCAACATCATGATTGGGATGATGAAGCTGGCCATGACGAACAGTAACAGCGGCAGGACAAGCCCAAAGGCGCGCATCCGGCTGGCGCGCATCGATTCGCGCAGTTTTGTCTTCAGCGGCGTGCCATCGGCAGCGAGGAGAAGGCCGTCGGGACCATGCGTGGCTGTGGCGTCTGTCATTGCGGCCCATCGCTTCTAGAGGAGGTCGGGCCGCCCCGAAGGGCGACCCGCATATTAGATCAGTTTGCGAGCCATGCGTTGAAACGCTCGTTCAACTCGTCCTGATTGTCGGCCCAGAATTCAAAATCGTTCTGGAGCGCGTTTTTGAAGTTTTCAGGTGCCGTTGGCATCTGTGGGCCCATTTTCAGGTCTGGCTTGCCGTCATAGGAAGCGACGAGCGGAGCGGAAGACTTGCGGGTTGGGCCATAGGAGATCCACGAAGCCTGATCGGCGAGCGCCTGCGTGCTGGTCGAGAAGGCGAGGAAGTCCATTGCGGCTTCCTTGTTTTTTGCGCCTTTAGGGATGATCCAAAGATCAAGGTCCCAGACCTGACCGTCCCATACGATTTCAAACGGCTTATCTTCGGCGGCAACCGCGTTGAAGATACGACCGTTATAGGCGGTGGTCATCGCAACTTCACCATCGGCGAGAAGTTGTGGAGGCTGTGCGCCCGCTTCCCACCAGACAACATCGTCTTTGATCGAGTCGAGCTTGGCGAAGGCGCGGTCGATGCCCTCGTCGGTGCCCATCACGTCATAGACTTCATCGGCGGCAACACCGTCAGCCATCAGAGCCATTTCGAGGTTGGCTTTCGGCGATTTGCGCAGGCCGCGCTTGCCGGGGAACTTCTTCGCATCAAAGAAATCAGCGATTGTTTTTGGACCGTTCTTCATCTTTTCGCTGTCATAGGCAAAGATGGTCGACCAAACGATGGTTGGAACGGCGCAAGGCACGTCGAGCGTACCGGCGATGAAGTCATCGGCGGCTGGCGTACCATCGGCACCGTCAGGCAGGGCGGACATGTCGAGTTCTTCGGCGAGACCCTCGTCGCAGGCGCGAACGGCGTCGGAGAGTTCAACGTCGACGATATCCCACGTCACGTTACCGGCTTCAACCTGCGCTTTGATTTCGGCGAGGCCACCATTGTAATCCTCGGAAACGATCTTCGCGCCCGTTCCGGCGATGAAGGGCTTGTGATAAGCTTCAACTTGGCTCTTGGTATACGCGCCACCCCAGGACACGACCGTGACCTGCTTGCCGTCGAGGCTAGGGAAATCATAGGCCGCTTTTGCAGCCATTCCGCCATCCATCGATTCGAGCGCCTTGGAAATTGCCATGCGGGCATCCATCAGGGCTTTCTTGAGGTCAGCATTGGCATCAGCATGCGCAAAACCGGCACTCATGGCGAGCGCGCTGGCTGCACAGACGAAGGTCTTGAGATTCATAAGGTCTTCTCCCAGTTCTTTTTTGTTCAATCGCGGAAAAGAAACGCTTCCGCCGTCTTACGATGCGCGCTTCTGCGCGGCATATGGCAAGGAAATCAACACGTCGCTTCCACAAAATCAACCGGGTACGACGGTATTCCCAATCACATTACGCCCCATTACATGGCGTGAGCCGCAAGATCGAGCGCGCGGCAGTCTTCGGTGTTCCAACCCACGGTACAGGTCTCACCCTCGCGCAGCATGGCGTGTTCGGGCGAGTTGGGGACTTTGACGATAAAGTCATCACGCCCGGCAACCTGCATCCGGCAGCGGATATGATCGCCCAGATAGATGAGTTCGAGGACATTCCCATCGAGGCGATTCTGCAAGGATGCACTGTTCACCTGTACCCGCTCTGGACGGATCGAAAGGACCGTGCGACCACCGACATCACCGCAATTAATCGCCAGCGCACAGACCTCGCCACCTTGATCGAGGGCCACACGGGCGACGCCGTTCTCGATGGCCGTAACCTTGCCGGGTAGGCGGTTATTCTCGCCGATGAATTGCGCAACGAAGGCATTATCTGGCTGCTCATAGAGAATCGAGGGGGGCGCAAGCTGCTGAATCACGCCGTCATCGAACACGGCGATGCGGTCAGACATGGTCAAGGCTTCGGACTGGTCATGGGTGACGTAGACGACCGTAACGCCAAGCTGTTCGTGGATATGCTTGATCTCGTATTGCATATGCTCGCGCAATTGCTTGTCGAGCGCACCAAGCGGCTCGTCCATCAACACCAATTCCGGCTCGAACACGAGGGCACGGGCGAGGGCCACGCGCTGTTGTTGACCGCCTGAAAGCTGCGCAGGTTTGCGATTGCCGAATTCGTCCATCTGGACCATGCCCAGCGCGCGGGCCACTTTTTCCTTTACGTCACGGCGGCGCATCTTGCGCACTTGCAGAGGGAAAGCGAGGTTTTCGGCGACGGTCATATGCGGAAACAGGGCGTAGTTCTGGAACACCATGCCGATATTGCGCTTATGCGGCGGCACATTGTTGATGGGTTGGCCCTTGAGGAAGATTTCCCCATGGGTTGCCGCCTCAAAACCTGCGAGCATCATCAGACAGGTTGTTTTGCCAGAACCGGATGGGCCGAGCATCGTCACGAACTCGCCGGGTGCAATCTCAAGATTGAGATTCTTCACGACAAGCGTTTCGCCATCGTAGCTCTTTTGAACGCCATCGAAATGAACGAATGGACGTTCAGTACCGGTTTCGGCCATGCACCCTCGCTTTGCTGGGGGTCGAATTTTTCCGATGCGCAAACAAGCATGGCCAACAGGCGAGTACAAGACTTTATTAGGGATCGCCGAGGCTTTCGACACTATTCAGCAAGCGGGCGCATCCTAGCGTTGCGGCAGTGGTAGCTATACATAGGCGTGGTAGAGTCAGCCATTCGAGCGCCCAAACGATACCGGAGCGTTCGTGCTCGTGCAGCATGGCGGTCTGGAGACCACTGGCGAGCATGGATGCTTCATGCGATAGGGTGACGAGCGCCTCCGCCCCGACGGGGTTTTGTTTATGGGGCATGGCCGAGGAGCCGCCGCCGCCCTTGATGCGGGCCGTGCCTATGCCTTGCTGCGCCATCAGCGTGATGTCGAGACCGATCTTACCTATCGCCCCGGCGAGGCGGGCGAGCCATGCGCCATAGGCGGTAATGCGCGTGCGGTCGGTATGCCAACAGGGGGCATCGGTCAGGCAGAGTGAGGCGGCGATGCGGGCGGCAATGGCATCGCCTTTGCCCTCCATGCCGCGACGATCACCTACGGGGCCGCCGAATTGAATGCTTTCGAGCGTGGGGCGTAGGGCGGCGAGATCGTGTTGGACCGCCGTTAGCGGGGCGCGCCATTCGTTTATGCGGTGGGCGACGGTGACGGGCAGCGCGGCTTGCATCCGCGTACGGCCCATGAGGGGGGCGTGGCCAAAGTGGCCCTCAAGGGTATCGAGCGTGGTGAGAATGGCGGCAATACGGGTGGTCAGGAGGATATTGACGTTGCGTAGTGCCAGAACGAGAGCGGTATCCATCACGTCCTGCGAGGTCGTGGCCTTGTGAAAGGATGCCGCGTGTTCAGAGGGAAGCGCGGCGCGCATCTGGGCGACATAGGCGGGGATGGGCAGGCCATCGCGCAGCAGGCCATCTTGGAGCGCGGCTTCGTCAGGCTGGAAGCGAGCGACGGCCTGCGCGATGGCCTGCGCGGCGGCGGGGGAGATGATACCCTCCTCCGCTTGGGCCTGGGCGAGGGCCGCCTCGAACGCGCCAAAATGGCCAAGGGTCGGCTCCGGCTCAAACAGAACGCGGGTTTCGGGGTCATCGAAGAGGGGGGAGAGTACGGTCATGTGCGTCGAGGCCGGATTTTCGGGTCACGCATCGAAGAACACCGTCTCGCCATCCCCCTGCAACACAATGTCGAAGCGATAGGTGGTGCCTTTGCGCTGGGCGATGAGGGTATCGCGGCGGGGTTCAGGAACCTGCACCAGCACAGGATCAGCGGCATTATCCTCATCGGCGAAATAGAGGCGGGTGTGGAGGCCGATATTGATGCCACGGGCGAGGATGTAGAGGGTGATGTGAGGTGCTCCCCGCCCTGCGCCCGGTTTGACGGTTTTGAGTGTCCATAGGCCCGTGTCGAAATCGGCGGAGGCGCGGCCCCAGTGGCCGGGGGCGTGGTGGCCTGTTGCATCGGCCTGCCAGAACTCGATCATGGCATCCTTCACTAACTCGCCCGCGCCGTCACGGATGGTGCCTTCGATACAAATGCGCTCTCCAGAAGCATCGGTTGGGACAATCCGGGTTCCAAGGGTGCGCATGCCGTCCACGTCCGCCACCTCTGGCGCAAGGCCGATATGGATGAAGGGACCAGCGGTTTGGGAGGGGGTTTCCTTGGTCATGGCGCACCCTCAAAGGGGGTCGCATCGCGCCCGCGCAGGACGATATCAAAACGATAAGCAAGATGATCGAAAGGGGTCGCGGCATCCATGTCGAGGGGGGCGATAAGCAGGTCTATCGCGCGGGGATCGGGGATGGTGGAGACGATGGGGCATCGCGCGATGAGCGGATCACCCTCGAAATACATCTGCGTCACCAGCCGTTGCGCGAAAGCCTCGCCAAAAACCGAGAAATGGATATGGGCAGGGCGCCATGTGTTTGGCCCATTCGGCCATGGGTAGGCTCCCGGTTTGACGGTCAAGAAACGGTAGCGACCCTCGGCGTCGGTCAGCATGCGTCCGCATCCGCCAAAACCGGGATCGAGGGGGGCCAGATAATGATCGTTCCGATGGCGATAGCGCCCACCCGCATTGGCTTGCCAGATTTCAACCAAGGTATGCGGAACCGCGCGCCCGTTCTCGTCGGTAACACGCCCATGCACGGCGATGCGCTCACCAATGGGATTGCCGGGTCCATGATTGGCGAGCAGATCATGGTCGAGGGGGCCGATATCGGATGCGGGAAAGATCGGGCCAGTCAACTCGGAGGCGGTTTGACCGATACGCAGGGGCGGCTGAGACGGGGCGCGCGTGGTGCTAGTCTTGTAGCGCGGATCGTAAGGGCGGGGGTGCCAGTCTCGGTCGCGAGGGAGGAAGGACATGGGCGGCTCCATCAATACGGCAGGCCGACGTAATTTTGGGCCATGGCGCGCTGGGCGGCTTCGTTGGTGCGCAGGAAGTCAATTTCGGCGCGTTGCATCTTTAGGTCAAAGGGCGATTGGTCGGGGTAGCGGTGGATTAGCGAAGAGAACCACCAGCTAAACCGCTCGACCTTCCAGACGCGGGCCAATGCCTGTTGTGAATAGGTATCGATGCCGGTTGCATCGCCCTGATCGTAATATTGCAGCAGGCCACGAAAGAGGTAATTCACGTCCGATGCGGCGGTGTTCAGACCCTTGGCCCCGGTGGGCGGGACGATATGGGCGGCGTCTCCGCAGAGAAACAACCGGCCCCAGCGCATCGGCTCGCAGACGAAGGAGCGTAGGGGCGCTATGGATTTCTCGATAGATGGGCCGGTGACGAGGGTATCGGCGTGCTCGGCGGGGATGCGGCGTTTGAGTTCCTGCCAGAACGCGGCATCGGTCCAGTCTTCGGGACGGTCGGACATCGAGCACTGGATGTAATAACGGCTGAGATTCTCGTTACGCATTGAGCAAAGCGCAAAGCCGCGCTCGGAACCGGCATAGATCAACTCGTGGTGGACGGGGGGTGTCTCGGACAGGATACCAAGCCAGCCGAAGGGGTAGAGCTTTTCGTATTCGCGGCGCACATCCAGCGGGATCGCCTGTCGGCTGACACCATGAAAACCATCGCATCCGGCGATAAAATCACAATCGATGCGGCGTGCCTCGCCGCCCATGCGATACTCGACGAAAGGGGCGTCGGTATCGGCCCCGCCGATCGTCACGTCCTCGACCTCAAAATCAATACGGCCACCAGCGGCCTCGCGGGCGTCATAGAGGTCGCGGGTGACTTCGGTTTGGCCGTAGACCATGACGGAGGCTTTGGTCAGGGCGTCGAAATCAATGCGAAAGGCTGTGTCGCCATGGCTGATAATCGTGCCGTCATGGACGATGCCCTCACAGCGCATTCGCGCGCCCACACCCGCCTCATCCATCAAGGAGCAAAGCCCCCATTCCAGCACGCCCGCACGGATGCGGGAGAGGACATATTCCTTGGTCTTGCGCTCTAGCACGATGGATTCGATGCCGCGCTTATGGAGCAATTGGGCGAGTAGCAGGCCGGAAGGACCACCGCCAATAATGGCGACCTGCATGCGCATCAGGCAGCATCCTCTGACCGGAATTGCAGGTCGTAGAGGCTTTTGTACAGCCCCCCGCGCGCCAGCAATTCGTCGTGGCGGCCCTCGTCGGCGACGGTGCCCTTGTCCATGACGATGATGCGGTCGGCATCGCGGATGGTGGCGAGCCGGTGGGCGATAACGAGGGTAGTGCGGCCTTTGGACAAACGCGAGAGCGCCTTCTGGATCGTCGCCTCGGCATTGGCATCAAGGGCGGAGGTCGGTTCATCCAGCAGCAGGATCGGGGCGTCACGCAGCATGGCCCGTCCGATGACGATGCGCTGGCGCTGACCGCCCGACAAGCTGCCCCCACGGGGGCCAACGCGGGTGTCGAGACCGTCCGGCTGATCCTTGGCGAAATCGGTGACGAAAGCTTGGGTTGCCGCCTCCTCGATTTCGGCATCGGTCGCGCTCAACCGGCCAAGGCGGAAATTATAGCGGATCGTCTCGTCAAAAAGCGCCGCCTCCTGACTGACGACCGAGAACAGGCCGCGCAGGTCAGCAAGGGGGACAGCGTCGATGGATGTGCCGCCAATGGTAATTTCGCCCGATTGTGGTTCGATCAGGCGATTCAGCAGGTGGAAGACGGTGCTTTTGCCCGCCCCCGAATGGCCAACAAGCGCCGTTGTCTCGCCCGCCCGTGCGGTGATCGATAGCCCGCGCAGGATGGGCGCGTCTTCATCGTAGCGGAAATGAACGTCGCGTAGGTTGATGCTCGTATCATCGGCGGGGATGGCGGCGGGGCGTACGGGATCGGTTATTGTGGGTTGCGCATCAAACAGGCCGTAGAGCCGCTCCAGCGAGGCGAGCGCGGATTGTAGGCGACCCGATACAGAACTGAGGCGGCGAAGCGGATCAAAGACGAGACCGACGGCGGTAAAGAAACTGAGGAACTCACCCGGTGATTTATTGCCGTCGATAATCGCGGAGCCACCATAGACCAGCACAGCAAGAAAACCCGCCGCCGCGATGATATCGACCAACGCAGGAAGGGCCGATTGCCCGACCTCAGCGCGCATCCGCTGGCGCAGGAAACCATCGACTTCGCCGCTGAAGCGGTTGCGCTCATGGTCCTCTAACCGATTGACCTTGATGGCGTGGATGCCGTGAAAAATCTCGTCCAAGCGGTTCGATATCTGCGCCGAAGCCTCGCGGGCGACGCGGCTGTTACTGCGAATCCATTTCTGCGTCTTCGACATGGGGATCAGCAGGAGCGGCACGCCGACGAAGGCGATGATGGTTAGTTTCCAGTCATAATAAAGCGCCACACCGATCAACGCGATAAGGCTGACCGCATCGCGGCCCACGCTCATCAGGGCGTTTGCGGCGATGCCCTGCAAAGTCTGCGCATCACCGCGCACCCGTTCAATCAGGGAGCCGGGGGAATGGTGCTGGAAGAACGACGTATCGAGGGATAGGAGGTGGCCAAGCAGGTCTTTTTGCATGTCATTGACCACGCGCAGACCCACGCGGACGACCAACAAACGCTGAATGAAACCCGCCACCGCCCGCATCGTGAAAAGGCCGAAGACCAGCGCGCCAATCCAGAACATCATGTCCCGATCCTTGGCAATCAGCACTTGATCGAACATCGGGGCGACGAGGTAGGACAACCCGCCCAGTACACTGCCCTCCATCGCCATAAAGACGACCGCAATAAGCAACCAGCGCAGATGTTGACGCAGGTAATCACGCCAGAGACGCCCCAAGAGAACACGCGCTTTAGGGTCGGCAAGAGCGAGACCCTCGGCTTTCGCCTTTGCCTTCGCCGCCGCTTTTATTTCTTTTTTCGACAATGTCGGGTCGATTGTCGGGGCTGGGATCGTGTCACTCACGCTTCGCGCGCTCCTTGTTCGGGGCGTGTATAGCGGCATTGCGCAGGTGGGGCCAGAATGATCGACAGGGTACGGGTGGCCCCGGATCAGGCGACGTTGAAACGCTGTAGCTGTTCCGGCTCGCTCTCACCACAGGCGACAGAAGCCAGTTCTGACAGAAGATCAGGCTGTTTATGACCATCGGTCACAGCGAATTTCAGCACAGCATCCAGATCATCACGGGTGGCGCGGGCACCGGCACGCACCAGCCACAGCGCGGCCTTAATCGCATCCTGCCCCGCCCGGTCATCGAAGGCATAGCGATAGAACCAAAGCTCCAACAGGAGATCAGGATCGCGCTTACCCGGTTCATCATCCAGCGCCGCCTCGAAGGCGCGGTCGAGCATCGACAGACCCTCCTCGCGCTTGCCAAGCGAGAACATCGCCTGCGCGGCACCGCAGAGGGTGGCGGGATCGTTGGGATTTTCGGCAAGTGCCTTATCGTAGAAAGCTTCGGTCGCCTTGGGGTTTGATTTCGCCGAATTTACGACGCGGGCATAACGGCGGAGCGTGGCGACGCGGCGGGGGTCGGCGGCGACTGCGCGGCGAAACATGGCTTCGGCTTCTTCGGCCTGCCCCCGCTCGCGAAGGATTAGACCCAGATCCGCCAGAGCCGCCGCGTCGCGGGGCGCAATGCCGACAGCGCGGCGCAGCAGCGGTTCGGCGGCATCCATATTCTTGCGCTCATGCAGCAGGAAATTGCCATATTGGGCCAGTGCAAACGCATCCTTGCCGTCAATGGTCAAAGCCTTGCGATAGCGGTCCTCGGCGGCGGCGGGGTTCGAGCGGGCCTTATGCAGAAAGCGGGCATGGGAGGCGAGAATCGTGGCGCTGCGCGGGTCGAGATGAACGGCGCGGCGGAAATATTCGTCCGCCGTATCAAGGTCGCTGCGCTCCTCCTCCTGAAAACGGGCATAGGCCAGCGCCGTCCATGCATCGCCGGGGTCGGCGTCGATGGCTTTGTTGAGCAGCTTTTCGGCGGCATCCGCATCGCGGCGATGCAAGCATTTGAAGCGGGCAAAGGCGCGCAGCACTTCCGGCACGGCATCATCCATCGCGATGGCCTGCTCGAACAATGTTTCAGCCTCATCGGGCTTTTTTGCCATATCGGCGAGGAAAGTGGCAGCGGAGGCCATGGTTTCGGCGCTGGTCGGGTCGATCTTGATTGCCTGACGGTAGATCGCCTCGGCGCGGGTTAGATCACCGCGCTTCTCAGCCACAAAAGCGGCGAGCTGAACCGCAGGTGCCGGGTCGTCGCTGGTGGAAGCAGTGGCAAGTTTCAGCAGCGCATAAGCCGCGTCGTCCTTGCGCTCGACCTGTGACAAGAAACCGGCATAGGCGGCAATGGCGCGGGCATTGCGGGGCGAACCATCAACGGAAAGCTGGTAACATTCTCCGGCAGCCTGAATATCGCCGCGCACTTTCCACAGGAAATCAGCATAAGCGACAAGGGTTTCGGTATCCTCGAAATTAACGCGCAGGGCGAGGCGGTAGCATTCCTCGGCGCGGTCGAAATCACGGCGCACGACGGTCAGGAAGCCCGCAAATTCGCGTAGGGCAGCACCGTCTTTCGGGTCGGCATCAACCGCGCGGTTGAAGTAATGCTCGGCCCCGTCATGGTCGCGGCGTCCAGTGGTCAGGAATTGCGCATAACGGGCCAGCAATGTGGAATTGTTGGGGCTGTCCTGAATCGCGGCGAGGTATCGGCGGTCAAGCTCTGCCGCATCGGAACGGGCAAGCAGGCGGCGTGGAAGTTCGAGGCGTTCGCCAGAATTGTCGAAACCAGTGGTCGGAAGCGATTCCTGCGGCTCAACCGTATCGCTGACCGGCTCGTCCGGGGCATCGGCAATCGTATCTGTCGCAAGCGCCGGGTCGGAGACAATGTCTTCGGACTCATCGTCTTCAGACTCATCAATCTGTGCGACTTCGGCAGGCGTCTCTTCAGATGCCGGGTCCGAATCATCATTGGCGACAAGCGCGAGATTCGGGCGACCAGAAGCCGGTTCACTGGCCGCTACGTCTTGTACCTGCGCTTGCGGGTCAGGTTGGATCGTTTCCGTAATATCGGCATCGGCTACTTCGGTCTGGCGGGTGGCCATGGCGGCAACGGCGGCGGCGATCAGGCGGTCGATCCGGCTACGCGAAGCATCATCGTCGGGGGCCGCTTCCGCCGCATCCAGCGCACCCTCGATGGTATCGGAGAAATCCGCCGCGTCCCTATTGGCGAAGCTAGCGGGCAAGATCGTGTCTTCCGCCCCCGCGCGCATATCTTCTTCGCTGATGACATCGTGGCGGTCGAAGGTATCAGGCACCGTGCCGTTGAGCGCGTACCCCCAGTCTTCGTCTTTTGGTTCTTTCGTTGGCTCTGGCTGTTCAGCGGAAGAATGCGCCAGCGTGGGCACATCGTCATCGGGCGTGGTGGCGATGGTATCGGGATGGATGGGGGCCGCAAAACCGGGAATTAAGTCAGGCTTGAGATCATCGCGGGCCGCAAGGCTACGATACTGCTCATCGTAGCGGCGCAGGATCTTGTCAAAGCGGTCAATGCGTGGATGGCCCAATTCAAACTCACGGCGCAGCAGATACATCAACCCCTCGAAATCATCATAGGGGGTCCAGATCGTATTACGCTCTTCAAGCCAGTCGCGAATCGGTGCGCCCGGTTCGGTGCTGTTGATCCAGTAGATGCCACCGGCGGGGGCACCGCGCGGCAGGCCAGACAACAAGTCAGCAACCGATTCGTCATTGCCGCCATAGCCGATGAAAATCAGCGCGGATTCGGTGAATTGCGCGCGCAGGCGGTCTTTCACGTCAGAACGTAAGAATTGCTCGCCCTCAGGCCCGCGAAGCTGACCCAGATGAGCATCACCGTAGATTTTGAGGATAGTGGGGCGCGATGTGCTGATGCGCACGCGGCGATCAAAGCTTTCATGGGTCAGAACTTGCGGCTTGCGCTGACTGTAGAGGTAGAGCGCGTCCGCTGCGAGGTCGTCAAAATTGGTCGTGACCATCGTGTTGCATCGCTCGCCCCATTCGGGCTGCGTGACGAGCTGGGCCAGTGTCGCATAGCCAAAGCCCGGCTCGGCCTGCGCATTGATGCGCTCCAACTCGCGTTCCTGCTCTTGCTCGGTATAGAACAACGCGCCCAGCACCTCGCCATAGAAAGCCGCTGGGTCGGTGGGGTCGAAACCCGCAAAACGCTCAGGCGCCCATTGGACGACATTATCGGCGGTGCCGGTCTCAAGATATTTAAGCTCGCTAAGCCAGCGCAGAGTGGTCGCGGAAGCATCGCCGATGCCAGAACTAACAGAACATCCGGCCCCGAGGAACCAGACATAACGTCCGTCGTGATTCGTGACACCGTGGTGGAACCGGCGCACGAACTCAAAAGGTGAGATCGTTCTCATCACTGATCCGTTCGCCTCGACCATTGTTCCAACATGTAATCACAAAGGATGTCGGAGGTATCTGTTAACAAATGATTAGAACCGTGTCCCTGTGAACGGAACAGGTACGGCATAGATATTCCGCCGTACTATGAAAACTATTGTTAAACTGATTGGTTCGGCAAGCAAAACCTGTCCGTGATCATCTGAATTAATTTTACGTTTGCTCTTAACCATGTCCCACTATAAAACAATATGTCAGGATACAGATTAATTTTAGGTACAGTGTCATGGGCATTTTGGAACGACTCGTTGCCATCAATATCGGACTTTGTCTTGATTCTGGGATTGCCGTGATGGAGGCGAGCGTGAAGATTAACTGGGGCGCCTTTTGAAGGAGCTAGCCTACATGCTGCGCTGAAAATGCCTTGATCCGCTCGACCATTGCGCCAAGGCCGTTACTCCGCTGGGGGCTTAGATGAGTCGATAGGTCGAGTCGCTGTAACTCCGCAGCAACATCCGTTTGTAGA
>CALFVD010000201.1 GCA_937928005.1 uncultured Neomegalonema sp. | reverse complement strand
TGAACTCTTCCAGACCCCATTTACCGCCCTCGCGGCCATTACCGGAAGCCTTCATCCCACCAAAGGGCGAGCCGCTCGCGCGGGCCTTGCCGTTCATATCGACCATGCCCGTGCGTAGGCGGCGCGCGAGTCGATGGGCCTTGTCCATATCGGTGGTCTGCACATAATTGGTCAGGCCATAATCGGTGTCATTGGCGATGGCGATGGCCTCTTCCTCGCTGTCGAAGGGCATCATCGACAGGACCGGGCCAAAGATTTCTTCGCGCGCGACCGTCATATCATTGGTCACATCCGCAAAGACGGTAGGCCGCACGAAATACCCCCGATTCAGACCGTTAGGACGCCCCAAACCCCCGGCAACCAACCGGGCGCCGTCGTCAATTCCGGCTTGGATCAGCCCTTGGATCTTGTCGAATTGCGCCTCCGAGACGACCGGCCCGATATGCTTACCGCTTTCATGGCTGGAATTGACGCTAAGACCGTTGGCGAATTCCGCCGCCTGCTCGACCGCTTGGTCATAGCGCGAGCGTTCGACCAGCATTCGCGTCGGCGCATTGCAGGATTGGCCGGTATTGTTCATGCAGCGCATCACACCCTGCTGCACGGCCTTCTCATGCGCATCGGCAAAGACGATATTGGCCCCCTTGCCGCCCAGTTCCAGCGACACACGTTTCAGCGTATCGGCTGCGTTCTTGCTGATGATCACGCCTGCGCGGGCCGAGCCGGTGAAGGAAATCATCGCGACATCGGGATGCGTCGATAGGGTGGTGCCGACCCCAGGCCCGTCGCCATTGACGAGGTTGAACACGCCCTTCGGCACGCCCGCCTCATGCATGATCTCGGCAAACAGATGCGAAGACAGCGGTGCGATCTCGGATGGTTTCAGCACCATCGTACAGCCGGTGATTAGCGCGGGCAGCACCTTCAACACCACCTGATTCATCGGCCAGTTCCACGGCGTGATCAGGCCCACGACGCCAATCGGCTGATGCAGGATGCGCGTGTCGGGCGCATCGGCACGCAGCGGATGGTCGAAGTCGAATTCCTTGGCCGCGCGGATGAATGCCGCGATATGGCCGGTGCCGGTCGGCGCCTGCTGCACATGGGCCATGTCGATGGGCGCGCCCATCTCCAGTGAGATGGCCTCTGCCATATCGCCCTTGCGCGCCTCATAGGCGGCCTGCACCTTCTCCGCCATTGCGATCCGCTCGGCGACCGGCGTCGCGGCCCAGCCGGGGAAAGCGGCCTTCGCGGCGGCCACGGCAGCATTCGTATCCGCCTCACCCCCCAGCGAAATAACCCCCACGGCCTCCTCGGTCGACGGATCAATCACGTCAAAATCAGTGCCAGCCTGCGGCGCAACCCACGCCCCGTCGATGTAAAAATCCCGCTTGTCGAGCATGGTAGTCCCCTTTGGAATGATCGGTGTTTGAATCGTTCTTTTCACAGGTTGGGATGGCGTACCAGCATTAGCTACAGGATGTACTTTGCTTGACTAGAACAAAAAGTGAATATACCCATGGATGATGTACAGCGTCACATCGATTCGTGGGAAATCGGCATGAGAAACTTCATTGTAATCACCGTTCTTGCGGCCCTTACCGCCTGCTCCGAGAACGTGTCGCCACGGGCGGAGCGGGTGTTTTATCGTACTGATGGGATGGCAGCGTGGGGGACGGTGTGCAAGCTGAACCGGCGCGGGTTTCTGGGGCTTGGCGAGCGGGGCTACGTGTCGGTCGCGCATGTGACGGAGAATGGCACGCCGGTGGTGGGGCCGAAGGATGTGGCGACATCGTCCGATGTGCTGTCTGATTGGTCGTTTCTGGGGATCGACCCGGCGAAGTTGAATGCCGAGGAGTACCCGGCACCGAAGGCGGGGCAGGCAGTGACGATCCATGGGTTTCCGGCGCGGGACCGAGATGGCGAGGTGATCCCCGGTACGCTCTATAGCGACGACCCGATGCCACCATTCTGGTGGGTTGAACTGCATGATTCTGACGATGGAATCGCGGCTGAGGGGGTTATCGGGGGGATTTCTGGCTCCTGTGTCTTTGATAAAGGTGGGGCGTTGGTGGCGGTGGTCCATGCGAACGGGTTCAGCCGGATTGAGGGGACGACGAATACTTGGGCAAAGGTGATCCCGGTGCGTGCGGCGATTCTACAGGCCCAGAATAAGGGTGAGAAAGCGGAGACGATAACGGCGAATACGCCCCCACCCTCGGCTGCGCCCGCCGTGACGGTGACGGCCAGCGTTGCGCCACTCCACCCCGCGCCTGTGGTCGTAGAGACTTATCCGCTGCCCGCTTCCGCACCGGTCGCACCGCCCCGGTATGTCGATGTTTCAGAGACATCTTCGGCCATTGGGCCGGTTGAGATCCAGCCGTTGACGCAACGGGCGATTACGCCCTCTGGCTATAGAACAGTTACGCCAGCACCGCCCCCGCCAGTGCAGCGGCGCATGCAGCAGCAGATCATCCCCGCCCCGCGCGCCGCTTATCGCCCGCGTGGGATCGAGTGTCGTGATTGTATTTGATGCCTGACTTTGCATCTGATTTTCAGACCATGATGCAATTCTGTAATGCGGCGGTATTGGTGTCTCCGTATAAACGTTTCTCATGCTTGTTCGGACCTCATTGTGAAGAAAGACCGGACATTAAATTTGCTGAAATTTTTCGTGGTTTGCGCCATTTTAATGCAATGGAAACCGATGCGCGATCTCGTATAATGGGCCGTTCCAAGCTGCATGCTTAATGCTTTTGCGCGCTATAGCAAAATGCGCAAATCGCTATTAGCCTTGATACTTTTTGCCGCCCATGTCGCTTATGTGGGAATTGATAATGGGGTAGTATTTTCTACTTCAAGAATAATCGACCAACCAATCTAGCATCCCATCCACCAGCGCCCCATCGCTCGCATGGTCGAAGGCGGCGAACATGGGGTTGGAATTGACCTCCAAGAATATCAGCGCGTCTGACTCCGCGCTCGCTTTAAAATCCGCCGCCGCGTAGGTCAGGCCCAACCGGTTGGTCAGCTTGCGCAGCGGTCCGAGTAGGTGCAGTGGCACCGTGACTTGCCGGATTATAGCATCCCCACCCACCGTGCGATAGTCCAGTGCGTCCGCCTCGATCTCGAAAGCATAGAACCGCTCGCCCACGCGAAAGATGCGCAAATCCGGGGCGACCAGCCGTTCTTGAAAGATATAAGGGCGCGGCAGATGCGGCTTTCTCACCCGGCCCAGCGCGCCCGCGTCTAGCTCGCGGCACATATCGCCCCCGGCCACCGGCTTGTAGACCACCGTCCCTCGCTCCAGCGCGGCCTTCGCCTCGTCCTTCGACGCATGGATCGCCGTGCGCGGGATTGGCAGGCCCGCATCGCGCGCCCAGATCAGGGCCAGAGGCTTGTTCACCGCGTCCTTCATTGCGAAATCACGATTAAAAATGCGGATATCCGGGTTCGACCAGACCCAGCCGTCAAACATCACTTTCCAGTTTCGCGCATCCGTCTGGTCCGCTTGCCGTTTTGTGGCCAGATATCGGAATACATCCTGCCGGATGAACGCCGATTTTGCCCGGATTTCCGCCGTGCCCACCCGCATGATCCCCGTCTCAAGATCCCATGCCAGCGGCAGGTCGTCATCTGGCGAATGTAGCAGCGTGGTCAGCGTGATCCCCCGTGCCTTGGCCCGCGTGATCAGCTGTTGCAACTGCGTATCGGTCTCCCCCCCGGCGATCAGCAGCATCAGGGGTCGTGCCGCTCGTATGGCGCATGCGCGCTTCTACAAGTCCAAACCGATTTAAGCATCCCACATACTCCGCCCAAAGATGAACCGATACGGGACAGATTTGCTTAATTATGGGGGTTTAGCAAGAAATTTGTATCAATACGGATCAATATATCATTCACCGGGCATCAGCGATTGCTGCGCGTAGTGCCCGTCCCGCTTCCGCAGAAGCCCGTATATGGGGCGGGCGCACATTCGCCCAGCGCGCATCGCCGCTTGTCACGGCCAAACATGCTTTTGGTACTTCAATAAAGCCGACCTGTGCCACAGCATCGCGGATCATCGTGACGCTCTCGTACAAGACCGCCGCATCATGCGCATTTCCTGCATTATAGGCGGCTTGCATTTCAACAATCGCCTGTGCGTTCAGGTTGGCCGTCGCCGTCATGCAGCCCTGCGCCCCCAGCGGTATTGCTTTCGGCATGGCGGTTTCCGAGCTGATATAGACGATTAATCCGTTGATTTTCAACAGCTCTTTAGCATTCTCCCAATCGCCAGAGCTATCCTTGATCCCGACGATCTGTTTCGGAAAATCCGCGTGCAGCTTGCGCACCAGTGGAACGGATAGCCGCACGCCGCTCATTTGCGGGATATTGTAGAGATAGAGCCTCAGGTCATCGCCCCCCACCTCGATCAGCCGGGCGTAGTAATCATAGATCCCCTGATCAGTGACGTTCTTATAATAATAGGGGGGTAGTACCAGCGCCCCCGCACAACCCAGATCGAGACAAGCATGCGTCAGTTCCGCTGTATCGCCATAGCTGCACAGCCCTGTACCGGGGATCATACAAGCCGGATCGATCCCGGCCTCTTTCAGTGCCCATAACGTATGCACACATTCTTCGCGCGTGACCGACAGGGCTTCGCCCGTCGTGCCAAAGGGGGCCAGCCCTGCACAGCCCTCATCCATCATGCGAAAGGCATGGCTGACATACAAATCGGTTGCCACGCTCAGGTCATCGTTGAACGGCGTCAGTAGGGGCGCAATGACGCCCTTCACCGGCTCGGTCGCATACATTTTATGGTTTCCCCAAAGCCCCCCGGCAATAGCGCAACTATTTCCCTAAACGTGTTCTGGTTTCAAGGTTTCTATTTTAGGTGAATTGCAAAAGCGCATGATTTTGCTGCCCCTGCCGGGCAGGCAGGGGACATGCGGGCCATTTTCACGATTTAGTGGGCGGTGCGCGCGCCGCTTCGTGTAGGGCTTGCAGAGCAAATTCATGGCAGTCGGCGAGGATTTCATCGACTGGATGCCACCCGCGTTCTGGTGCGGGCCGCGCCCTATGCCCCGGCGGGCGGCCAGGCCGCATGACCCGCTGCCATTTTGACCGCCCATGCGCCAATAACCGCGCCAGCCGCCGCGCTTGGGCCGGGATCGTCTCAAGCGCATGGCGTAGCGCGTGTAGCCGTTGTGACAGCCGTTTGGCTGAAACCAAATCTTCTGGCGAGGGCGTAAATTTGGCTGGTGGCATGACATCGAATTCGTCAAACCCCGGATATTCGGCCCGAATCCCGGTACTGTCGACTCTTTTGGTGGCCCAGCATAGCGGCGTGGATCAAATAGAGGAAAGCTGGGTATATGCTCCCCGGAACTTTTTGGAATCTTGCCGTTCGGTGCCGCGCGCTCGCGGCGTGCGGGAACCACCAACCCAATTGCCGCAATCGCAATCAACCGCCGCGTTGCCGCTTCGGCGGGCCGTAGCACCGCCAACACTAGTAGATGTATGTGGCGTCGCACCGTCTCCCCCGTCCCGATCATCTCGAACAGTGCCGCTACGATGCGTAGCAGAAGCCGCCGATTAATCTCTATGACCAGGGTCCAATCCATCTTAGCGCCGTATCTCCTCGTGAAAACAAATCACGAACATATAGGCGCGCTGATGAAGCGAAAGTCAACACCGCGCGCTGCAAAAATCTCACCATCCCTCAGTTTATCCAGATTTTCCAGAGTTGGGGCAGTTCGGTTCCGTTGTGGAGACATCGGAGGATGGCGCGGAGGCCGCGTTTGAAGAAGGATGTCAGGGATCGGGCGACCTTCTTCGGCCTGTCCTGTGGGTCTTTTTTTCGGCGGGCGTCGGGTTGGTATGGGCGTCCCACATGCCTGTGGAGACGGCCCAAT
>CALFVD010000200.1 GCA_937928005.1 uncultured Neomegalonema sp. | reverse complement strand
CGAAAACAATCGTACCGTGGCCACCGACCGCCTCAGTGCGGCTCGCAAGGCCGAAGAAGCCGCCCGCAATGCCCTCAAGCAAAGCCAAGACGCCGCCGCCCAAGCCGCCCGCATCCTCGCCGACCTCGATGCCGACCATGCCCGCCGAAACGTCGCGGCCACCCAAGCCGCCGACGATCTCGCCGCCCTGCAACAGACCGTCGAGACCGCCCGCGCCCGCAACGCCGAAGCCACCCAAGCCTTCGCTCGCATCGCCGACCCAGCGGACCTGCACGCACAGGCCCAAACCGCGCAGGAAACCCTTGCCCGTGACCGCGCCACGCTGGAGGCCGCTCGCGCCCACCACACCGCCCTTATAGGCGCAGAGGAAAGCCGCACGACCCGCCTCGCTGCCATCAAAGCACAAACCGATGACTGGCGAAAACGCGCCAGCGCCGCCGAAAAGCGCCATCTCGACGTCTCCAAACGCCTGCGCGAGACCGAAGCAGAATTGGCTACCGCACGCGGCGTCCCAGAAAAAATCGCCGCCGAGCGATCCGGTCTTGATGCCGAGGTCAGTGCCGCCGCCGCCCGTGTCACCACCAGCAACGACGCCCTCGCTAGGGCCGAAAGCGACCTGCGCACGAAGACCGCCGCCGCCGCCGCCGCCCTCGCCGCTCTCTCCGCCGCCCGCGAATCCCTTGCCCGTAATGAAGCCACCGCCGAAGGCACCACCGCCCGCGAAGCCGAAGCCGAGGCCGTGCTACACGATGAAACCGGCGCAGGCCCAGACGAGGCCGCCGAACGCTTCACCGGCCTGTCCGATACCTCACCCGAAGCCGTAGAGACCCGCCTTATCCGCGCCCGCGCTGACCGCGAACGGCTGGGGGCCGTCAACCTGCGCGCCAAGCTGGAGATCGAGGAAGCGGGAACCGAGCGCGACACCCTACGTAGCGAGAAAACCGAACTCGAAGAAGCCATCGCCAAACTGCGCAAGGGTCTTGCCGCGCTAAACCGCGAGGGCCGCGAACGCCTACTCGCTGCCTTCGCGCAGGTGAACGAGCATTTCAAAGGGCTGTTCACCCACCTCTTCGGCGGAGGCGAGGCCGAGTTGCAACTCACCGAATCCGACGATCCGCTAGAAGCGGGCCTCGAAATCCTCTGCCAACCCCCCGGTAAGCGGGTTCAGACCCTCTCGCTGCTATCGGGTGGCGAACAGACACTCACGGCGCTGGCTCTGATCTTCGCCGTCTTCCTCGTCAACCCAGCCCCAGTCTGCGTACTGGACGAGGTGGATGCGCCGTTGGACGATGCCAATGTCGAACGCTTCTGCGCCTTGTTGGACGAAATGACCCGCCGCTCAGACGCGCGGTTCCTCGTTATCACCCACCACGCCCTGACCATGTCACGCATGGACCGCCTCTACGGCGTCACGATGGTCGAACGCGGGGTGTCAAAGCTGGTTTCAGTTGACCTGAGCGCGGCGGTGGAACTGGTCGACGGCTGACGCTCCATGACGATCGGTCGGCATCTCATCCGTTGGATGCCGTTGGAGCGATGTCATTTTCGTCGAAAGCTTAAAGCGAATTGCGATTATCCTGAATCATCAAGCGCCATATTTTGCGCGGCTCTTGGCGCAAAATATGGCTCAGGTTTATCGCAAATCGCTACAGAATTTAACCCAAGCGCCTCTGCACATCGCTGTCCATGCTTATCGCTGGCAGTAGAAAATTCTTGAGTTTTTTAAAGATGCATATTAAATGCACCTTTAATACCCAAACCCACTGCATCATATTCGTTATGTAATCATGCAATGTAAAATGTTGAAAAGGCAAGCAAAATGGCAAAAATTCTCGTTCTTTACTACTCATCATATGGACACACCGAAGAACTTACTAATGCAGTTGCGGAGGGCGCGCGAAAAGAAGGGGCCGATGTAACGATAAAACGCGTACCAGAATTGGTTCCAGACGATATTGCAAAAGAAGCGGGTATTAAAGTTGATCAAAAAGCCCCGATTGCTAACCCTTCCGATTTAGCGGATTATGACGGGATTGTCTTTGGCACGCCCACACGGTTCGGCAATATGGCCGCACAGATGCGCAATTTCCTCGATCAAACTGGTGGTCTATGGGCAGAGGGTGCCCTGATCGGAAAAGTGGGGAGTGCTTACGTGTCGACCGCAACGCAACATGGCGGCCATGAGACGACATTGACATCAATGCACACCACTCTTCTGCATCACGGGATGGTAGTAGTAGGCGTTCCTTATTCCTGCGAAGCACTGAAGGAAATTGATGAGCCAATTGGGGGGTCTCCCTATGGAGCCGGAACTCTCGCTGGCCTCGATGGAAAAAGATTGCCTAACGAAAAGGAATTGGAAATCGCCCGATTCCAAGGCGCTCATGTTGCAAAGATTGCAGCACTGCTCTCAAGTTGAGTTTTTAAAGCGAATTGCGATTATCCTGAATCATCAAGTGCCATATTTTGCGCGACTCTTGGCGTGAAATATGGCTCAGGTTTATCGCAAATGGCTATAAAGCGAATTGCGATTACCAATCGTTAGCCGCTTGCAATTATCGGAGCATGGCTCACATTGCAGGCGACTGACAGAATTGACCCTCATCGCATCGCCAGACTATCCGCCCGCACCTGACCGGGCCGCACACCGCGCAGCAGGATAGAGCCACCCTGCCCCAGCGGGATCAGCGTGCCTGCCTTCGTTGCCCGCGCGCCGCGCAAGATCGCAGCGGCATCGCTACCCGGTGGCATGGCGAGGCGGTCGGTGCCGGGGCGGAAATCGACGATTTCCAACCGACCAAGCGGCGCCGGTCCGCCCTCAGCCTTGCGGCCCATATAGAAGATATCGGCTCCCGGCCCGCCAGCGGCGATGGTTATGCCTCCTTCGGCCACGATCCGGTCATCCCCGCGACCACCGGCCAACAGGTTGAAGCCCAGCCCCCCGGCAATCGTATCATTCCCGTCCAATCCAGCGATGATATCATTGCCGCCATTGCCAGTGATCATGTCCGCCTGCGGCCCACCCGCGAGTAGGTCATTGCGGTCAGACCCGCGCACCTTGCCATCAACCGCCCGGTGCCGCGAAAGCGCCAGCGTCGTGCCATCGGGGAAGACCGGGACAATCCCCCATTTCGGTTGGGTCGCAAAGCTGTCACTACCCCCATGCATCGCCATGGTCGCACGCACCAGTGTCGCATAGGCCTCGGCCAGCAGCGGATCAGCAAAGCTGCCCACCAGCGCGCCATAACCTGCCCGGCCCTGTGCCGCGAAGTTCCACGCCTTGTCATGGTCACCGTTCTGTACTGAAGGCCGCGCATCATGCCGCCCATCGCGCATATTGGCCTCAGCGATTTCTCGCCACGTCGCAAAGGGAGCGCGCGTCTCGCGGTTGCCGTGGATCGTGTGGTAGCCCGTCGCCCAGAGCGGGTTGAAATCGCTACGCAGGAAGCGGTTCAGCAGATATCGCCGCGTATAGCCAAACACCTGCCCGGCCTCCGCAAAGCCCATCCGCGCGTTTTGTGCCGTTGCGCTGGCAAAGAAATCTTGCTGCCAGTTCGACACGATACCCTTGGGGTTCGACCCCATGATCCAGCCGCCCGTCTCATACCGCACAGGCCCACCCAACTTGTCATCCGCCCGATAGGCGCGCGGGTACCACGCAAGGCGCGAACGCAGCTTGGCCACTAGATAGTTCTTCGCCGGATGCCCATCGGGGGTGATCCATGCCGCATAACCATGGGTACGGTTGACCCAAGCCTGCCCCCGCACTTCCTCGTTGCGCAGATTTCCCTCCGCATCATTGCGATAGCGCGGGTTATAGCTAAACAATCCCGCCGCCACCTGCGCATGAAGCTCGTCTAGGTAATAGCGGTCGCCAGAAATCATATACGGCACATAAGTCAGGTCCGGTTGATGCGCGTTGTCGATCTTCCACTTGTCGACCTTGGTCTTGACTGGCCCATGACCGTTGGCATCCTGCGAAGCGCGATAATCCATCCAGTATTTTGGATATGCGTCCAGCGTTGGCGCGGCTTGTGTCTTTGGGTCACGTAGATGCCACGGCACCGACCCCGCGGCATCCGCCGTCTCCATCATGGCGAGACGATGCTGTGGCGATTGCGTGCGCAGCCATGCGATGGTCCATTCGGGCAGTAACCCGATATCGCCGCGCCCACCAGTCGTCGGCATGGCCCGCTTGATCAGCGCTTCGCCGAATGGCTCGATATCAGCCTTGGCCAACCTCTTGGGCCATGTATCCAGATAGGAACTCTTGATCCGCAATTCCGGGTCATAGGCGGGTACGGCGCCCGTCGCGATCATGTAGGGGTAATCATACCCCACATGCACCGCCGAAGGCTGCGCCCCAGCCCAGATGATCTCGCGCCAATTGGCGTAGCGGCGATGTTTGACCTGCCGCTCCACCATCGTCTGTCCGCTCATACGGATGGCATAGGAATACCCGATATCCAGATTATTCGTCTCAAACATCGAATCGTTATGCATGGAGACAGATGTTCGCACCGCCCCATCCGCCTGCACACGAATGTCAAAGATGGCGGTTAGTTGCGGCGTCAATCGCCGTTCAACCCGTATCTCGCTGGCCAGCGGCCCATTCAGCCACCGCGCCGGATCGCTCGTTACCGCCTGTTTCACCAAGGTTGCCGCGTCCAGCGTCACTTTACGTCCGCCAAAATCGAACACCACCGACAGGTCATAGCCGCGCGACAGGATGCTGCGCACATCCAGCACCTTGCCCTTGGGTACATCCCCCGTACGCAGCGCCAATTGCGCCGACGATCCGGCGGGGTTGCGCATCGACAAGATCGCGTGCCGCACCGACCCGTCCGGGTAACGTGCTTTCACATCCGCCTGCATCGGCACGCGCTTGCCACCAACGATACCGATCAACCCCTCGCCCTGTGGCCAATCGCCTTTGCGGAATACCTGTCCGAAGGTCGTAATCCGCCCTTCCTGACCGCGCAGCCCATCAAGGCGCACCCCGACCACCGCATCGGCCCCATGCGGTCGTTCCACCGCTGGTGCCCCGACATTCGGGGCCAGACGCGACAGAAACGCTCCATCCGCCTGCGCATTGGTCGCGGCGAGGGTGGCACAGACGATCAGACCGAGGGAAAAGCGCATAACGGGGCATCCTTCTTGCAATCTCGCGAGCACAGGCAGTGACGCGACCCACTCAAAAATCGCGCCAAAGTCTTCAGGAATGCTCAACTGCAACGGTTTATTCTGCCACTCGAACCAAATGGGGATGCAGGTTTTATGGTACGTTTCTTCGGTCACTCGATGCGCCTTTCCGTCCTGATGCTCGGCATTATCGAGGCGTTGACGGTCTATGCGGCGATCTTCATCATTGCGACGCTGGTGGTCCATTCGCCGGATGGTCCCTCTGGCCTAACCAGCGCCGCCGCCTTGCCTGCGCTTTTGACCATCCTGATGATGCTTGCATTGGGCATCTACGAGCCAGATGCCCGCGCTGATCTGGCCACCATGACCGAGCGGCTAGGTGTCGCTTGCGTTGTCGGTGCAGGCTTGGGCTTCGGGATCGTCTACGTCTTCGGCGATATCTGGGTGTCGCCCCTCTACGCCATCGCCTGTGCGTCTTTTTCCTACGGTGCCGTGGCCATCGCCCGTTTCACATTCGGAAAACTGCTCCGATATGTGCCATTGCAACGGCGCATCCTCGTCATCGGCGGTGAAGCGGCAAGCGCATCGGTACGCGAAACCGCCCGCATCGGTTCTGGCGACAGCGACGTGGTCGCCGTCATCGCCCCGGACGACACCGACACTCTGCTCGACCAAGCCCGCGCCCTTGATGTCAGCGAGATTATCGTCGCCGACCGCTCTGCGCCCTTACCCGCCGCCGCTCTGCTCGACTGTAAGGCCGCAGGCATCCGCATCCATGATTCCCTTGATTTCGGCGAGCAAGAAACCGGTAAGGTCGATCTCGAAAACCTCTACCCGGCGCGCTTCATATTCTCGCGCAATATCGGCTACGCAATCTGGTCGATGCGGGCGAAACGCGCCCTCGACATCATCATCAGTGCCATCGCCGTTGTCGTCCTATCGCCCATCCTGCTGCTCGCAGCATTGGCCATCAAACTCGACAGTCCCGGCGGCGTCTTCTACCGCCAGACCCGCGTGGGCCTGAACGGTGCGCATTATGACATCATCAAATTCCGCTCCATGCGCAATGATGCCGAGGCGGGCGGCACGCCGCAATGGGCGCAGGCTAACGATGCCCGTGTCACCCGTGTCGGCCATTTCCTGCGCCAGACCCGCATCGACGAACTGCCCCAGATACTCAATATCGTGAAGGGCGAGATGTCCCTCGTCGGTCCCCGCCCGGAGCGCCCCTTCTTCGTCGAACAACTCGAAGAGAACATGCCCTTCTACGCCGAACGCCACCGCGTCAAACCCGGCCTTACCGGCTGGGCGCAGATCAAGTACCGCTATGGTGCCACCGAGGAAGACGCCCGCGAAAAGCTGCGCTACGACCTCTACTACGTGAAGAATTTCAACGTGCTGCTGGATATCTTTATCCTCATGCGTACCGTTCGCGTCGTGCTATGGCCCGACGGAGTGCATTGAGGACACAGGCTTCCTCTGCCCCGACCTTGAGCCTACCGGATGCACACATCTCCCCGGTGGTTTCCGCAAGGGCGTTGTCATACCGCGCGAAAGCGCGATATCCATGGCTCCACAAGCCTTGTGGGTTTAGCAGTTTGCGGAAAACGGTTTGAGGTTGCTATGATCTGGCTCTGTTGGCCATTTTTTGGCGTATTTCGGTATGTTTTGGCCTCTCATCGGTGTTTTTTCCGTTGAGAGGACGGCCTCCTCCTATGAAGTTATCAATCTGGGCAGGCGCATGAGGTTGTAGCCGATCATATTGATGAGGAATTCGGCTTCGACGCGCAGGCGGCTTCGGTGTTTGGTCTTGCGGATTGTCCCGTGTTGCTTGCCCCATCCGAAAGGACATTCGACCATCTTGCGCCGTGTTTGGCTCATGCCATAGCCCTCGTGTCGGGTGGTGCGGGCGTCGATGGCGCTGCGTCGGCGGCGCTTGGCGTTGCCGGTGTTTTGGGCGCATGCGGGATGATCCGGGCCTCGCGCAGGGCGGCGACATGGGCCTTGGTGTCATAGCCCTTGTCCGCCCCCAACGTGATGCGCCTGTCCGAGCGGGAACGCTGTTCCTTCGCCATCGCTTCAGCAGCCTCGCGTTCGGCGGTGCCGGTGGCATGGGTAACGCAGCCATCCACGACGATACCGTGCCGGTTCTCGATCAACACATGGCCGAGATAACATAGCCGCGCCTCCTGCCCGGCTGCTTTGCGGTACAGCCGCGCATCGGGATCGATCTTGCTTTCATGGGTGTCGTTCTTGCGCGGCTTGCCGCGAAAGTCGGAGCCGTTATTGCCGCCTTCGTCCTCAGGGCCACCGTCCTTCGGGCGCAAGCTCTTGTGCGAGGCCCATGCCTCCACGAGCGTGCCATCGACCGAGAAATGGTCGCTCGACAACAGCGGCTTGACCTTCTCATGCATCAGCAATCCGGCCATGAACTTGCGGATCAGATCATGGTTTTCCAGCCGTTCGCGGTTCTTGCCGAACGTCTCTGCCCCCCACACCGCATCATCCGGGGACAGCCCCACGAACCAACGGAACAGCAGATTATAGTTCAGTTGTTCCATCAATTTGAACCGGCCCGGGTTTACCGGAGGGTAAAACCCTCGGAAGATGACCCCTATGAGCAAGAAGACGTATACCCCGACATACAGCGCGGAATTTCGTGAGCGAGCGATCCAGCTTTTCAAGGATCATCGCGCTGAATATGC
>CALFVD010000199.1 GCA_937928005.1 uncultured Neomegalonema sp. | reverse complement strand
AAATCGCCATGACCATCAACACAACACCCCGTAAATGCCTCGGCTTCAAATCCCCCGTCGAAGCCTTCCTCAAGGAGCTTGGCAAATCCGTCAGCCTGCGCTTCTATCCAACCGTTGCACTTCATTCCTGAATCTACCCTGCGAAGATTGCGTGCCTTCGATCTGCGATGAGAGAACGGCCTCCTTGCGAATGTACATGTAAAGGAAAAGCGAGGTATCCGGCAGGATGCGGCTGATCCCGTCAAGACGGCCCAAAGCGATATTGGCACGGTCGATAAGCGGATAGAGAGCGCCGATGTCGAGAGGTGGGGACGGAGGAAGCGACTTGGGAATATAAGCACGATACGCTTCGTCGCCGTAAGGCACGCTCTTCACGTATGTGCCTACTCGATCCGGGTGCTTCATTCTGACGGTCCTATGAAAGCAAAGGAGCGATTGCTTTCATAGAGGGAGAGCTAATGAAAGCGCACGTTCATTCGTAAGGCTTCTATGAAAGAAATCTAGAAAAATTTTCATAAGACTTTTGTGTCAAATATCCAAATTCTCCACGTTATGGGCGTTATCCATGATGAACTCGCGGCGGGGTTCGACCAGATCGCCCATCAGGTTCGAGAAGATGTTATCCGCCTCGTCCACATGATCGACCGTCACCTGTAGGAAGGTGCGCGCCTCTGGGTCGAGGGTTGTCTCCCACAACTGCCCCGCATTCATCTCGCCCAAGCCCTTATAGCGTTGCAGACCGATACCGCGTTCGCCCTCGATCATCACTACATCCAAGAGGTCGGAGGGCGAGCGTACCGGCGTGCGCCGCTCCTTGCGCTCGAACGTCGCCGCCTTGGCGTAGACCTCACCCAAGCTTTCCGCAATCGCGTGCAGCCGTTGCGCCTCGCCCGAATTCAGCACTGCGCCGTCCAGTGTCCGCGTCTCGGTCACGCCGCGCACTGTTCGCATGAAGCGCAGCCCATCGCCCGCAGTCGGCATTCCCGTCCAGCCGCGCTCCGTCTCCGGTGCAATTCGGTCCAGCCGCGCCGCAATCCGGTCGGCCAGCGCCTGCGCTTTGGCCGGATCGTTCAATCCATCGGGGTCTAGCGCCCCGGCAATCGCCGCCTGCTCCATCACCGAGCGGGGCAGGGAAGGCGGCAAATTCGCCATCAGCGCCTTTACCCGCCGCGCTTCTTCCACCACGCGCGCAAGGTCCGGCCCCGCCAGCACCTCACCACTGGCCAGCGTCAGGCCCGCGCCGTCGATCCCGCTCTCGACGAGGTAATCTTCCAGCGCCTTCTGATCTTTGAGATAGACCTCCGATTTCCCCCGCGCGACCTTATAGAGCGGCGGCTGCGCGATGTAGAGATGCCCGTTCTCGATCAATTCGGGCATCTGCCGATAGAAGAAGGTCAGCAGCAGGGTACGGATATGCGCGCCGTCCACATCCGCATCGGTCATGATGACGACCTTGTGGTAGCGTAGCTTGTTGAGGTCGAATTCGTCCCGCCCGATCCCTGTGCCGAGCGCCGTAATCAGCGTGCCGATCTCCTGCGATCCCAGCATCCGGTCGAACCGCGCCCGTTCCACATTCAGGATCTTCCCGCGCAGGGGCAGCACCGCTTGGTTGGCGCGGTTGCGGCCTTGCTTGGCCGATCCGCCCGCCGAATCCCCCTCCACGAGGAACAGTTCGGCCTTCGCCGGGTCGCGTTCCTGACATTGGGCCAGCTTGCCGGGCAGGGAAGCAATATCGAGCGATGATTTTTTGCGGGTCAGTTCACGGGCCTTACGCGCCGCCTCGCGCGCCATTGCCGCCTCCAAAATCTTCGCGACGACCAGCTTCGCCTGCGCCGGATTTTCCTCGAACCATTCCGACAGCTTTTCATGCACCAGCGTCTCAACCGCCGGGCGCACCTCGGATGACACCAGCTTTTCCTTGGTTTGGGATGAGAATTTCGGGTCCGGCACCTTTACGGAGAGGATACAGGTCAGCCCCTCGCGCGCATCCTCTCCCGACAGCGTAATCTTTTCCTTTGACGCAATCCCCGACGAGCCGACATAGGCGTTCACCACCCGCGTTAGCGCCCCGCGAAAGCCCGACAGATGCGTCCCGCCATCCTTCTGCGGAATGTTGTTCGTAAACGCCAAAACCGTCTCGTGATAGCTGTCGTTCCACCACAAAGCCGCCTCGACCGTCACCCCGTTCAACTCGCCCAGCACGGCGATGGGCGGCTCGAAGATCGGCGTTTTCGCCCGGTCGACATAGCGGCAGAATTCCTGCACCCCGCCCTCGTAATAGAGTTCGGTTTCCACATGCTCTGCGTGTCGTTCATCGCGCAGCAGGATGCGGGCGCCGGAATTGAGGAACGCCAACTCGCGCAGGCGATGCTCCAGCGTCTTGTACTGGTATTCGACCATCGTGAAGGTCTCGGCGCTGGCGTGGAAGGTGACGCGCGTGCCCTTGCGCCCCCCCTCGGCGGGGCCGACGACCTCCAGCGGTTTGACCGTATCGCCATGCTCGAAGCGGCAATGGTGTTCCTTGCCATTGCGCCAAATGGTCAGTTCCAGCCAGTCCGACAGCGCATTGACCACTGACACGCCGACCCCGTGCAGGCCGCCCGACACCTTGTAGGAATTCTGGTCGAACTTCCCGCCCGCATGAAGCTGGGTCATGATCACCTCGGCGGCGGAGATCCCTTCCTCCTCGTGGATATCTACCGGGATGCCGCGCCCGTTATCATCCACCGTGACCGACCCATCGGGGTTGAGGATCACCATCACCCGGTCGGCATGGCCCGCCAGCGCCTCGTCGATGGCGTTGTCGACCACCTCGTAGACCATGTGATGCAGCCCCGACCCGTCATCGGTATCCCCGATATACATGCCGGGGCGTTTTCTGACGGCTTCGAGACCGCGCAGGACTTTGATGGAATCCGCGCCGTAGGTCTCGGGATCGACGCCGTCGGGTATGATTTCGTCAGCCATTTGTGGACTCCAGATTTCTTGCGTGTTCAGCGACGATTTCTTGCAAGCGTTTCAATAGAAAATAAGCAGCGCAGAGCGATGAAATTCCAAAGGATAGAAATGCTCCGATTGCGACTGGAAATCCTAACGATCGATTGTTTATGAATAAAATAGCAATTAAAATAAAAATAAAACAAATAATTCCGAAAAATACAAACTTCTTCAACTCGAAAATTGCCCCTGATACATCCGACCCCGAATAAGCTTCAGTCCATGCCTTTTTGATGGACGGTTGTACTCGTGATCTCCTATTCAAAATGTCCATGATTAAATTGAATCTGAACCTAACCATGAACATGATTGGAAATACGGCAAATAGTATTATGAAAAAATCTATTGCCTGGGGATTAGAGGATAGAAAGGGATTCATATCAACTCCCCGCAATCACGGCGCCCGCGCCGATCATTACGCCGCCCGTGGTGCGGTCCATGCCGGTGCGCAGGGCTTTGTTGCGCAGCTTCGCGCCCGCCCGGTCGGCCAGCGCGGTGTAGGTCAGGTCGCTGAGGAGACCCACCGAACTCGCCACCACCAGCACGACCACGGTATCGAGCCATCCGAAGGCGGCGATGTCGAAAAAGCCGGGGAAGATGGCCATGTAGAACAGCGCGACTTTCGGGTTGCCGAGATTGATGAGCAGCCCCGTCAGGAACGTGCGCCACCCCGCCCCCGGCGCAATCTCCAGCGCCTCGGTGTTCTGCCCAGCCGACCGGATCAACCCGATGCCGATCCAGACCAGCCACGCGGCCCCGCCCCAGCGCAGCAGTTCCAGCACCCACGCATAACTCATCGCCAGCGCGGCCAGCCCCACCAGCGCCAGCCCGATATAGATCGCCTCCGACACCGCCGCGCCATAGGCCAGCGGAGCCGCCGCGCGAAACCCGCCCGACGCCGCCCGCGCCATGATCGCCGCGACCAGCGGCCCTGGCGTCGCCACCATGATCCCCAGCGCCACCACGAACAGGGCGAGTTGCGAAATCTCGATGCTCATCCGGCGGCCACCGCGACCCCGGCGGCGACCATCGCGCCCCCCGCCGTGCGGTTGATCCGCTGCACCGACCGCGCATTGGCCAGCATCGCCCGCGCCCGCACCGCCATCACCACATAAACCGCCAGCACGCTCAGGATCACGGGCGGCAGCACGGCGAGAATGGTCAGCTTATCGGCCAGCGTCAGGCTCGCCAGATCGAAGAATCCGGGCAGTAGCGCCATGAAGAACGTCATCGGCTTGGGGTTGCCCAGCGTCAGCGCGATGGCCGAGCCAAACGCCCGCCATCCGTCCCCGCGCTGCGGCTCCGGCGTGACGACCGGCTCAAGGCGGCTGGTCAATAACTGCCACCCGATCCAGACGATATACGCCGCCCCCGCATATTTCAGCACGGTGATGACCGGTGCGGCATAGGCAGCGATAATCGCCAGCCCGAACAGTGCCAGACATCCCCAGATCAGATCAGCGAAGGCCGCCCCGAATATCATCGGCACCCCGATACGCGGCCCCTCCGCCATTGACCGCGCAACAAGGGTCGCCACGAATGGCCCCGGCACCGCCACAGCGGCGATATAGGCAAGGATGAATCCGATCATGGCGCAGCAATCGCGCGGGGTTCTGGAACGATGTTTTTCACATATTCTGTTTACCCCGTTCGGGGCTGAAATGTCCAAGCATTCCTTGCCATTTCAGCCCCTTGTTGGACTGGTATTCACCACCGACCCATCGGCGGTTTCGCTCACTTCGATCCGCTGCGCGCTTGCTCCCATCGCATCGAACAGGCCCGGCTCCGTGCCGGTCATCCATGCCTGTGCGCCCAGCCCCTCGATCTCCGCGAAGAGGGCGGCGCGGCGGGTGGCATCGAAATGGGCGGCGATTTCGTCCAGCAGCAGGATCGGCGCGCTGCCCGTCTCAGCATGAAGCGCGCGGGCATTGGCCAGTAACAGACTGACCAGCAGCGCCTTTTGCTCCCCCGTCGAGCATTCGGCAGCGGGGGCGTCCTTCTCGGCATAGCGCACGGCCAGATCGCTGCGATGTGGCCCGGTCAGGGTCCGCCCCGCCTGCGCATCGCGCCCCCGCCCATCGGCCAGCGTCCGCGCGAAATCCTCCGCCCCCATCCCCGCATCGAACTCGCCCGCAATCACCGCCTCAGCACGCGGAAACGCGCCCCCTGTGCCCTGCGCCGCAATCAGCGAAGACAGCGCGTGGGCGCGGCCCTTGGCCAGCGCCACCCCATGCTCGGCCATCTGCGCCTCCAGCGCCGATAGCCACCGCCCGTTATCGCCGCCATCCTTCAGCAGCCGGTTCCGCTCACGCATTGCGCGGTCATAGCGGGTTGCCGTCTCGGCATGGTCGGGCAGTAGCGATAGCGTCATCCGGTCGAGGAACCGCCGCCGTTCCCCCGGTCCCTCCACGAATACCCGGTCTAGCGCAGGCGTCAGCCACAACAACCGCGCCGTGCGCCCCAGCGACAGCACTGACACCGCCTTGTCATCTCGCTTTGCCGTGCGCCGCGCATCGGTCCCCGCCCCGGTCCACAACTCGACCGGATCGCTACGTGTATCGAGCGTTGCGGTAACGGCCCAACCGATCCCCTGTTGCTTGCGCGCAAAATCCCCCGGCGAAGCCCGCCGCAGCCCCCGCCCCGGCGCCAGCAGCGACACGGCCTCAAGTATATTTGTCTTCCCCGCTCCGTTCGCCCCCGTCAGCGCAATCATCGTCGTAGCAATATTCAGATCGAGCCGCGCATAGCTGCGAAAGGCGACCAGACGTAGGTGGGTCAATGACAGACTCAAACCAGCGCATCCAAGCTTGCCCGGTGTAAATCGGCCCCGCCCCGATAGTCGATCTCATCTGGGCCGAGGGGTTCCAGCGCCTCGCGCAACGCCACCGCCTGCTCCGGCATCAGCGCGGTGAGTGGATCGACATACGTGCGGATGCCAAACACCACCGCATTGGAGCGGGGCAGGCGTAGAAATGTCTGCCGCTCCACCCGGATATGCAAGTCGGCATCCGCATCCTCGCTTTCGCGCCATTCGCCCGATGGCTGGTGCAATTCGGCGGTCGAATGAATCGTCCAGTTCGCTCGCCACAGGGGCCGCCCCGCGCGGATACCCTCGAATAAACGGTTCACCCGTGCGGCGAGGTCGCCCGTATAATCGGGCACCGGCCCGTGGATATGAGTCAGTGGGTGCCCGATTTTCTCGGCCAGCGACCAGCGCGACGGAAAGCACAGGATTGCCCCCGTTAGCCGGTATTCCTCGCCAGATGTGGCCTGTTCCAGCAGGCAGAAATCCTCCTGCACCAGTCGCCCGGCGGCAATCAATGGCGGCTCCCCCGTAGGCACCGCAACCCCCAGATGCGCACACAACGCCTCCAGCAATTCCGCACATGCACCCGCACTTTCGGGTAGCGCAGCATGGACCACATCCCGCTGTGCCTCGATCAACGCCGCCCGATACGCCATCTGCGCTTCCCGGTCGTCGCCTGCTTCGATCCAATCCCCCGGATCAAGCGGCAACACGCCGGGTTTGCGCGAAAGGCGGGCGTCGGCCCAAGGAGCATAAGCGATCATGGTGGCACGATAAGGTGTTTTGCGATCAATCTGAACCACAAAGCGTCAGGCCGTGCGCAACTTTTGGCGCGAAATCCGACCGCTTATACATGCGTATGCACACCGAATACGGTCCATTCGTCCCGTCAATATCCGAGTTTTCAATCATCTATGGAATATGTGGCATATTAAAGCGAATTGCCCCTTTCCGCTTATGAAAAAAGATTGAGAACCTATCGCTCCATAGCATCAGGCTGTATCCATACGACATGACCGCGCCCATACTCATTCTCGGCTACGGCTCCCTGATCTGGGATCTCGATGATCTTGCGCCCAAGGTGCGCGGTGAGTGGCGTATTGGGGCGGGGCCATCCCTGCCGCTCGAATTCAGTCGCGTGTCCCCAAAGCGCAAACAATCCCTCGTCGTGGTGATCGACACGGATATGGGCGATTCTTGCCCGACCCATGTGATTGAGAGTGTGCGGGGCAGCGTGGCCGAAGCCGTTACCGACCTCGCCGCCCGCGAGCGTACGCAGGCCGATCATATCGGCTGGGTCGATAGGGATGCGGGAACCGCCTATTCCCGACGTGATGGCTTGGTGGAGCGGGTTCGTGATTGGTGTAAGGCGCAGGGTGCGCGCGGGGCGGTCTGGACCGATCTTGATGGCAATTTTAGTGAGGCAACCGGCGCACCCTTCACCGTAGCCCGTGGTATTGCTTATTTGAAGACGCTAGAGGGCGACAGCCTTGCCGCCGCCCTCGAATACATCAACGGTGCGCCGCAGATGACCGATACGCCCTTGCGCCGGGCGCTCAGTCTAGACCCTTGGTGGCGCTCACATACGGATTGAAGCGACCCTCGCTATGGGCGGCGCAGCAGGCATACTGTGCCCTGACCACCATCGGCGCAGACCGAAATGACGGCATAGGTTCCGCTTGGCTTACTCCACAGTTCTTTGGTTGCTTGGCTTAGAATACGTGCACCGGTTGCCCCGAACGGGTGCCCGATTGCCATAGAGCCGCCATTGGGATTCAGCCGCTCAATCGGGAATGGACCAAGATCGGCTTCAACACCGGCCTTTTTGCTGCGATAATCCTGTGAGGTGATCGCGGCGATATTGGCAAGTACCTGCGCGGCAAAGGCTTCGTGGATTTCCCATAGTCCAATATCCTCGAAGCGAAGGTTATGGCGTGCGAGCAAGCGCGGAATTGCGCGTGCTGGGGCCATCAATATTCCTTCCTCGCGGTAGTCCATCGCACCAAGTTGCCAGTCGATCAGTTCCGCTGCGGGTACATCGCCGAGGCGGTCCAAGCCCTCCTGATCGGCCACCCACATCCCGGCGGCTCCATCGGTCAATGGCGATGAGTTCCCCGCCGTGAGGGTTCCGGCTTCGGAACGGTCGAAAACCGGTTTCAGGCTGGCGAGTTTTTCTAGCGTTGAGTCGCTTCGGGGGATCATATCGCGGTCGACATCGTTTACCGAAACCAGAAGGTCATCAAAAAACCCATCCTTCTGCCCTGCGCTGGCGCGTTGGTGGCTTGCGAATGCGAGGGCATCCTGCTCCGCTCGTGGTATCTTGAACAACTGTGCCGTATCTTCGGTGTGCTCGCCCATTGACCGGCCTGATATCCGGTTGGCCCAGCCTTTAATCGGAAGGTTGAAATCACCCGCCGAAAGTTCGTTGATTGCGGCCATGGCGGCGGCGGG
>CALFVD010000198.1 GCA_937928005.1 uncultured Neomegalonema sp. | reverse complement strand
CACCCGTTGCGCCGGTAGCACCTTGAGCACCCGTTGCGCCGGTGTCACCTTTGGCACCCGTTGCGCCGGTAGCACCTTGAGCGCCCGTTGCACCGGTGTCGCCTTTGGCACCTGTTGCGCCGGTAGCACCTTGAGCACCCGTTGCGCCGGTGTCGCCTTTGGCACCCTGAGCGCCCGTTGCGCCGGTATCGCCTTTGGCACCTTGAGCACCAGTTGCGCCGGTAGCACCCGTGTCACCTTTAGCACCGGTGTCACCTTTAGCGCCCTGAGCACCGGTGTCACCACCAAATGCTGCGATCAGCTCTGCACGGTCAGCCTTACCATTACCGTTGGTATCGAAGCCCTCACGAGCGAACACTGCATCAAAGCCAATACCATCAGCGCCGTCGTTACCATCAACGCCAGCTGCTCCGGTATCGCCTTTAGCGCCGGTTGCGCCGGTATCGCCTTTGGCACCCTGAGCGCCAGTTGCGCCGGTATCGCCTTTGGCACCTTGAGCGCCTGTTGCGCCGGTGTCGCCTTTGGCACCCTGAGCGCCTGTTGCGCCGGTGTCGCCTTTAGCACCCTGAGCGCCGGTAGCACCCTGTGCGCCAGTGTCACCCTTGGCACCTGTTGCGCCGGTAGCACCCTGTGCGCCGGTGTCGCCTTTGGCACCTTGAGCGCCTGTTGCACCAGTATCGCCTTTGGCACCCTGAGCGCCGGTTGCGCCTTTAGCACCGGTTGCGCCAGTGTCACCTTTGGCACCCGTTGCGCCAGTAGCACCCTGTGCGCCGGTGTCGCCTTTAGCACCCTGTGCGCCGGTGTCGCCTTTAGCACCCTGAGCGCCGGTTGCGCCTTTAGCACCCGTTGCACCAGTGTCACCTTTGGCACCCGTCGCGCCAGTAGCACCCTGAGCACCAGTGTCGCCTTTGGCACCCGTTGCGCCAGTAGCACCTCGGGCACCGGTATCGCCTTTAGCGCCCTGAGCACCGGTTGCGCCTTTAGCGCCCGTCGCGCCAGTGTCGCCTTTGGCACCCGTCGCGCCGGTAGCACCCCGAGCACCGGTATCGCCTTTAGCACCCGTTGCGCCAGTGTGACCTTTATCGCCTTTAGGTCCAGCAGGGCCCTGCGGACCAGTCTGTCCGCCGCCGCCGCCACCGTAGTAGCCAGAAAACTTACTTCCAGACGAAGAATCCGTACTGGTTGACCCGCCTGCTGGCGCGCCGGAAACGTTGAAAGCCATGGTGCTTTTCCCCTGCATCCATTTACACTGTTAGTCTCGCATTACCGCTGGGGTCGCCGTCCCATAAGCAAACAAGACGAACACACGTTTGCATCAAAACAATACACAAGCAAGTGGGCTATTGAAAAATTGACACAGTACGATACTGTGTAACGTGTATTTTATGGCAAAACGTCTTGTTTTGGTGCGTTTGATGTGCGAAGTGTTAGCGACTGCCACTAATGATTGTTCTATATCATATCGTCTAGGGAGTAGCTGAATGTCGCGTTATGTCGCTGGATTGGCGTTGTCCTTTGCACTTGTTTCAAGTGCGGCCATTGCTGACTCCGGTGGGTGGCAAGACGAGCGGTATAATATCGTCATACGAGATCAGGATCTTGGCGATGTGCTTGTTCAGTTTGGCGCTCTTGTGGGTGTGCCCGTCGTTGTTTCTGAGGATGTGAGTGGGTCCGTTTCCGTGCGGTTTGAGGAAGCGAGTGGCGAAGAGATTGTGACGGCTTTGGCTCGGGAATTTGCCCTCGATTGGCGATATGATGGTCGCCGGATCGAGGTTTCATCGAATACCGAGCAAGTGAGTCGCATCTTGGATATGGGGGGCGTTGAGCGTGCTTCTCTCGTTGATGCGCTTGATGCTTTGGGCGCACATGAGCCGCGATATCCGATAACGGCTGTTGATGGGCAGCTTGGTTTGATCGTTGGTCCGCCTAGATATGTAGGCATCGTTGAGATTGTTCTGGCGGAGTTGGTGGAAAAAAAACGTGCCGATGAGGAGCGTTCGGCGGTGTTGTTGGCCGAAAGGAAGGCCGTTTTAGCTGAAGCTGCCCGTGCTGCTGAAGCTGAACGAATCAGAGCTTTGGAGGCTTTGCGGCTTAGAGCGGCATTGGAGGCGCGTGCTAGGCGTGAGCGTGTCGTACCAGCGCCGCGCGTCACTCCTGTAATTAATCGCGGTGGCCGTTGGGGAGGGTGAGTATGTTCGACGTATTTGATTTTACGAGCATCGCAGAGTCTGCACCCGCAGAAGTGGCTGCTTCTCCCGTGGTTGCTGATGATGTGCCTAAGGTGGCACGAGAAGATCTGAAGCTGTTGTGTGAAGTCGGTGTTTTGGCTCTTGCGATTGAGCGCGGTGAAGAGGCGCTTCCTATTTTTGAGTTGATTGACGCAGAGCAGCCGAAAAATGCCGCAGGCGCAATTGGGATCGCGATGATTGAGGTGAGTGCAGGACGTGAACGTGATGCATTTGCGCGGTTGAGACGCGCTATCGCGACCAAACGGCTCTGTGTTCGAGAAGCGAAAGCCGTTCTGGCGGTTTTCCTGATGGGCTTTGGGCGGCAGGCAGAGGCTAAAGCCCTGCGACGTGATGTAATGCGCGGGCCAGACTGTGGCGCGCGAAGATTGTTGATGAGCTACGGTACAGCCTGAACGTAATGCGCAATTGCGCGATGAAGGGACGAATAAGATGAACGCTTTGAATTCGGTAGGTGGGGTTGCTGATCCCGCACAGGCAGCCGCTGGTGCGGATGGTGGCAACTTTGATGCCGTGTTTCAGGAGGGTCTCGTGAATACATCTGCGGTGATGCTTCAGCTCATCGGTGGTGATGTTATCCAATCCGTCCTCAAGGATGAAAACGCGGTCGATTGATCGCGTTAAACGAATAGGGAAGCTCTAAAACCATGCGTAGCGTAGATAGATATGAAGCACAGAGGGAAAGCGCACGTCGCGCCTTTGCCCGTGCGCTCGTGTCTGGTCTGGCGCGTCGCATGGCCCGTAGTGGAATGCTGCGCATGCTTGCGCGCACCGTTGGCGGGCAGGCCACTTCCCTTCTTATGTTCCCCTCCAGGCATCTGCACACGCTGTGTGTCAGTGCTAACGAACAACCGCTCCGTCTACCCGGAGTCGCCGCCGGTGGAGCAGGTGGTGGTGGACCCGGCGTGTGCGGAAACGTGATTTCGTTTCCCGCCTGACGGCGGTTTTCTCTATCTAAGAACGACCATCGCTCAGGCGTTGGAACCCGGGAGGGGTTTTCCGTGTCTATTTCGGCTATCGCATCGCAAGGTGGTGTCAATGCTCAAGCTGCGGCTGCAACGCAGCGCGCGTCAATTGAGCCATCACAAAACAAAGCCTCGTCGAGTGAGTCGGTTACAATAGAATTTGCACCGCCTTCACGCACGACGACTCCTATGGGTAAGATCGGCAATGGCCTGATTGATACCCTGCGTAATTTTGAGGAAACACGTTCTGCGAATCGCAAAGCGATGAGTGGAGCCGGTGTCGGGCCTGCATCTTCGGTGGATATTGCTAAGAGCGAGTTGCTGGCTGGTCCTGCCAGCGTTCGTCCTGCGGCGGGCGGTAATGAAGTTGCCAGACCTGCAGAACCCCTCGGATTCGATCAAGCAGTGAGCGCAATGACGCGCAGCTTTGATTATGCAATCGAGACCCAATTGATCGTGAAAACAGGATCACAACTTTCTTCGTCCGCTTCGTCTTTGATGCGTGGACAGTAGGTATCAGTCCGAGCTTACCGTGCCCTGATACCCTGTACTCTGATCGTTGGAGGTTACTATGACGAACCGGAAAACCGGGTTTGCCCTTCTTGCCATGCTTGCACTTGCGGGCTGTAGAGTGGAAGTGCATGACAATCTAACACAGCGTGATGCAAATGAGATTGCCGCATTGCTGATGTTTGCGAATATCGACGCTAAACGAATCGAGAATAAGGATGGCACTTTTGCCGTTGAGGTGCCGGAGGGTGACTTTGCGCCCGCCGTGCAGCTTATTAATGAGAGCGGTTTGCCGCGCCCTGTATTCAAATCGATGGTCGATGTTTTCGAGAATGACCGCTTAATCGCGTCTCCATCGGAGGAACGTGCGCGCCTTGCCTATGCGGTGTCACAGGAGTTGTCGCAGACGGTATCTGAGATTGATGGTGTCGTTTCAGCGCGGGTTCATCTCGCCACGCCTGCGCTCGATCCATTGGGGCGTCGTGTGAGTAAATCGTCGGCCTCTGTCGCGATTCACCACGAAGCGACCCTGTCTACGGAAGGCATGGTGCCACGAATCAAGCTGCTCGTTTCGCATGCTGTGGATGATCTGGAATACGAGGATGTTCTCGTCGCGCTGTTTCCGGTCAAGCGCACGATGCCTGATCGCGGGGCGGCGCTAACTGCACGTGTGGATGTACCCGATTCAGGAAATAGCATCCTTGATGAGATGGCGTGGCCCGCAGGGCAGGCGCAAACAGTCACATCACAGGATAGAACGGCCTATGTCGCCCGTGCTTCGGTGCCGAATGCTTCGCCTTTCAATCCGGCAATCGCCGCGATTCTTGCCGGTGGGTTACTCGTATTGCTTATTGCAGCGAAGGGTCTTTTTGACAGGCCGCGCCGTATGCCTGCCCGTGCGCAAGCGAAGCCTTCCGAAGAAACTCCGCCAAGGCGGCGCGGCAGGACATGACGCCAACTGTTGCAAGCAAGGCAGAACGCCTCGTGCCGCAACGTTTAAAGACCGATATGCGGATCACGAGTCTGATGACGACGATTTCATCGGCACAGATTATGGGCAATTTGCATCCTGATCTTGCTGAAATCCTTCGTTCACCTCGCTTTAGGGGCAGGTTGGAGCGTCGATATCTGCGAAAGGCGCGCGTCTTCGATTCCTTGCCATGTCTTCTGAGCAGTGAAGCCGAATCGATTGTTGCCCTTGGCGAGCATGGGTTGCACGCACTGATCGTCGATACGGGGATCGTGTGCCACTATGCTGCGTTGCGCCGGATTGTCGATGTTAAGGCGCTTGCTAACCTTGCCAAGATTCTTGGTATCGCGCTGGAAGGCCATGATGCGCGGATCACAAAGGCAAGCGATTCGCTGACGTTGTCTCGTTTGATTCGTGCCAGATCACCTGAAGAGATCGAGCCGTTAGCATCTGCGATGCTGCGCGATGGTCTGCAATGCTGGAATTGTTGGATTGAGCGGCAACCAACATCTCTGCACGGGTTCTTTCGTCAACTTACGCCACCGGCGCTACGCTCTGTGGCTTTGAGTGATGCAGACGCATGTACCGCGCGTAATTGCAGGCATCGGGCGGCGCTATTCGACATAAGACGGGCGCTTGTCGCTGAACGGGATGAGATGCCTTTGCGAAGGAAAGCGTGATGCAGGACGGACAAGAACTTTTCGATGAGTCTGGAGCGCCTGATTCCAAGGTGTTGAAAGCAGATGGCTTTGAGGCGCTGGCCCGCGCACGCCATGGCATCACCGAAGCGCAAGAACAGGCCAACATCATTATCGCGCAGGCGAACCAAGATGCCGAGACGATCAGGGCGGCGGCCTATCAAGAGGGCCAGCAACAGAATGTGGCTGAGGTCATCGAGTATCATGCACGGATGCACCGCCAGATCGCGGACAGCCATGAAATACTGACGAAGGTGGTAATGAATGCATTGCGCCGCATCCTCAAACCCATCCCGACCGCAAAGCTGGTGGCGAGCGCGGTTGCGCGGGCAGTAGAGGAGGCTGATATTGGGCGGGGTGCAACGCTGGTCGTGGCCCCACAGTTGATGAACACTCTACGCGAACAGTTTCATTTGCGAGGCATCGCGCCAGAGATGCTTGAGGTTCGTGGCGACCCAGATTGCCCCCTCGAATCGAGTATTCTGCGTTCTGAATTCGGCGATATCGAGCTGGGGATCGAGCTTCAGCTACGCGCTATTGAGCGTGGTTTGCAGACCGCCCTTGATGAGTCTAACGAATGAGTGCGTTTGCGTCAGTATTCGCGCAATCCGGCCCCAAAGCGGCGGCAAGCCGATTGGATGCGGCTGTTCGTAAAGTGCCGCTGCGCCCTACGATTGGGCGCGTCAGCAAAGTATCTGGCACGATTGTTGAGGCGATCCTTGCCGGAGCTAAACTCGGTGAAATCTGCGCGCTGGAAAGCCCCGGTCTTGCTGATGCGCCGACGCGCCATGCGGAGGTTGTTGGTTTTCGTGATGGGGTTGCCTTGCTCGGTGTGATCGGCGAGATGGCGGGGTTATCCTCCCATACCCGCGTAACGCCGACTGGTGTGCCGCTGTCTGCTCCTGCCGCTGATAATTTATTGGGACGGGTGCTGGATGGCTTGGGCCGCCCCTTGGATGTGGCCCGATGTGGCCCGCTCAATGTATCGACCTCGCGACCGGCGGAGGCGGCACCACCTGATGCTTTGGGCCGGATGCCCATTGTCAATCCGATGCCACTTGGGATGCCCGCCATCGATTCGATGAACGTCATCGGTGAAGGGCAGCGCGTGGGGCTGTTTGGCGAGCCGGGAACCGGGAAATCGACCTTCATCTCGGCTCTGGCAAAGGCGGCATCGGCGGATGTCGCGGTGATTGCGATGGTGGGCGAACGTGGCCGCGAAGTGACGGAGTTTATCGAGGATGCGTTGGGGCCAGAAGGTCTGGCCAAGTCGGTTATCGTCGTTGCAACATCTGACCGTCCCGCTATGGAGCGGATCAAGGCTCCTTTCATCGCTGCGGCCATAGCAGAGCATTTTCGTGATCAGGGCAAGCGTGTGCTGTTCTTGATGGATAGTCTGACCCGTCTCGCCCGTGCCCAGCGTGAAATCGGCCTTGCCGCAGGGGAGCCGCCCGCTCGCCGCGCCTTTCCACCCTCGGTTTTCGCGATGATGCCAAAGCTGATCGAGCGGGCAGGGGTCAGCGCGAATGGCGGATCGATCACGGCTTTCTACACGGTGTTGGTCGAAGATGATGGCATGGGTGATCCAATCGCTGAGGAGGCGCGTTCGCTACTCGATGGGCATATCATCCTATCGCGAAAACTCGCTGAAGCGGGCAAGTTTCCGGCAATCGACGTGTTGGCGAGCCGTAGCCGTGTCATGGCGCGTGTCGTCGATAAGGAACATGCCGCTGCATCCGAACGCCTGCGCGCGTTGATGTCTCGTTATGAGGATGTCGAGCTTTTGGTTCGGATGGGTGAATACGCGCATGGGTCAGATGCTTTCACCGATGAGGCCATTGCGAAGAAAGCGCGGATCGACCGATTCCTGCACCATCCGCTCGATAAGCCCGAGGCTTGGAACGCGATTAGAGAAGCCATGCTCTACCTCGCATCGCCCCAATCATGACGCCCAAACAATTGAACGAAGCTTTGCGCGTGCGGCAACGGCGAGAAGAGAAGGCGCTGGCCGAGATGCAGCGTGCAATCGCGATGCGTACGCAAGCGGAAGCTGGCCTTGCCGCCGCGAATGGCGCGTTAGTGGCGTATGATGCGCAAACCGAGGCGAGCATGAATGCATTCTTTGAGCGGTCTAAGGTCGGAATCAACCCCGATAGTATGACCGGAATGCGCGCGTTTCATGCTGATCGCCTTCAAGCACGGGAGGGATTTTTCGATCCTATCGCCATGGCTGAACAGGCGGTGACGCTGGCAATACAGGCCGAAACCAATGCACGGGCGCTTTGGCGGCAAGCATCGCAGGCGGCAGAGAACTTGCAGGAATTGAATACGAAGATGAAGCATCAGGCCATGCGCGGTCTGGAACGCAGGCAGGAACAGGATCAGGACGAAATCGCGGCAACGCGAGCGGCCCGACCCTTCGCGGAATAGGACAGATGTCTTGGATACCCTCGAATTGGTACACCCTGCCACGAACAAGGTAAGCGCGCTGTCATTGCCAGCGTTACGACAGCAAGCTGCGCTACGTACGGCTCGGCTGGCGCGTCGTCGCGTTCCCATATCCCTTCTCGAAGGAATGGATGTTGCTTTGGTTCCCGATACCGTACCGCAATGGGAAGGTGCCGGAAATCCTATAGAGATCGCTTTCACGGTTGCGGGGGAGATGGGTTATCTGCGCACCGTCACACCATTGGTGCAAAGATTGCTCGCCCTTGCCGATGTGCGCCTGCGCCCAGATGAATTGGACGCGGAACTTGCCGCGATGGTGATTGAAACCGTGCTTGCTGAACGGATTGAGGAGTTAGAGCGCCATCTTGGGGCTGAGGTTGCCTTTCTGAATCTAGAGCGCAGCGCATCGCGTAATAATATGGCGTCATTGCCATTGCAGGTGCGCGTTGCTGAGGGAGGCGCCTATCCGGGCATGTTATTTGGTTCTGCGGCTTTGCTCTCAATCTTTGCGCGGCATTGGGAGCGTCAACCACCTCTCATCGTCGAATATGATGCGCTGACCTTTACGCTTGCCTGCCGCGTTGCCTTTACCGATCTGAGCCTTTCGGCGCTGCGCGCGTTGGGGGTTGGGGATGCGATGCTGTTTGACCGCGTTGCCGTGCCGGGGGGGGCTGCGGTTGTGCTGGGTGAGGCGCTTCATGCGACTGCGATTTTCGATGAGGAGGGGTATCTGAGCCTTTCCGATGGGTTTCTTGCGACCGAACACTATGCCTTGGGGGAATTCCTGATGACTGATGGTGATGACGAAGACCGGCCCGTTCAGGCCATTATGGATTCTGCAATTGATGACTTGCCTGTTCGACTGGTCTTTGAGGTGGGCCGGAAAGAGGTAACTGTACAGGAACTACGCGACCTTGGTGTCGGTGCGCCCGTTCCGCTTGATCGGCCAGCGTCTTCGGCAGTCCAGATATTTGCCAACGGGCGGCGTATCGGGGCGGGCGAGATGGTGATGATCGGGGATCAACTTGGCGTGCGCATTATGCAGTTGAACGGCAATGCCTGAGTTAAACGCCAACGTCCTATCCCTCATCATCGTTGTGATGCTGTTGGGATTCTTGCCTTTCGTGGCCGTTGCAGTGACCGCATTCGCCAAGATTTCGGTCGTGCTGTTGATCGTGCGAAATGCGCTCGGTATTCAGCAAACGCCGCCGAATATGGTGATTTACGGAATTGCGCTGGTCTTGACCGTCTACATCGCCGCGCCGTTGGCGGCACAGTTACAGACGTTGATGACTGACCCATCGTTGAATTTCGAGACGCTGGACGATTGGATATTGGTCTTCGAGCGAGGGTCAGAGCCGGTAAAAGAGTTTTTGGTCCGTCATGCGCGGCCCGATGATCGCGCATTCTTCGTCGAGGCAACGGCTTCCGTATGGGGGCCGGAGCTTGCTCAGGGTGTCGAGAGCGACTCGTTGCCTGTGTTGGTGCCCGCCTTCCTCGTGTCAGAGTTGACCCGCGCGTTTGAGATCGGCTTCCTACTCTACCTTCCGTTTCTCGCTATCGACTTGATTGTTTCGGCGATTCTGATGTCGCTGGGGATGATGATGGTCTCGCCGATTATGATCGCTATCCCCTTCAAACTGTTTCTGTTCGTTGCCGTCGATGGTTGGTCGCGGCTCGTTCAGGGTCTTGTCCTGAGTTATACTTAGAGGTGCGTCGATGACGGAAGAATTCCTCTCTCGTTACCTACTGCTCACGGCAGTGGCGAGCATGAAGAGTGCGGCCCCACCCCTCATTATTGCGGCGACGGTCGGGTTTATTGTTGCCCTTTTTCAAGGCGTGACACAGATTCAGGATCAGAGTTTGCCGATTACGCTGAAGATCTTGATCGTCGGTGCGACCTTTCTTTTCTTTGGCGCATCACTGGCAAGCCCGGTCGTGATTCTCGCGGATGAAGCCTTCCGAATTTTCCCCACCGCGTCTCGATAGAGGCGGGGCAGGGCAGTCATGCTTCAGGTCATTCAGTTCTTTCTGCCGCTGGTTGAGGCCGCTGCCCTTACGTTTGCGCGGCCTCTGGGCTTTATCATTGCCTTTCCGATGTTCACATGGCTCGGATTGCAGGGGATGGTCCGCAACGTTACCGCCATTGCTTTTGGCTCGCCGTTTCTCGTGTTGATCTATGGTCAAGTTGCGGGCGCGTCGGAGCCGTTTCCTGCTGAATATGTCGTATTGCTGACCGGCAAAGAGTTTCTCGTTGGAGTCACGCTTGGTATCCTGCTCGGCGTGCCATTTTGGGGGGCGGAGATGGCCGGGGCGTATGTCGATGTCTATCGCGGTACGTCATCGGCAACCGTAGTGAGTCCTGATCAAATGTCAGAACCGCTGGTTTCCGGTGCTTTATTCTCAATTGCATTGGTGGCGATTTTCCTCGCGATGGGCGGGTTGCGCATGGTGCTGGGGCTGCTCTACGAAAGCTACGAGATATGGCCGTATTTTGAGATGCTGCCTCAGATTACTGGCGAGCTTTACCCTGTTTTCATCGAATTGCTCGGCAAGATCGCTGGTATCGCGCTGGCTTTGGGCGCGCCGATTATGATTGCGATGTTCATCGGTGAGCTTGCGCTTGCCTTTACCAGCCGTTTTGCGCCGCAGATCAATATCTTCGACGCGATGCTTTCCATAAAAAATATCATCTTCCTGCTGGTCCTGCCCCCTTATGTCTATCTACTGGCGCGTTATTACGGGCGGGATGTCCTCGATCTACCGGGGCTGTTGGCAATCGTCAGAAAGTTGGTGGAACCATGAGCGGCGATTCCTCAGAAGAAAAATCCTTACCGCCCTCCGAAAAAAAGCTACGCGAAGGGCGCAAGAAAGGCCAAATCGCGAAGAGTACGGACATGGTTTCCGCCGTGATCATGGTCTTTCTTGTCGCGTATCTGATCTTAGGTTGGCCCGTGATGCGGGGTGCTTTTGAACGGATGTTCGATACTGCGGGTCAAGCGGCGGCACAGGGCGGCACTAATATTTGGGGGCCTGCAATCCAGGATACATGGAGTGCAATGGGCGTGATCATGCTGCCCATCTACCTTGTTTCATTTTTCGCCATCTTCCTTGGGTCCGTGGTGTCGAACAAGGGGATCGTTATCGCATTCGAGCAAATTAAACCCGACCTCAAGAAGATTCACCCTGCGGAGGGGTTTAAGAAAATCTTCAGTATCAAAAACTTCACGGAATTTCTTAAGGCATTGGTTAAGAGCATGATCTTGCTCTTAACGCTCGGTTTTGCCGGGTACTTTGGGTTCCGCGCAATGATGCAAGTGCCGTTATGTGAATCCGATTGCGGGGATGAAGTTCTCATCATGGTTGTAGCGCCGCTTGTGTTTGGCACATTGGGGTTGTTTATATTATCGGCTTTGATTGATGTCAGCCTTCAAAAATGGCTATTCACGCGCGAAATGCGCATGACCCATTCAGAAATGAAGCGTGAGATGAAGGAAATCTACGGCGACCCGATGGTGCGCCGTGCTCGGAATGAGATCAGGCGCGGAATTGCGAATGATACTGATTCGGGTAAAGCATCGGGTTACTTAAAAGCGCGTGTGCCAACTGTGGTGATCTGCTCTGGTAATATGGCCGCGATTGGTTTGCGTTATGTACCGGGTGAAACCCCTGCCCCTGTCGTGCTGGTAAAGGCAACGGGGGCGCGTGCTTCGATGCTGATCGCCAATGCGGTGAATGCGGGCATACATGTTGCAAATGAACCTGAAACCGCTGCTGCACTGCTTCAACAGGGCCGGATCGACGCCTTTGTGCCAGAGTCGCTGTTCCGTGAGGTCGCGAGAATCATGAATTCAGTGTGATGCGCGGATCAGTAAAACCAATGTGATACACAAACAAAGGTTTTAGACAGTGTTGACATCGCCGGTTCGTATCGTAATGATGCAAATACAGAAGACGAAGCAGGATATGTTCTACGGTGGCACAGTGACCGATGAGCTTTCTTCAATTTTGAGGTCCGACCCTTCGGGCGAGGCAATGCGGCGTTTTCAGCGCCAACTTGCTGAGGCTAAGGGGCGGGATGATGCGTCTTCTGAAGGGGCAAGGACGGACAAAACAGCGAAGGCCTTACAGGCCGGAATCAATCTTCTCCCGGTTTTGTGGAGAGATATCAACAGGAGATAGACGGAAATGGCACAGAGTCTTACGGCAATCGGTGGTCAGACCAACGCAACGGGTTCGTCGGGAACAGACGGATCTGATGATGCGGTTGCTTCGATGGAAGCGGCATTCGACCGTGCGATCGCTAAAGCAGCAGAAGTGACAGAAAAGCGCATGGAGGGCGGTTCCGCTCTCGACGCTGCGCGGACACGTCTTTCCAACTAAGGCGTATCTTTCGACCTTTCGGTCGCGAGCAACATGCTTCGCCAAACGCTTCGGCGGATTGGCGAAGTTTCTTTTTGGCTCTGGTGTGGGAGCGATGGTGTGGGGCCTGATGGGGATGGGGCGGAAAGCGTCTGTATTCTTAATGGGATACATCGCGGAGCCGTAATTGAAGTTGGTGAAACCGCCTTATCGATTGGCGGTGTTCCCGGATGTAATGCCGTACTTGCCGATGCAAGCGTGGCTGATTGTTCGGTTGAGTTTCTCCGTGATGTTTCCGGAAGTATTTCTGTTGCGTTGATTGATGGTCAGGCTCGGATCGGTGGCAAAGCGATGAAAGTTGCTCGCCCCGTTTCTTTTGTTGCGGGTGCTGTTCTTCGTATTGGTGATGTGAGTATTGCCCGTGGCTCTGTGCTCGACCGGGCACAGAAAGCCGTGCGTCTTCGTGAGCGACGGCGCACGGCTTTGAATTGGGCAGTGGCTGTATCTGCTGCCTTGATGGTTGTCGGAGGTGCCAGCGTTATCGGCGGTAATGGTGTTGCGGGTGCATTTATTGCGTCCACGGCACCCGATAAGCCAAATGCGCCTGAAGTGGCGAGTAGGTTAGTCGATGGCATAGCTGCGACGGCCCTTGAAAGGGAAGTCGAGCGCGTAGGATTGACCGATGTTGTTCTTGTCGAGAGAGAGACGATGTCGGGGCAAATTCTTGTGACTGGCGAAGTGTCCACCGAGGAGCGCGCTCTTTGGGATGTTGTGGCGCAATGGTTTGATGGACGTTTTGGTGGCCAGGTGATGCTGGAAGCTGATCTTGTCGATCGGGATGCATCGCTCGTGGTCCCGTTTCGGATCACATCGGTCGTAATGACACCAAATCCACGCATCATCATACAGGATGGCCGGGTTTTCCCAATCGGTGCGACTCTACCAGGGGGCTGGGAAATTCGCAGGATAGCCGACATGAAGGTCGTGCTGGCCAAAGGGAATAAGGAAGTAAAGATCGCTTTTTGATCGGGCGAAAGCCCGTGTGGCCCGTGAGTTGCTTCGATTGGTTTCAATGCCGGACATTCCGACCGGGATTGCGGGACCGCTGCGACGCTTATCTCGCGTGGAAAAGCTGATTATGCGCTTCGAGGATTTTTGACGGCATGAGCGAAATTAAGTCCCCAATCTCACGCGCCCATGTTGGGCGAGCCTCGGCACCGCGTAGTGGCGCAGAGGTAGGTGTGTTAGATCATCTGCGACCGTATAAACCTAGAAATCTCCCTTCTGTTGATCGTGAGCAGGTCGCGATTGGATCGCATGGCGACCAAGGGGCGATTTCAGATTTCATTGCTCCATCGCGTGAATCAGCGCACTGGCTCGGCAATCCAGCCATCACAGGCGCGCTTTCCGCCGTATCCGACGATCTTGCGCCTGATGGTGTCGCGCAAAGCAGTCGTAATCAATACGTGGCGAGTGTCGTCGAAACACATCTGTCTGCGCGTCGACAACTCGCCCGTCATCTCAATGCCTTGTTACGGGCATGAGGGACTCACTTCAGGCGGTCACTGCATCTCATACTGTTAGCCCAGATGCGAAGGGGCGCTCTCTCCATGCGCTAGGGGCATTCTATCTGAGGCAAGGGTTCCCGAAACAGGGGCTTTCGCTGTTGCTTGCTGCGAAGGATTACGGCTTGGAAGACACCACCATCGACCGCGCCATAGCCCATGCATATCTGCTCTGCGGTGCACCCAAACAGACGTTGCAGCTTTTGGATGCGCTTGAAGAAAGCCATGCCGATAGTAGCACTCAAAACAGTGCAACCGTGCTGCGAAGCCGCGCGCTTTTAGCCCTCGGGCGTATCGATGAAGCGCGCGATATCTATTCGACGACGACTGTTGTTTCAGGAGATGCCCGATGATCGATACGCTCCATCGTGGTCTAACTGTCGTTGGCAAACGTCAGGATCTCGTCGTCGTAATCCTGCTCGTGACCGCGATTCTGATGATGATCCTGCCATTGCCGACATGGTTGGTGGATGTTTTGATCGCTGTGAATATTGCGGGTGCGGTACTCCTTTTGATGATGGGGCTGTACCTCAAACGCCCCTTGGAGTTCTCGACGCTGCCTTCGGTGATCCTGATCATCACGATCTTTCGTTTGGCGCTGTCGATTACCACCACGCGGTTGATCTTGCTAAACGCCGATGCTGGTTCGATCATCGAGACGTTCGGACAGTTCGTGATCGCGGGTGAAATCATCGTCGGTCTGGTCGTCTTTCTGATCATCACCATCGTTCAGTTCGTGGTTATCACCAAAGGTTCGGAGCGCGTGGCCGAAGTGTCGGCTCGCTTCACGCTCGACGCTTTACCGGGCAAGCAGATGTCTATCGATAGCGACCTGCGCAACGGTGATATCGATGCGACCGAAGCGCGCCTGCGCCGCCGGACTATCGAACAGGAAAGCCAGTTCTTCGGGGCAATGGACGGGGCGATGAAATTCGTAAAGGGCGACGCGATTGCGGGCCTTGTCATCGTTGCGGTCAACCTCGTCGGCGGTATCGCTATCGGTATGGTCAGTCACAATATGGAGGCGGGGCAGGCGGTCGAGACGTATTCTCTTCTGACGGTCGGCGATGGTCTTGCCGCTCAGCTTCCGGCATTGTTCGTATCGCTTGCGGCGGGATCGGTGATTACCCGTGTGGCGACGGATGAGAATGAAAACCTCGGTGCAGATATCACGCGCGAGATGATTTCGAGCGTCATCGCCCTGCGTGTTGCCGCCGTCATTCTGGCCGTGATGATGTTTATTCCCGGCTTTCCGTGGCCGGTTTTCCTGATCCTAGCCGCCTCTTTGGCTGCTGTGAGCTATTCTGACAAACTCGGCAAGATGGTGTTTGGGGAAAGCGAGGATGAAGCAGATGCGGAGGGCGAAGCGGATCTACTCGAAAGCGTTGGCTTGGAGAAAAGCCCCTTCGTGGTGCGCATTAACCCTGATTTTCTGAGCGAAGAAGACCGCAAGGTATTCGTGGAGAAATCCCAAGAGGCCACTTTGGGAGTCAGCGCGGAAATCGGGTTGGCGATTATGCCGCCCCGATTGCTTGTCGACCCTTCGTTGCCGTTTGATATCGTTAAGGTGGACCTTGATGATGTGACCGTAGCCACTTTTGCAATCGATCCAGACCGGATGGGGGTTGATGCGGATGCGGAGGCGCTTACCCTGCTCGATATCGGGCACCAGCGTGCCGATAGTCCGCCGATGGGTTTCAAGGATTTGCACTGGATCGACGCTGAGGATGCATCGGCGGTTGCTGAGCGTGCATTGAATCCGATGTCACCGCTTGATGTTTTGCTGATTGGGGTGCGGGCGACGCAACTGCGCTTTGCATCGCAATGTCTCGGCGTACAGGAAACGCGCGTGGCGCTCGTTGGCATGGCACAGCATTACCCGGACCTTGCTTCCGAAGTGCGCGATTTATTGCCGCTGAACAAGATCACAGAGGTTTTCCGGCGTTTGATCGACGAGAGCGTGCCTGTGCGCAATCAACGTTTGCTGCTTGAGGCGCTTGCCGAATGGGCCGCTAAGGAGCAGGATCCGGTCGTCTTGACGGAATATGTCCGTACGGCGCTGAAGCGACAGATTTGTAATGCGCTCGCTGGTGAAGACCGGGTCATCCCTGTCTATTTGCTTGATGGGCAGGTTGAAGATGCTCTGCGAAATGCCGTGCGTCAGACGACGGTAGGTGAATACCTCGCTCTTGATGACGGTCTATCGGCGGCTTTGGTCGAATCGATCCGTGATAACCTACGTGAGCCGGTGGAGGGTGGCACCCCGCCTGTGGTGCTTGCATCGCTGGATGTACGACGCTTCGTGCGTAGCCTGATGAGCAATAACGGAATGCGCGATACGGCAGTGCTATCCTATCAGGATCTTTCGACCGAATTCACGATCACACCTCTTACGACGATTTTGCTACCCAATGTGGGGCTACCCGCCGCTGCGGAATGAATCCCGGCGGTCTGCCTTTACACAAATCCGTGATGTCGTTACTGTGCCAAATCGGGAATGGTTTTCAGCACATGTGCTGATATGGGGCGGCAAATTATGAGAGTAGTATCTGGAAATGCACCTTGCGGGCGACAAGGTGATGTACCTAGTAAATTTGAGAAGGCGCTTGATAAGCGTCAAACAGAGCAGAGGGTAAACGGCTCTGGTGAGGTTGGGTCAAAGCCTTCTGAGAGGCAGCAGCGGCAAGATGTATTGGCGCAGTTACAACAACTGCTTGAAGACATCCGTCAGGTGATCAATGGTATTGTGGAATTGTTGTCTGCGGGCGGCGGGGCCGCTGATCCCAACAAGGCGACGACCGATGCAGGACAGCCGCTACGTCGCTTGCTTCCGTCTAACTACGCGGATGGGCGTAGCGCACCATCGGGGGCAGATCGTCCCAATGCGCGCGAAATCTCGAATGCAGTATCGGCCAGCACGGGCGACAAGGGCAACAAAGCGGGCGCGAGCGACCTGTTCTGGCTCTGGGGCCAGTTCATGGATCACGATATCGACCTGAGCAAGACGGGCGATACGGCGTTTCCAATCCCGGTTCCGGCGGATGACCCCCGTTTCACATCGGGTGGAAGTCTGGAATTGGAACGCTCGCTCTCTAAGGAAAACGGCCTAGGCGCAGCACAGCAAATCAACGCCATTACCGCACTGATCGACGCTTCTAACGTGTATGGCTCCGACGAAGCGGAAACGGCGTCGTTACGCAGTGGCGTGGGCGGGCGATTAACAATGCAAGCTGACGGTTCTCTGCCAATCGGCGAGCGCGGTTTCTACGTCGCGGGCGATGAGCGGGTGAATGAGAATATCGGGCTGACCTCGATGCATACGCTGTTCGTGCGGGAGCATAATCGGCTTGCTGATGGCTTTGCGCGCGACAATCCGAGCTGGAGCGATGATCAGGTATTTGACGCCGCCCGCACGCGCGTAGTGGCCCAGATTCAGGCGATTGCCGTCAATGAATTCTTGCCGGTACTATTTGGTGGCGACGGGATCGGCTCTTATGGTGGGCATGTGCCGGGTCTTGATGCGCAGGTTTCCAACTCCTTTGCCGCCGCCGCCTATCGCTTTGGCCATTCGATGGTGTCTGACAGCATTACCCCTATGGCGGCGGATGGGACGAAGGGCGAAGAGATTGCGCTTAAAGATGCGTTCTTCAATCCTGCGCAGTTTAGCGAGACGGGTATTGATGCAATTCTTCGCGGCTTCTCGTCCAATGAAGCGCAGGCGATGGATACCGAGATCGTGGACAGTCTGCGTAATTTCGTGTTGGCCGGGCCGGGAAGCCCGCGCCTTGATCTGGCGTCGCTGAATATTCAGCGTGGGCGCGACCATGGCCTACCAACCTTGAACGATGCGCGTCGTGCTTTCGGGTATCCACCAATTATGTCTTTCGATGACCCGGCCTTCCGTGATGGTGTGGGGGAGCGGCTGGCGAGCGTCTATGGTTCGCCTGAGGATATTGATCTATGGGTTGGTTTGCTCTCGGAGAAACCGACTGGAGATGGACTTGTCGGGCCGACGCAGGAAACGATCTTACGCGACCAGTTTGAACGGCTGCGCGCAGGTGATCCCGACTGGTATGAAGCGCGCCTGCCCGCCAGTGTAGTCGCCGAGGTCAATTCGACATCGCTTGCGGATGTGATAGAGCGCAATACCGGCGTATCTAACCTGTCCGAAACTGTGATGATTGTTGCTTGAAGCTATAGCGCAAAGATTGACCCACAAAGCATCAGGTTTCACGCCAAAACTCGCGTGAAACCTGATTCAACAGTATGATCATTGTGGATGGCTGAGGTGCAGGCCGTACCTTATACCAAGGGCTGAGATCGACGACACTTTTCACCGCTGCCCCGGGCGAAGACCCGGGGCCTCCTTGCAAAAGGGTATGAGGCTCGAAGGAGGCCCCGGACCTGATCCTACTGGATTCACACATCTCGGAGTGTCCATCCTTTTTTGAGGTTGTGATATCGGATGAGTCCGTTGAACATGACGATGGGTCCGGGTTTGCCGTAGTAGCAATTCCATCCTCCGATCCTTGCGAAGACCC
>CALFVD010000197.1 GCA_937928005.1 uncultured Neomegalonema sp. | reverse complement strand
CTGCGACAACACTTCTACGCGGTTCAACTCGCGCTCGCTCACAATCACCCATCCCATGCCGACCTCCCATCATGGATCACGAGAGGGTAAGCGACATTCCTGAATTGCACACAGGCGACATTTTAGAATGGTTTCTACATTTATATATCCTGTAATTTATCTTATGATAAACTATTGGCGGATGTAGATGTTCTGAGGTTTCGTCCTTTATATTAATGAGCACCCTGAACCTAGCAGCGCATAGCACGAGACAGAAACTCACGACCCTGTTATCTAATTGACATCGCTGATAAATCACCCACTTTCGCAAAACATGAAGACTGTCATGGATGTGATTGCTGGACGTATCAGTGTTGAGCAGATATTAGTTTTCGCATGACATTCGGTCATACGCGGAGTGTCTCTGACGTAGTTTAAAGTTATCAGAACCCCTATGAATAGGATAGAGGCAGTTTTGTAATTCTAGACAAATTCATACAAAAAGCTTGCGAAAGGCTACCTTTCCTTGATCAGAAGTTAGTATTATTAAATGAAAAATGTTCCGTTCAAGGTTTCCGCAAGGGCAGCGCGCCTTATTGGTCGCGAAAATGTCGCGACATCGCAAGGAGCAGTTACCGAGCTTGTAAAGAACGCATATGACGCGGATGCTAATGCATGTGCGATCTTCTTCTTACGTCGCCATAAAGGAATACCAAAGACGTTATCAATTGAAGATTTTGTAGCTCTGTCATCGATATTGAAGGACCACGACCGATTTTACGTTGATCGAGGCGGCACTTACGCGCTGTCTGACGAGCTTGATGAAGGCGACCTTTCTACTCTTTCGAAGGGGTTGGACAAGCTCATCGACCTTTGGATTATTGACAACGGCAATGGAATGTCTTCGACAGTCATTGAAGAGTCTTGGATGGTGATTGGTACAGATGCGAAGGAGCTAAATGTAAAATCGAAAGGAGGTAGAATTGTAACCGGTGCTAAAGGTATTGGCCGGTTTGCGTTAGATCGTTTAGGTCAGGAGTGTGAGTTGTACTCGGTTGAAAAGGGTTCAACCGAAGCGGTCCACTGGATCGTCGATTGGGGTGATTTCGAAGGCGAAGGCAAAATTATAGACGATGTAACGGCGGTCCTCGATACTGAAGCCAAGTCGTACCAAGAAATCCTTACCGATATGGGCTTACAGTCGCTCCTTCCAAAGAGTATGCCAACAAGAGATGACGCAGCCGCAAATCTAACGTTCTCTCAAGGGACTGCAATTCGAATTACTACACTGCACGACGTGTGGGACCAGCGCGACAGTTTGAAGTTACGCGAGACGTTGGAGGCGCTATTGCCTCCGAGAGATCGCGGCGATTTTAACATATTCGTATATGATCACAGGAATGCAGACACCAGCGGCTGGATCGACAATTTCCCACCCGACCAGTTCGATTACAAACTACACGCTGATGTACGAGCGGACGGCACAGTTTCAATCGAGATCCACCGACAGGAAATCGATACCGATAGCATTACGCCAACCTTTTTTGGTCTTCCGGCCATGCAAGAAGTTGGTTTCCGCAAGGAAGATTTTGAGAGAGGCGTTTACGCCTACGAGTCTAGCCTCTCCGATATCGTGGCGTTAGCTGATGGCGAGACCGAAACCGACATTCTACGCGTTGGTCCCCTTGATTTCACACTCTATTTCTTCAAGTTGTCAAATCCAACTACTGACAATCTCGAACGGTTTCCTCAGAAGAAGTTCGATGTCACAAAACGGCGGAATTGGTTGAAGGCCTCTGGGGGTATTCGGCTCTACCGTGACGAGTTTCGAGTGAGACCATATGGTGAACCCAATACCCAAGGTTCCGATTGGCTGCTGTTGGGCCAAAGAACGGCGCAGAATCCGACAGGGGTCGCAGCCAAAGGAGGAGGCTGGCGTGTACCACCGCAGCAGGTGGCTGGCACGATAAACATTTCTAAGGAGAGTAATCCCCTTCTAGCGGACCAGTCCAACCGCGAAGGTATCATGAACGAGCGAGCATTTGCACTCTTTCGTCGGATTATATTGGCTCTTATTCGCGAGTTCGAGAAGGACAGAAGCTATATTTTTACTCACTTCGATGAGGCCTATAAGCTTGACAATCTCGATGAGGAGACGCTCGCAAAGGGCAAAGAAGCTGCAGAGAAACTTTTAGCCAACGATGAACCCGAAGATACAGGGCGAGACGCAACGGATGTGTCTCCGTCGAAGGCCCTAACAGGTCAGGAAACAGCTGGCGCATCCAGATCTATGGCGAAAGCCCTCAATGTTTCCGAAAGGCAGAAGGAAGCCTTAAGAGATGAAATTCAGGTTCTCCGCGGCATGGCGACATTAGGCACAGTGCTTGTGTCCTTCACTCATGAACTGAAGCAAATTAAAGCTAACATGGGCTCGCGTCAGCAACGTATGGAAAAGGCTTTAGGTCGGGTCGTGGAGCCATCAAAGCTGGAGGCACTACCTGCACAGGCTGATCCCTATAACATATTAGGACGTTGGGGGCGTGAAGACGAAAAAGTCAGCAGGTGGGTAGATTTCGCCCTTGCGTCTGTTTCGCCCGTCAAGAGAAGGCGCCGTCCAATCGAATGGCAATCGTATTTGCTGAAGCTAAAAGAATACTGGGACGATTTTCTGAGTGATCGCAGCATCACCCTCTCAATCCCTCAATCAATCGAAGGTGATCCCCATGTGCTTGCACACGAAATTGACCTCGATAGCATCTTCTACAACCTGATTATCAATTCATTCGAAGCATTCAGTCTCCCCTCCCAAGGGGACGCCCGACAAATCACAATCGAATTTGAAGGCATTTCGGAAGGTAACGCGCACTTCGTTTACAGCGATAGTGGTCCTGGAATTACAAACACCTTCAATATCGCGGAAGATATCTTTATTTATGGGCAGACGTCGAAACGCGAAGCGCAGAACGAAGACGTAACCGGCACTGGTATTGGTATGTGGCTCGTCAAATCCATCATGGATGACTACAAAGGCCAAGTTGCGATTCTTTCAAAAATGGGCGAACCGCATTTCTCAATGGCTTTGACGATGCCAGTTTATGAGAGGTAACCTACAGCATGAGCGAGTCCGCTACAGGCGAAACCAACGCCCCTCTGCCGAACATTGCTTATGTCGATGAAAGGGAAGATGAGCGGGATAATTTCTTTAACGATGCTTATGACTCAGGTCGTTTCGGTGAGATACATCTGATCGCACCACTCCAGAACATTGAAGAAATGTTGTCGCACATCCTTTCTCTCAACGTAGAAGCACTCATAACAGACTTCAATCTTACCGACGCTGCCCCTCTGGAGTATTCCGGCGAACAGCTCGTTGAAAGATTCCTCGAGATCAGGGCAGATTTCCCGTGTTTCATTCGAACGTCTTTCGAGGAGGATGCCGTTGCGGAATCGGCTGACGTTAATCGCGTTTACTCAAAAGATATGAGCGGAGACGCTCACCAAGGCCCTTCACTCTTTGAGCGCATCGTACATCAGATCGGGAAGCACCAAGAGCTGGTTGAAAGCTGGAGGCAAGAAATGGCCAGGCTCTCGGCTATCCCTAGCGAAGAGCGGCTTGCAAAGGACGTCGAGAGAATAGTTGAGCTCGATCACAAACTTGAAGCCAGTTTAGGTGCCGATGCTCAGGTTCCTTTGGAAGCAAAGTTTGCCGCACCACAACGCTCAAAGTTGCTCACCGAAACTGAAAAGCTTATTGCTGATATAAAGCGTGAGCTTGGAGAATAACGGTTTGACGCTTCGTGACGCCATACCTGTGCGAAGTGATGTTGCCGAGCAGGCAAAATACACGCGATACCGCGACGATCTTCGCGCCGACTTTAAAGGCCGTTGCGGCTACTGCGACGATAGTGATGCGAATCTAGACCCGATCTGCTTCCATATCGACCATTTCGCACCCCAAAAACTCTTCCCAGATCTGGCAACCGCTTATGAAAACCTCGTTTACGCATGTCGGTTCTGCAACATGCGGAAATCGTACCATTGGATAGGCATAGACGCTACGGTCCCTAATGACGGAGAGCGGGGGTTCGTCGATCCGTGCGATGAAAGCTACGACGAGCACCTCGAAAGATCTTCCGAAGGAGCGATCATTCCAAAGACCGAATTGGGCAATTACATGATTGAACGATTGGGTCTCTATCTTCTTCGGCATCAAACCTTATGGAATGCCAGACGACTTCGCCAACTGCGCGAGGAAATCGATCCTTTGATCGAGCGCTGCGAGGCGTCTGGTTTGGCGAAGTCAGCAAACTACATAGCATTGCTAAAACGGTATCGCGCTCTAACAAAAGAGATCGACCGGTACGAGGGTCGTGCCTATGACTGACTCGAAAACAGCGATCCGCTACACAGGGGCGGTATATACGCCGATGGGGGTTGCCACGGCGATCCTCAAGCGTTGCGCGCTGCTTCTCGGAAACCGAGAGTTGCACGTGTTGGAGCCCAGCGTTGGCGATGGAGCGTTTCTATCTAGACTCTTGGGCGAGGACGGTCTGGCGTCGAAAGTGACATCAATCGATATTGATAGGAAGGTTATTTCTGATCTTGAACAACGCTATCGCAGACAATCAAATGCGCTAGATTTCGTGCGCAGCGATTTCGTCCGATATGCGATCGATAGAAACAACGAGAACCCCGAAGCGGCCAAGTTCGATCTGATCGTGGGTAACCCGCCCTTCATTCGGCGCCATAATTTTTCCGAGGAAATTAGGGAGAGTCTTGAGCATTTCGCGATCACTTTTGATTATCCGTTGAATAGGCTAAAAAATATTTGGCCAGCCTTCCTCATCGCCTCAGCGAGACTGATTGCAGATGATGGGATTGTAGCGCTCGTTCTCCCATATGAATTGCTGACTGTCGAGTACGGCCAGAAAGCGCTAAATCATATTCAGGATCAATTTGAGCGCGTTGATATCATCGTGTCGAAGCAGAAAGCTTTTCAAGAAATCGAACAGGATGCAATCATTCTTATTGCACAAAAAAAACCTATGGAAGAGACAGGATTGTTTGTAACCAGAGTGCCGGATTTCGAAAATCTCGATAACGGAGACCCTCGTAAAATCGAGTTTCGCAACGGTGTTCAAGGCGGCATTGAACTCAATTCATATCTGTTGCCGATAGCGTCTGTAACGCGAATTAAAGCGCTACGCTCACGCGCGAAGGCCGTCTTGGACTGTCTGTCAAGTGCTCCGGGTGTCGTTTCAGCAGCCAACGATTTTTTCATACGAACCAAAGCGGATGTTTTAGAGCTAAACCTCTCCGACTACGCGAAACCCATATTGAAGAAGGGGATGTACTCGTCAACACGTCCCGTTTTCACGTCTGCCGAGTTCGATAAGCTTGCGGAGCGCGAACCGTGCTTTCTACTACACATGAGCGGTGATCTTAATGAATTATCTCCCGCTGCTCGGGCTTACATTCTAAAAGGAGAAGAGAAAGGTATCCATCTAAGATACAAGTGTCGACACCGACCGAACTGGTATCATGTCCCTTTGGTAAAGCCAGAAGAGGCATTCGCCTTCAAACGCTCACACAGCCATCCACGGGTACTCATTAATGAAGCAGGGACCCATACTACGGACACTGCATACGGACTACGTTTCAAAGCGGGGTATAGTGCACGGGGCTTTTGTTTTTCATTTTACAATTCGCTGACAATGCTTTTCGCTGAAACAAATGGTCGGTTTTACGGTGGAGGTGTACTGGAGCTTTCGCCCAATGAATTCCGAGGCCTTCCCATAATTTACCATGAGCCCTCTGACATTGAGTTCTCTGACTTCTTGAAAGCGCACAAAGCCGCCGACGGCGACATTAACGCCATATTAGATTTCAGTGACCTCTGGATAACTAAGCATAGCTACCTGACTTCCGATGATCTTGCGATAGCAAGAGCAAGTTGGTCTACTGTCAGGTCACACAGAATGAGACATAGCGGTCGTCCTACTGATTAAAAGAAAAAATTAATATTAGCTCGACAAGGACAATATATTATATTTACATGTATCAATCTTAGCGAACATGTAAGATATAAAACTTCTGATGAAACTTAGCTATATTTACATCCCTCCACTCCAGAATTTATCGTACAGTCCATTTTCGGTTAGTATCTTACGCTGCTTCCGCCAATCCAACTGGCAAAAGAAATTCGGCAAACCGAGTGCCCGTTTACTAATTTTTAGAAGAAAGCGTTCCATTATCCGATTTGATATTGACCACTGACATCTGACAGCGAAGAATGGTTAGGCGCGCCAGGAAAGGCTGGGCTCTCATTTCATGCCAGCGAGCGCCGCTCGGCGTCCTTTAAGAAGCGCCGCGATGCGGTTCGCCTCGGATGGTCGCACACCATTTTCGCGCAATACTGCACCGGCCCCAGCCAAGCCATCACAGACTTCTTCGAGAATGACCCGCGCCCGTTTCTCGCGCAGGCCCGACCGCTCCGCCACACGCAAGGCGTCGGCGCGGGCGGGAGCCTTGCCCTCGCCACCCACATCCATGGTGTGCTCGCCACCGGGGCCGTCGGAAACGGTCAGGTCGTAGGCCGGGGCCAGCCGCCATTCTCCGGCACGATCCATCAGAAAGGCGACGTTCTTTGAGTGATCATCGCGATTATGGATGGCGATGTTGAAAGCCATGAGACGGAACGCCGCTTCCGCTGCCGCTTCGTGCCGGGTCAGCAGACGGGCCGTCTTGATGAGCGCGTCGTAGCCTACCGATGGCATTCGCCAGTCGGCCTCCAGCAGTCCTGCCAGAGAGAGCATATGCACCCTGCCCTCCCCCGCCGCCCTGTCGAAGCGACGGGTTGCGAACCAGCCAGCACCGATGGTCGATGGCAGCAACATCGTCTCGGCCACCTCCAGTCCTGCTCTGCGGGCGAGGATCGCGCAGGCGGCCTCCACCGCACCCGTATCATGCCCTTCCCCCGGCGCATGGAACTTGACGATCCAAGACTCACGTTCCGGTGACGCATCGGCGTAGATCGCTCCGCTCGACGGGTCGCGATGCACCAGCGCCTTAGGCCGCGCACCGCCTGACGATCCGGCGATGCCGCGCAGACGGTCGAGGGTCGCTCCGTCGAGCGATCCTTCCTCGGCCAGCAGGGTCATCGCGGCTCCAGCCAGCAAGTCGGGATCGACCGGACCAGTTGGAAGAAACCCTTCGTTCTCTGGCTCATAGACTAGAGCGCCCTGCCCTCCGTGCCCCACGGCAGCGAGCCGATCAAGCGGTGTAAGCGTTGCCGGATTTCCCCCCGCCCGGCGAAAGGCGCGGTCGATCAGCAATCGACCCCAGGCATCCGGCAAGCTGTCGCCGAACAGACCTGGCAGGCCCTCGAAAGGATCCGGTTCGCCGCGCACGACACCCGGCTCCTCCGACAGCCGGAAGGGAGAAAGGCCGAGAGGCTCGGCCAACGCATCCGCTGCCCATTCGAAAAAGACAGCCCGCCCCTGCATCGCAAGACGACCGACGGGACGGATGTCATCGGGCGCGAAGCGAAGGGAAACGGTGAGGGGCGTGCTCATTCGTTTCGCCCGGTGGTCGTTCGAGCCGAGGCGCGACGGCGTGATGGCGGTGCGATGACGTCGTCGAGCGAGGAGGGTGCAGTGGCGGCGAAGAGCCCCGCGAAGCCATCTTCCGCCCTGAGGATCAGGGCGATGCGTGCAACCAGTTCGACCGAGCCTTTTCCTGCATTCTCCATCCGCTTGAGGCTCGGCAGCGACACCCCTGCCCGCTCCGCCAATGCGGTCTGCGTCATGTTTCGCGCGAGACGCCTCGCTTTGATGCGCTGGCCCAAGCTGCGGGTCAAATCGTCGGGACCATCGAGAGAAAGGCGCATATATAATCTCTTTTCCTGAATTAGAGCTTCAAGAGATCGTATATCATCTATTGCTATTCGATGCGAGTGTGCTGGTCAGGCAATGGTCGCAATCACATGCCGAGCTTCTCGCGCTGACCGTCCGGCGGATAGTTTCCGCCGGTCATGCTCCACGCAAACTGATCGGGCGTGTGACTTTGACGACCTCGCGCCCTTCTCCATCATGCTGCTTCAGCGGTCTTCGCCTCGGCTCCCGTGACCGGCAGGATCGCCAGCACCTTTTCGATCACGCCCGCGCTCACCTCCCGCGCCTCGGGATCGAACGGCACGAACACCCGCGTCCGCCACTGGATGATCTCGGTGAAACACCCCGCCGCTTTCAGGCTCTCGACGAGCGGCGCAGGCGCATCCTCGACCTCGATCCGGTTCCCCGCTCCAACCCGGCGCATTTTCAGTGCCGCGCCGTGAGCAAGACCGATCCTGCGGCCCTCGTCGACGATGGCGGTCAGGATCGACCCCGCATCCAACACCTCGGTCGGATCGAGGATCGCCTTCAGCCGCGCAGCGTCGTCTTCGGAGAGAACACGCCCGAGGACCGTCTGGCCGTTGTCGGTGACAGCCCGCCAGATGCGCTGCTCATCATCTGGCAACAGCTTCCAGACCGGCAGGAGGAGACCTGTTACCATCGGAACCCGCCGCGTAGCGATGTCAGGCAGGGCAGCGATGGCCTCGTTCCAGAGCGGAATGAACGCCGCCTCGTCGCAGTCGGTCCACGGCTCGGCCTCGAAGTCCTGCTTCGAGCGATAGCGCTCATGGGCAGGACCGACGAGCTTCACGCGCGGGCAGGTGGTTCCGCCGTCCAACACTTCGCTGCGCGCCTTGCGGACGATCACCGGCTCGCCGGTCTCGTCGTTCACGGCTAGACCTATCCGTGCTTCGCTGGTGCCGAGAGCGTGGGTGGCGGAGACCTTGTCGATGCGGTCGCCGCGCTCCAGCGTCACGAGTTCGGTTTCGGCCTTGGTGCGGGCGTCGGTATGGATCACGCGGCGGTCGATCAGCGTCAGCGTATCGGCGCGAATGGTCTCGACCCCGACATCAAGCGTTCCCGCCTCGCGGGCGGTTTCGGTGCGCTCGGCGATGATCGCGGTCAACTCGTCGAGGATGGCGTTCTGCATATCGATGCGCAGCGCGAGCAGACGGTTGAGGAACCGGGACATCGGCGGCAGGTCTTCGCGGATTGCCCCGTCGTTCGTCTGGAGCGAGAGGCCTGTCACGTCCTCGAACTTGTCGTACCCGATGCTCGTCGCCTTGCCGAACATCAACGCCATGTAGAACTGGCGCAATGCAGAGCGGGCGACGGGGCTCTCCAGAGAATCCTCTGCACGGAACAGGCCTTGGCTTCCCGTCTGGCGTTGACCCTTGGTCAGCGCGCCAAGAGTATCGAGCCGCCGCGCGATGGTGGAGATGAAACGCTTCTCGCCGGACACATCCGTGGACATAACCCGGAACATCGGTGCGGAGACTTGCGCGGAACGGTGCGAGCGGCCCAGACCCTGAACGGCGCTATCGGCCTTCCAGCCGGGTTCGAGCAGGTAGTGGATGCGGCGCTGCTGGTTCTTTGCAGTGGCCGCCGCGTGATAGCTGCGCCCCGTCCCGCCCGCCTCGGAGAAAACAAGGATGCGCTTGTCGCCATCCATAAAAGTGTTCGTCTCGGAGGCGCTGGACGATGCGCTGCGTTTCTCGATCACGAGACGTCGGGTCTCGCCCGAGCCGCGATAAACGGGGCGGATCGACCGGCCCGTGACCTCGGCGACCGCGTCACTGCCGAAATGCCAGATGATCTGGTCCAGCGCAGTCGGAACGCTGTCGAGCAGCGCCATCTTCTCGACCAGACCGTCGCGCAGGGCAACCGCCTCGCGGGAGACGACCGGTGCGCCGGTTTCCTCATCTATCACCGTCTCCGTGGTCCGGTTCCCGTCCTCATCCTCCACGACCCGCTGAAGCTGGATCGGGAAGGCCTCTTCGAGATACCCGAGCACGTATTCGCGCGGGGTGAGATCGAGGTTCAGGTCCGCCTTCTCCTCTTCGGACAGTCCCTCGATGCGACGGGAGAGCAGAGCTTCGCCTGTCGAGACGAGCTGAATGACAGCGGAATGTCCGGCATCCAGATCGGCGCGGATCGCCTCGCACATGGCCGGTGTCTTCATGCCTGTGAGCATGTGGTTGAAGAAGCGCTGTTTCAGACCCTCGAACCGGCTCATCACAGCGGACTTGCGCTGGCCGTTATTCGAGCTGCCATCGATATCGATGATGTTTGTCGCCTTCATCGCCGCATCGAGATTGGTATGGATGATCTGGAATGCATCGGCCCAGCCATCGTAGACCTCACGTTGCCGGGGCGTCAGATCATGCTCGACCATGTCGTATTCGACACCCTCAAACGACAGGGACCGGGCGATGTAGAGACCCATGGCCTTCAGGTCGCGGGCGACCACCTCCATCGCCGCAACCCCGCCCGAATGCATGGCCGAGAGGAACGCCTCGCGGCTGGGGAACGGATAATCCGCGCCAGCGCCCCAGAGACCAAGGCGCGTGGCGTAGGCCAGGTTCTCCACCGTAGTGGCCCCGGTGGCGGAGACGTAGACGACGCGCGCTTCCGGCACGGCGGTCTGGAGACGCAGGCCTGCGATACCCTGCTGGGAGGCAGTCTTTTTGCCGCGTCCTGTATCCTCACCGCCCGCAGCGTTGCCCATGGCATGGGCTTCGTCGAAGGCGATCACCGGACCCCATGCGTCGTCATGCTCTTCGGGGCGATCTGCCGTGAGCCACTCCACGATCTGTTGAAGGCGCGTCGTACCGTCCTTCCCTTCCGAGCGCAGGGTTGAATAGGTCGTGAACAGGATGCCGTTGGCGGTATTCACGGGATCGTTCGGCTTCCAGCGCGAGAGCGGCTTGATGTCGGTGGGCGATCCTCCGATATCGGTCCAGTCGCGAACCGCATCCTCGAACAATTTATCGGTCTTCGAAACCCAGAGCGCGCGGCGGCGACCGGCGAGCCAGTTGTCGAGGATGACGCTGGCCACCTGACGGCCCTTGCCGCAGCCGGTCCCGTCACCGAGGAAGAACCCCGCCCGGAAGGGAACGGCGTCACCATCATCCTCACGGGCAGCAGATACCTCGCGCCAGTCTTCGGAGATGTTCCATGCGCCAGGCAGGAACCGGGCATGGGCATCGGAGGCGTAGATCGCCGTCTCCAACTGCGCCTCGGACAATGCGCCGGTCTCGACCAGACGGGCCGGAACGGTCGGGGTGGAATTGGGGATGGGCGGTGCGACGCTCGCCATAGCGAGGCTCTCGACCAATGGCGTCGGATGCGGCGCGGCACCGGCAATATCCACCCGCTGCGGGCGATAGCTGGCATAGACATCCGAAACCGCCTCGTTCGGGCGCGGCGTCTCGAAGGACGTCCATGTGAGGGGAGCGTTCACGGGTGCTGGCTTGGAAGGAACTGCAAGCCGGGGCTTCGGGGTTTTACGAACCGGACGATGTGACGACGGGCGGCGCGTGACGGTGGCGGGGTTCGGAAAATCGACCTGCGCGCGCGCCGGAATGATCCTGTCGCTTTCGATGATGTCGTTGAGCGCCTGAAGGTCGGTGTCCGTGGCGAACACACATCCCCGATCGCCAGCCTCATCCGTGATCTTGTCGGCGACGATGAGACGGGTTTCTACCCCGGTCCCCTGCTTGCGGTAGACCGATCCGTTCATCAGGACGGAGATGCGGATCGCGCATTGCGCTGCCAGCGCCTGCCAGTGATCCGCTTCGCGTTCAGGACCGAACCGCGCGGGCATGATCGCGACCAACCGTCCGCCGGGGGCGAGGCGCTTCATCGCGGATAGCAGGTGCCGGGAAGCCATGTGCTTGTCCTCGGCGCGGTCAAAGGAACTCGCGAAGGGCGGGTTCATCAGGATGACAGTAGGCGTGATGGATGCGGTCAGCAGGTCATCGATCTGAGCAGCGTCGTGCCCGGAGGCTCGCTGGCCGGTCACGATCTCCAGCAGCGCCCGGCGGCGGGGGTCGGTCTCGTTGATCGCGAGGGTCGCTCCGATGCGCTTGGCGAAAACAGCTAGGGCGCCGGTCCCGGCAGAAGGCTCCAGCACCACATCATCGGACGTGATCGCCGCAGCCTTTGCCGCGAGAAACGCGAAGGGCATGGGCGTGGAGAATTGCTGGAGGCGAATCTGATCTTCGGAGCGCTTGGTCTGGGTGGGCCGCTTCAAGGCCGCTGCGGTCAAGGTCGCGAGATCGGGAGCCACTGGGTCGAGCAGGACCGCATGAGCGCTCGCCGTCTCCAGCGCGTCATAGCCACAGCGCCAGTCCCACGTCCCCGCGGAGGCGGGAGCCATGAAGGATTCTTCCATCAAACGTTCCAGCATCCGGGCGGTGATGAGTTGGCCGGACCGCATGGCCTCGCTCAGCGTGGCGACGGCGGTTGCGATCTGGCGGGTATCGATCGGGTCGAGGGTCTGTAACATCGGGCTGGCTCCACTTTGCTTTTCCGAGCCTCAAGGCTCGCAAAGCGGCAGCAGCCCTTTGCCTTTCAGAACGGCCTCCGATGAAGCCGGTCGGCGAGATGCGCAACCAGCGCCCGGAGACGGGTACGACCACCCTCCTCCCGGATCAGATCGGCGGCATCGAACCCCGAACCCGGTTCTCCGCCGCAGGACAGGAGCGCAAGGCGCGCTCCGTTCGCGCGAGCGGTGGAAACGGCTTTCGCGAGCGCCCGCGCTGCAGGGCTGTCCGGAGCATCGGCCTCCACTGCGACGATGACGGTCGCCAATCGTGACAGTCCACGAACACGGCGGGCCATGCCCCCACCACAGACCAGCACCCGTGCACCCGAAGCAGACCAGATCGCCGCCGCTGTCTCCGGCCCCTCGGCAAAGACGAGAATGCTGCGTGCGGTGTCGCGAGGCCTTGACGGGAAGAAGGGCGGAAACTGTCCAATCGCTCCGAGCGCGAACTTCGGCAGGGCCGGGTCACGTCGGGCGATGCCGGGGATCAGCAGGATGCGCTGGAAGGCTTGGACGTTGCCAAAGAGATCGCGCCCCAGAACGACGACGGCTTCGCGCTCTGCGAAGGGGAGTTTCGAGCCATTGGGATGACGAGTGAGCACACCGGGCGGCAGTCGCATGACGACCTGTCCCGGTGGCGGGTCCAACCCCCGCGTCTCTGTCCAGTATTGAAGGGCATGGCCATCGAGCGGTTCGAGCACATCGAGGACGGCTTCTCGCTCCACCTCGATGTCGGATACGCTCTGCAGGGCATTGGGGTGATCAGGTGGGCTGGCAGGGATAGATGCCGCTCCCAGCCACTGCGACACCTCCTCGACGACGCGCGGGAAGTCAGCTTGGGCATCCGCCATACCGAGCCGCTCGACGGCGATCAGATCGAACAGGTCACCGCCCTGCTCTTTCATGGAATCGTACCAGAGGCCCCGCTGCGGTCCTTGCATTACCATCCGGCGTGGATCGTCGCCGGGTTTGCGGCGGGCGGGACGCCACCGGACGGCGTTCGGATTGCGCGGCTCGTCCCAGCACTCCCGGAACAGGATATCCGCGCGCGAGACGAGATCGCGCCGAATGGCATCGAGGTCAGGGCGGTCGGCTCCGACCTTCACGGGACCGCTCGCGTATCGATCACCTCGAAGGCGCGTTCCCGTGCTCTCGGAATGCGGCAAAGAACGCCGTCCTCGGCACGAAAGCGCAAGGCGCGTCCATGTTTCTCGACGGTAAATTCTCGCCGCTCGATGCCGCCCGAGAAGACGAGTGACATCTTGAATCGGATCACGGCCCCTTCTTGGAACGCCCTGCCCGCTTCGCGCTTTTGCACCCGATGCTCTCGGCACTGACGTCGCCATTCGAGAGCATTCGCGTTGTCGGTATCATCGAGTATGGCGAGGATGCGTTCGGGGCAGTTGTGGCAATGAGGCCCCGAGCGTTCCGACATATCTTTCCAACCGAGCGTATGCCCGTCTGGATCACGCGGCTTGTAGCTGACGAGTGCGATCAGCGCGAAGACGATGCTCGCCTCGGTCTCTCGGTCGGTGGAGCGGATGGCCGCATAGTATTCGGTCTTGCCGTGGAGACTGCTGTCCAGCACCTCCTGACGCGGAAAGTCGGGGTGATCGGAAGCGAACTCGCGATCCAGGTATTCACGAATCGTGAGCAGCCCCTTCGCGTGACGCTCGTAATCGGATGTCGTGGTCCAGCCCATGACGGTATTCCTTTCTCTGATGCGCCGGGATGGGCGCAACCGAGAAAGAAGCCGCTATTGAGTAACGAATTTATCTATTTTTAGACTGTGAAAAAAAGGAAACCAGATCCAAACTTGGATAAGGGGAATTCACTTTTTCTTATGTTCTAATTTGTATTTTTTTTGTCTGATTACT
>CALFVD010000196.1 GCA_937928005.1 uncultured Neomegalonema sp. | reverse complement strand
GGCTCGACCTCGTTCTCTGATCTGCTATGGTCGGGTTCCATGGGCACGCTTCATTTCGTTAGCTGTGGCTCGACCTCGTTCTCTGATCTGCTATGGTCATGGCAACCAATGCGTCGGAGCGCCATCAGCTGTGGCTCGACCTCGTTCTCTGATCTGCTATGGTGACGAAGGGCACGCGATGCTGTATTTCTGGGCTGTGGCTCGACCTCGTTCTCTGATCTGCTATGGTTGCTGGCCGCCATGGCCGATGGCCGCGCCTGCTGTGGCTCGACCTCGTTCTCTGATCTGCTATGGTCGGCAACCGCCACGTAAACCGCCAAGCGCCGCTGTGGCTCGACCTCGTTCTCTGATCTGCTATGGTTGTGCATTAGATGTAGATATGCCATATATCGCTGTGGCTCGACCTCGTTCTCTGATCTGCTATGGTGACCGCGTTTGGCGTCCCGGCGGACGCCTGGCTGTGGCTCGACCTCGTTCTCTGATCTGCTATGGTGCGGCGTGCGAAAACCGCATATGATGCAAGCTGTGGCTCGACCTCGTTCTCTGATCTGCTATGGTCTGATCATCAGCCCCTTGCAGGGTTGTCAGCTGTGGCTCGACCTCGTTCTCTGATCTGCTATGGTACAACCTGAACGATGGTCGATGCCAGAGCGCTGTGGCTCGACCTCGTTCTCTGATCTGCTATGGTGGATCCCGGTTCAAGTCTTTGTTCTGCAAAGACTTGAACCGGGTGGTCATGCGGCGATTCCAGTGTGCGAATCAGAACAAAGCGAGTTGCCCCGGCGTTTTTTTCGGGGCGCGGCGGCTCTGACTGGAAAAGCGGACGATATTTTCATATTGGCGATCCGTAATCGTTATGACGTGGATGTCCCCACGCGGGGGTAGGTTGTTCTCGATCCGGCGCAGATAGGTTTCCACCTGCTCCTTCCCGTTGCAGAAGCGAGCATAGATGGAAAACTGGCTCATTTCAAAGCCTTGGTCCAGCAGGAAATGGCGGAATTTCGTCGCCGCGCGCCGGTCGTCCTTCGTTTCCACTGGCAGGTCGAACATCGCGAAAATCCACATAAACCGGTATCCACTCAGGGCTGGAAGGGGCGTGCTCATGGAGATTCGCCGCCGGACATCGCCGCGCGCATGTCGAGGGGCGACGGCACGTCCGGCAGCGCAAGATCGACCGTGCCACTTTCGCAGGATTTCGCGAAAGATTGCGCCAGTCGCAGCACCGCGACGGATACGGGGCTGCGATCCGCGCCCATCGGCATGTCGAGGGCCATCGCCTCCGCAAGCACGCGTTTGGCCTCCGGTGATACCGTATGCTCCCCCCGGCTCAGCAAGCCGATGACGACGCAATCCACAATCGGGCGGTATGGCTCCATCAGATCGTCGGCAAGAGCGAGATCATTGGCCCTGTTAGAATGGTGGATGCCCATGGTGGGGTGCAGGCCGCTGGAGACGATGGCCCGCGCAACTGTCGCACGCAGCACCGTGTATCCATAGTTCAGCAGCGCGTTCGCGCCCCCCTCGTCCCGGTCGCGCCGGAACGCCCCGCCCATGACCAGCGGCCAGTAACGGCGCGCCGCTTGCGCTTCCACATTGTCGGGATCGCCGGATCGAACCTTACGCGCCAGCATGTCGAACGCGCCGCCGCGCTCACCGCAGGCAACAACGACAGCTCCTTGCATGGCGATTTTAGACATGACAATGCGCCGCCATGCCTGCTTCAACAATGGCTTGCCCACTTCCCATTGCGCCCGCATCCGCGCCCCTTGCAGGTGATGCCCACCGATGGGCAGCACATGCGAGATAGGCGCATGGTTGGGACCGCAGATGACCAGTGGCGCGTTGCGCTGTGCCAATGCAACAAGCAGGTTGTTGGAATAACTGATGCCATGAGCATGGACGATCAGCGCGCCGATATCGTCGAGCGGAACGCGGCCGACCTCCTCGCGCCCCTCCGAGACGGTCAGGAACCCGCGCAGAGCGGCGAGATGCCGCCCATCTGTTTCTATGTCAACGATCCGATCCACACCATATGGTTGCAGCGGAAAGGTTAACGACCCGTTTACGGTTTTTGAGGACCGGGATCGAAGATGCGACCGCTCGCATCGACACGGATTTTGCGGGCCTGAGCTTTCTTCAATCCACCGACCGTGGGAGAAAAGTATTTGAACGGATCACCTTCCTTTAAGGCGTCTCTTTTTTTCAAGTCGCCCGCTTCGTTATGAGCGGCAAGTGTGACTTGCCCGTTCTGACCGAACTTCACCACCCGCGCGATTGCACGCTCACCATTCTTCTGGTAGGCGACCAGATCATCACGATGCAACCGCATGATCTTCTTCGCCGCCGGATGGGGGCGGGTGTCGCCCTCTGCGCCGGGTTGGTTCGCCGCGAAGGTGGTCACGACATTGGCTTTCCACTTGCCGTCGGGCATCCGCCAGACTTCGTAGCAGTGGTTGCTGTCGCCCTTCACGCCCTTATAGGCGCGGCCCTCGCGGTTACGGATGGGGATGACTGATAGTGGCTCGGTCACGCGCACCCGGCGGATGCCTTTGTAGAGGCGGTTTCCGTCCTTGTCGCGGCGATCCGCGCCGCTGCGGGCGAATTTCTTCAGCGCCAGTTCGCGGTCCTTGCCGGACAGGCCCGCCGTCGCCTCCAGCAGGGCCTCGCGCAACAGAGGATCACGCACGTTCTCGGCCTGCTTTGGGGTCAGCGAGCCAAGGGCGACCCGGCGCACGACAAGCGGACTGCCCTTCTCGTCTGTCTCTCTGGTCAGGCCGTAGGCGGTATCGTTGTGCAGGCGCGCCGTCGTGGTGTCGCGCCCCGATGCTGCCCCGCGCTTGTCGGGCGTGCCATGGTCAGGGCGGTGCGAGACGGTGATGGCGTTCACGCTTTCCCGCAAGTCGTCGCGAAAATCCGGCCATGGCGGCTCGACCTTGCCGACGATATCGTCAAGCGCCGATGCCTCGTTGCGCGCGGCGGCGGTGGACATGCGTTGCAGCAGCCCCCGGTCGGTCGCCGCGATCACCGCCGCATCGATGGCATGATGCCGATGGTCGAGGCGGTTCTTCTGCTTCGACGGCTGCGCAGCGTCAATATTGTGGTCCGGCAGGATCGAGTTGAGACCCCAGTGCCGCCGCAGCATCTCGGTCAGACGACCGGGAATGACGCGCACACGATCCGGCGCGACGACTTCCAGATAGGCTTTCGCAACCACCGCCAAATGCTGCGTATCCACCAATTGCCGCGCCTCGAAACCGCCCTGCTCCTCGAATTTCTCCATCGCATCAGCGGCGAAGCGCCAGCGCTTGTTCTGCGGCAGGCGCGTGGCGCGCTCGGCGATGACCTCCCAGTCATCGAGGAAATCGTCTTTCGCCTCGAAGGGTGAACGGTTGCCCTTGCGCCGGTTCGCCTCGCGCAGGATCAGCATCCGGTTGGCGGGGGAATCGTCTAACGTGCGCGAATAGGGCAGGATATGGTCGATCTCGACCTTGCCCTCATCGAACAGCATCGTCGGACCGATCTGCTGTCCAGTATAGACGCAGCGGCGATCCTGCACATTGTCGAGATTCAATTCCTCCCACAACCGCATCCGCAGGCGGTTCGCGCCCGTGTTGGGGATGCCCGCTCCTTCCAGCTTCTCGCCGCGCGCGATTGCCGCCCGTGTCGTCTGGGTCAGGCGCTTGTCGTTCTCCTGCCGCTGCCTGTCGTTCATCTTCAGGTCGCGGGCGATCTCGACCACGATCTCGCCGGGGGGGCCGTAACTGTCGATCAGAGCGTTGACCACGCGGCGCACCTGTCCCAGCCCGATATGCACGGTGGGATTGGTCAATCGGCCATAGCGCGTGATCGGGTCGTCGGCGGGGTCGGATGTGCCGGGCATGACATGACGCTCCAGCACCTCACCGTAATAGGGCAGGCGGTCGGCGATCTCGCCGGTGCGGAAATCCGAATGATGGCGCAGCGACGGGATGACAGCGACGGCCTTATCATAGGTGACGACATCCTTCTCCAACTCGGCGAGAATTTCGCGTGTGGCGGTCAGGCCAATGCGTCCGTATCCTTCAGGCAAGGGCGCATCGGCAATAGCCTGCGCCACTTCGCGCTCCACGCCGAATTCGCCGGTGAGCCACGCAAGGATTTCCTCATCGTCCTCCGTCTCGTGCAGGCGTTCGACGATCTCCCATTGCCGGTCGCGGTCGAAAGCCTGCCAGCGTTGCCCGAACCGCTTCTTGTCGCCGAGCGAGGCCGCCACTTCGTCACCGGTCAGATCCTTGCGCCGTTCGCTTTCCAGCGTGAAGCGTTCGTCGGTATCGAGGCGGAGGGTCTTGGCCAAACTCTTGAACGTGATACTTTTTTTGTACTTGAGCTTGTTGATGAGCACATTTCTTTCTTCAAGAGTCAGGGTGCGCTCTGCCCCGCCAGTGCGGGCAATACGCAATTGGTTGACCGTCTCGAACAGCCGTCGCCGCTGAAACAGTGGATGACGCTTGGGCAGGCGGTCCTCTGCGTAGAACAGGCATCGTCCGATCTTCGGCGCCTTGAGGGGGCGCTGGAAGAACACCACCTCGAACAGGCGAGCGTGAAGAGCCACTGTCAGAAGGTCGGGACGATACTTGACTTGCGCGGCCCAAATCGCATCGAATTCCTGTTCCAGAAGGGTGCGGTCGGGATAGAAATCGTACTCCGTCTCGTCGGGACGCAGGCGGGCGCGGACTGTCTGCCCATCATCACGGCGCATCCGCAGGAACTCGCCGTAGGTGCGGGCGTCGCGCTCCTCCATTGCGGTGTGCAGGCTGCGAACGCCCGTGCGGATCTTGCCATCCTCGGCATCCTTCTTCGCCGTCTTACGGTTGCTGCGAAATCCCCTGCGCTGGTTCAGGTGAAAAAGCGCCCTCCCGATCTCCCCCGGCTCCAGCCGTTCGTCCAGCGCCCGGACGCGCAAATCGTATGGATCGAGCCGCTCCAATGCCTTGCGCGCGCCCTCCTCCACCGGCATCAGGCCCGCCTCGATCATCTCCGACAACAGTACAGAGCGGCGGCGCAGATACCGATCACGTCGCCGCCGCATCTGCCGCGCCAGCCGCCGGTCCTCCGCTAGCGATGCCCCCGACTTAGGATCGCGCCCGTCGCCGAAGATGCGCGCGCCCGTGGCCGTGAAGGCGTTCCCGTCAAGGATCGCCCAGCCGAGGGAGTTGGTGCCGATATCGAGGCCGAGCGTGTAGGTCATGGGCGATACTCCGAATGGGACATGCAAAACCGTTTCCCAAAAATACGGCCACTTCAATCGAAAGTTGGTATTGACGAAAAAAACCCGGTACTGCATAATTCAATTTTGATATCAGATCAGAGAACGTGGTCGGGTTACTAGCAAGTGGTCTGAACCGCACCAGATCGAACCCGGAGCTACGGCTCCGGGTTTTTTTTTTGCCGGTTCCCTGCGGTGCGCCTCATGCCCGCGAGGCAAGCGCCGCTCAATGCTTGTCGACCAGAGTGGCGATCCGGATCATCTCAGGTTGCTCTACGCCACATTCGTGCAAGACAACCTCGGACCCCGCCAGGACCATTGCAAACCTCCTCCAAGATGCCCGCGCCCGTTTCGCGCGCAGGCCCGACCGCTCCGCAACACGCAAACGTCGGCGCTGGCGGGAGCCTTGCCCTCACCACCGGGACCGCCGGAGACACTCTCGTAAGCATAATCATCGCCCCACGGATATTCATTTTGCGTTTTGGAGGTTCCATGGGAGCAACTATCGCAACAAATATCCTACCGGACATTCATCGGTTTTATCTGGAGTGTCCGGGCGCTGATCGGTGGGGATGGCATAGGCGCCGGACGCCCATTTGCCCAGATCGATATCGGCGCAGCGTTTCGAGCAAAAAGGCCGCCAATCATGTACCGTCGCTTCCTTACAGATCGGGCAGCGGGTGGGCTTGCGCGGTTTTACAGTCATTCCTCGTCCTCCTTCATCAGCGCGACGAGCGAACGTCCAGGCCGCACGCAGGCCATCTCAAACAGCCCCGCCGGTCCCCAGCCGTGCAGGCGTGGGCTACCAAGCTTTGCATGAGCCGCACGGGTTATCGCTTGTTCAATCCGCTTGCGTGCATCGCCTTTTGGTGCCCCCGCAAAATCCACCATCACGACCCCGCCCAACCGCCGTAGAGCCAGCACCCCTGGCAGGCGTGTGGCGGCATCGAGATTGACGCGCAGCAAGGCATTGCCACCCCGTGCCTCGCCCGTATTCACATCTACGGCGACGAGCGCAGGCGTCGCATCGACGGACATCCACCCTTCACCAAGCGCGATACGTGGTACAATTAGACTGGCGATATGGGTGTCGATATCCAAATGGTCAAAAGGGTCTTCCTCAACCTGCGCCGCCATCCGTAACGCATCTACGGCGGCAGCATTGGCGATTACGGGCGTGTTGGCGGGAGCAGCCTCCAGCACCCGTGCAAAAGCATCTGGAGCAGGCAGCAGACAACCGGGCAAACTCTGCCCATGCAACGCTTCATGTTGACCGACAAGGCGGCGAGCCTCCGCTAACAGATCATCCGCCGACAGCGACACCGCAGTGGTGCGTAAGACGAAGCCCCCCTTCTCGGCCAGCGACGCCAGCGCCACTGACAGTCGCGCCCGTTCACCAACATCGGCAATCTTGCGCGATACGTTGATGCCGGGACGAGTCGGCGTAAAGACGATCCCCTGTCCGCGATACTGGATTTCCACCGTCAGGCGCGCGGCCTTGTCTCCATCCGATTCACGCTTTACCTGAGCAAGTACCGTCTGGCCAACGGTCAGACCTTGCGCATCGGGGAAGAAACCGCCCTGCCCCGCCCCTAAATCGGCAAAAGCTGCTCCGATTGCAGGCATGATCTCGCTAATACGGCAGCGATAGATCGCACCGGGCATCGGTTGTTTTTCGCCAATCCGGTCGATTTCAAGGGCATCAAGCCGCCCATCTGTCATCAGCGCAGCACGCAGCACCCGCGCATTCCGCTCCACAGCAATGACCTGACCCTTCACAGGGTGCAACCCGCCGCTTCGAGCATGTTGGCGGTCTCTGTCAGGGGTAGCCCAACGACATTGGAATACGATCCGCCAATCCATGGTACGAAGCGCGCCGCACGCCCTTGTATGGCGTAACCGCCCGCCTTACCGCGCCATTCTTCACTGGCGATATAGGCATCGATTTCGGATTGTGACAGCCGCTTGAACCGCACCTGCGTCACCACGCTGCGCGACCATTCTCGCCCATCGGGACAACGGATCAGTGCAACGCCGGTAATGACGTTATGTCGCCGCCCCGATAACAGCGCGAGGTGCTTGCGCGCCTCATCCTCTGATATGGGTTTGTCGAGGATACGTCGACCGGCGGCCACCACCGTATCGGCGGCAAGCACAACCCCGTCGCCGTCCATGGTCACCGCAACCGCACGCGCTTTGCTAATGCTTAGACGCAGCGCAAAGGGGCGCGGCAATTCAGAATCCTGCGGTGTTTCGTCGATATCGGCGGGGCGCACATCATCTGGCACAACTCCGATCTGCGCAAGCAGATTAAGGCGTCGCGGCGATGCGCTCGCCAGCACGAGGCGCAAAGGCGGGTCGCTCACGGTCCCGCCCGTTTACTTAAAGCGATAAGTGATCCGGCCTTTCGACAGGTCATATGGGGTCATTTCAACCTGCACTTTATCGCCCGCGAGTACGCGAATGCGGTTCTTACGCATTTTGCCAGCCGTGTGCGCGATGATCTCGTGACCATTTTCGAGTTCGACCCGAAAAGTCGCGTTGGGCAACAGTTCCATGACTGTACCCGCCATCTCGATGACTTCTTCCTTCGCCATTCAATTTCCTGTTTTCGTCGTGGCGGGACTTTCCGCCGCGCCTTAGATGGAGGCGTATCCTCGAAAATGCAAGTGTTTCAGCCCCGATAGGACAATGAGCAAACAAGCGTGAAGAGGCGACGAGCCGTATGGTCGTCCACCACAACAGTCTCGGCAAGGCGCTCGCGTAGGGCATTAGCGCCCTCATTATGTTGCGCCTTGCGGTGTTCATCAAGGCGCGCAATTTCGTCAGGTGAATGGCGACGCACAGCCTCAAAATAACTTTCGCAGATCGCAAAATAGGCGCGGGCGCGCTTGCGAAAGGTTGAAAACGGAATACCAATTTCCGTGATGCCACCATTGGCAGCAGTGACTTCAAAGACCAGATGCCGGTCGCGCGGGGAAAGGATAACCGTGTAAGGACCAGCGGCAGCATCCTCCGCTACCAATTTGAAACTGTTGCCATCCAACAAATCAAAGATCGCGATATTACGCTCCTGCTCAGCTTCTGGCGAAGCGGGGGGCATATTAGTATCGTCGATGCTGAAATGGGCGATGCGGTCGGTGGTCATACGTTCCCCGTATTTAGCGCATCAAGGCGAGCGCGGACCGATAGGCCATGCGCCTCTAGCCCTTCGGCCTGTGCCAGAGTCTCGGCTGCACCACCAATCGCTCCAAGCGCAACGGGGGTACATTCGAGCATCGTTGTGCGCTTCATAAAATTTAAAACCGACAGGCCAGAGGCATGGCGCGCACTGCGTGCTGTTGGCAAAACATGGTTCGGCCCGCCGACATAATCCCCAACCGCTTCGGGCGTCCAGCGACCAAGAAATATTGCCCCCGCATGGCGGATCCGCGCCGCTAGCGCATGGGGATCAGCGACGCAGAGTTCGAGATGTTCAGCGGCAATGCGATTGGCCAGTTCCGCCGCTTCATCAAGGTTTTGCACGAGGATAATCGCACCGGATGTATGCCAGCTTTCTCCGGCAATAGCCGCACGTTCCAAGCTGGCAAGACGCTTCGTGACCGCCCGCTCCGCCGCATCGGCAAAATCTGCATCATCAGTGATCAAGATCGACTGAGCCGACGCATCATGCTCAGCCTGACTCATCAAATCGAGAGCGATCCAATCGGGATCGTTCTCCCCATCGGCAATCACGAGAATTTCTGACGGACCTGCAATAGAATCAATCCCGACCCGTCCAAAAACCTGTCGCTTAGCGGTCGCAACCCACGCATTACCGGGGCCAGTAATGACATCAACAGGTGGAATCGTCACTGTGCCATAGGCCAGCGCCGCAATTGCCTGCGCTCCGCCAATCCGATAAATCTCAGTGACGCCTGCCAACCGTGCCGCCGCCAAAACCAGCGGATTTAATACGCCATCCGGCGTCGGAACGCAGAGCGCAAGCCTTGGTACACCCGCAACATTAGCCGGAATCGCATTCATCAACACCGAAGACGGATAGCTCGCAAGCCCACCCGGTACATAGAGCCCGGCCGCATCCACCGGCGTCCACCGCCAGCCCAGCGTTACACCCTGATCGTCCATCCAGCTATCATTGGCGGGCCGCTGGCGCTCGTGATAAGCACGGATACGGGCGGCGGCGGTTTCCAGCGCCGCCATGCGTACAGGCGACACGTCGGCGATGGCGGCATCGATTTCAGCAGTCGTAACAAGTAGCGATTCAGCCGTAATATCAAAGCGATCAAAGCGCCGGGTAAGCTCTACAACTGCCTCATCACCGCGCGCAACCACATCGGCGATGATCTCCGCGACTGTCCGATCCACATCCTCGTTCGTCTCACGCTTTAGCGACAATAACGCCTCGAAGCGCGTCTCAAAATCAGCGTCTTGGCTCGATAATCTGCGCGCCGTCATCAAGCACCCTCATCATGGTCGGGCTTGGTCTCCGTACGCCATGTCGCATCCATATCGGCCATGCACACGTCCAGCGCCTCTACATCGAGCGCAAATGCAGCCCCACCAGAACAGGCAAATGTAAGAGTACCAGTGCCATCCTCGCCCGGCTCGAATGCGATGGAGAGTAACTCAAACACCTCCTGCGCCTTCTCCGGGTCGAAGCCCGTCGCCCGTACTGCCAACACGTTCTCAGCGTGTATACCGCAGCGGCACCGCTCAAAGGCATCGGCACCCTCGGCGGTTTCCCACCGGAACCGATTGACCACCAGCGCAAAGATACGGCGCGTCGGCACCCATGCCGTATCGACAGTCTTACCAACCGCATCCTGCATCAACGCGGAGATAACGCCCAGCCCTTCGGCATCATCGGCACGTAGGGCCACCTTACCGGCGGCGCGGGCCGGGTCGCCATCAGCAAAACTCGCGTCACTCATGGTCATTACTCCTGATCCGTTCAATCTGCGCACCACAAGCGCGCAGCTTTTCCTCAACCCGTTCATACCCCCGATCGAGATGGTAGACCCGGCTCACCACAGTCTCGCCTTCTGCGGCAAGACCGGCCAGTAACAGACTGATCGACGCACGCAAATCGGTCGCCATGACCGGCGCACCGCGTAGGGATTTGACCCCCATGACGGTTGCCGTATTCCCGTTGATCTCGATCTGGGCGCCCATGCGAATAAGTTCAGGTACGTGCATGAAACGGTTCTCAAAAATCTGCTCAGTAATCGTACTCGCACCATCGGCCAGCGTCATCAACGCCATCATCTGCGCCTGCAAATCGGTCGCATAACCGGGGAACGGTTCGGTGGTCAGCGATATCGGCGCAAGCACGCCATTTCGGCGTCGCACGCGCAGGCCATCCGGCGTCTCATCTATCGATACCCCAGCAGCGTCCAGCGCCTCAGCTAAGGTCGAAACCAGCGACAACGCCCCGCCTTGCAAGGTAACATCACCGCCCGTAATGGCCGGGGCGATCATAAAGCTGCCCAACTCGATCCGGTCGGCAATAACGGCGTGCTCCGTACCTGATAGCGCCTCTACACCTTCGATTTCGATGGTCGATGTGCCCGCCCCTTCGATCCTGGCGCCCATGCTGCTCAGGCAATCGGCTAGGTCGGTAATTTCCGGCTCACGCGCGGCATTCACGAGGCGAGTCGTTCCCTTAGCCAATGTTGCCGCCATCAACAGATTTTCAGTCGCCCCCACAGAAACGAACGGAAAACGGTATGAGACTCCGCGTAGCCGCCCACCATTGACGCTACGCGGCACCGTCGCATGGACGTAACCATCACGCAGGTCAAGGGTCGCCCCCATCGCCTCCAGCCCTTTCAGGTGCAGATCCACGGGCCGTGCACCAATGGCGCACCCACCGGGCAACGAAACCGTTCCCGCGCCGTCACGCGCCAGCATTGGCCCTAGCACTAAGATACTCGCGCGCATCTTGCGAACGATGTCATAATGCGCCAGCGGTGAGGAGAGGCGGCGCACGCGCATATCCATACGATGCGCCTGCGCATCATGCGTTACCTCAGCCCCTAGCGAACGTAACAACGCCGCCATCGTCGCCATATCGGCCAAATTCGGAACATTGGTGAGGGTGAATGGCTGATCCGTCAGCAGCGCAGCGGTCATCAGCGGTAGGCAAGCGTTCTTCGACCCCGAAATCGGAATCGTTCCATGTAGCGGATTACCGCCCGTGACCGCGATCTTGTCCATGTACCCTGCCCTTTTGTTTTACGTGTTGTCTAGCGACAGGGGCCAGGGTGGTCAAACGTCCTCATCATCCTGCGAAGACACATCAGCTTTGCGTTCCCGCGCCTGATCCTTGCGGCGGCGCAGGTTCGCGCGCAGCGCCTCGGCGAGGCGTTGCTTTTCTTTTTCGTCCTTGCGATCCGGTTCGCTCAAGACATCGCTTCCAATTCGTCGATCATGCTTTCAATCAGGCTCAGCCCTTGATCCCAGAAGGCAGGGTCGGCGGCGTCAAGACCAAAGGGCGCGAGTAACTCACTATGATGCTTGGCCCCACCTGCGCGCAGCATATCGAAATACCGCTGTTGGAAACCCGGATCACCCTCCTTATACCGCGCGTAAAGCGCATTTACGAGGCCATCACCAAAGGCGTAGGCGTAAACATAGAAAGGCGCATGGATGAAATGCGACACGTAGGTCCAATACGTCTCGTACCCATCAGCAAGACTTACCGCCGGGCCGAGACTCTCGGAAGCAACTTCGATCCAGATTTCACCGATACGTTCGGCGGTCAACTCACCCGTGCGGCGCTCGGCGTGGATACGGCGCTCGAACTCATAGAACGCGATCTGGCGCACGACGGTATTGAGCATGTCTTCGACTTTGCCCGCCAGCAACGCCTTGCGTGCGCCCGGATCGGTTTCTTGCGACAACAACGATTGGAAGGTCAGCATCTCGCCGAACACGCTCGCCGTTTCGGCCAGCGTTAGTGGTGTTTGTGACAGTAATTCGCCCTGTTCTGCGGCGAGGAGCTGATGCACGCCATGGCCCAATTCATGGGCAAGGGTCATCACATCGCGCGTTTTGCCCAAATAATTGACCAGCACATAGGGGTGGCAAGAAACCACCGTAGGATGCGCGAATGCGCCCGATGCTTTGCCAGAACGCACCGGCGCATCAATCCATGGGTTGTCGAAGAATTTCTTCGCCAAATCAGCGAGATCAGGCGAAAAGCTGGCATAGGCATCCAGCACCGTATCGCGGGCCTCGCTCCATGGGATTTTGCGGTCATCTTTTTCAGGTAGCGGCGCGTTACGGTCCCAATATTCCAGCTTTTCGAGGCCAAGCCACTTCGCTTTCAGCGCATAATAACGGTGTGACAAGCGCGGATAGGCGGCGGTAACGGCTTCACGTAGGGCGTCAACCACTTCGCCCTCGACATGGTTGGCAAGATGGCGACTGCTCTCAGGTTGCGGCAGGTTACGCCAGCGGTCATCAATTTCCTTATCTTTCGCCAGCGTGTTCATGACGCGGGAAAACAGGCTCAGATTCTCGCCAAACACCTTGGCGAGCGCATGGGCGGCGGCTTCGCGTTTAGTGCGATCAACATCTGACATAAAGGTCAAGGTCGCTTCGAGCGTCAACTCCTCGCCATTTACGTCAAAGCGCAGGGCAGCAAGTGTCTCGTCGTACAGGCGAACCCACGCGCTAGAACCAACGACGCTCTGATCATGGAGAAAACGTTCGAGTTCGTCGGATAATTGATACGGCTTCATCGCGCGCAGGCGGTCGATCCAAGGGCGATAGCGGGCGAGTGCGGGACTGGCGGCCAGTTTAGCGGCGAGTGCATCTTCTTCGATGGAGTTCAGTTCAAGCGTGAAAAACACGATCTTTGAGGCGATATCGGTGATCCGCGCCTGACAATCGCCGAGGAACTTGCCCGCCAGCGCATCACTCGTGTCGGAATAATAGCGCAGGCCCGCATAGGACATGATGCGCCCTACCGTCTCCGAAAAGCTTTCGTATTGCGTCACGATTGCGGCGAGGGCATCACCATCCATTTCCGCGAGCTTGCCTTCGCTCGTTGCGATTTGATCAACGATTGCGCTGACTTGATCGAATGCCGCCTCGATTTCGGGGGAATCGGGTGCGGGGTAAAGATCGGTAAGATCCCATACGGGCAAAGCACCGAGAGCATCGGCAGCGGGGGCGGCGACACCGTCCGGTGATTGGGGGATCGGAGCGGTGTGTGGGGTCAGGAGCATACTGGATTCCGTCATGTTTCGGTCAGGCCGTTCTCGTCGGTGTCGCCCGGTACGATGGGCTTAGGCTTGTCGCGTTTGCGGCGCATGATGATATCGCCATTGGGCAGGACTTCGGGTGTCTCGTATACGGGCAGGTCATCGATGAGTCTCGATAGTCGGGTCAGCATCGGGCCGATGAGGTTAACAAACTCCTCAATCGTCGCGCGGGCGGTCTCAGAAAGTTCATCCGCCTTGCGTTCGAGTTCCTCTAGACGCTCTTGCGGGGTCGGCGGAACTCGTTCCTCGGCGTTCGCGCTGAAAGGAACGCTGATGGCAAGTATGATGGCAAGGGATCGCATGGCATTCATGGTCGAAATCCTGTGCTTCTGGATCGGCGCATCATCAACAGATGGGGGACCGATACGGCGATTTCGAGGTGGGGGACAGGATTTAGTGTACCCACAAAAAGAAAAGCCGCCCCTAAAGGAGCGGCTTTCCGTATTCATGTCGCGTGTCGTTTACTGGACGATGGTGATCGTCACGCGGCGGTTGAGCGCCTCGCGAACACCGTCGCCGGTCGTGACGGCGGGGTCCAACTCGCTGCTTGCGGAAACACGCAAGCTGCTGCGATCGACGCCACGCGATGCAACTGCACCGGCAACTGCGTCCGCACGGCGCTGGGCCAGACGGGTGTTGTAGGATTTCGAGCCACGGGTATCCGTGTGACCGATGATATCCATGAACGGAGCCGCATAGGCGCGGAACGCCGCAACAGCCTCGTCGATCACCTGACGCGCTTCAGCAGTCAGATCATAACGGTCATAACCGAAATAGATCGTGTAGTTCTGAGGTACAGGCGGCGGTGGTGGCGGTGTAACCGTAGCCGGCACTTGCGCGGGAGCCTCCTCATACACAGGAGTAGCAGCAGGGACAGGGACGGGCGCTGGTGCCGGAGCAGGAACCTGCACCTCCCTTGTCACAATCCGCTCAGGACCAGGTACTTCCTTGACCACTTCCTTCACGACTTCGCGGGTTACGACCCTCTCACAAGTGAGAATTGCATTACCCGTGGAACCATCACAGGTACAGTTTGCCGGAACACTGGCAGCCTGACATGCATCATACGGCTCGACGACAACTGGTGCTTCGACGACCGGCGGCACATATACAGGAGCAGGAGCTGGCACCGGCGCAGGAGGCGGCGTATAAACCGGCACTGGCGCAGGAGGCGGTGTGTAAACCGGCGCAGGCGGTGGCGGCGGTAGTGGGACGGGCGCTGCCGCTGCAAAACCACACGCATTCAACTGCTCGTTCAATTCAGCGAGAACTACTGCAGGATCGGTGCAAGCATGTGAGCCTTCAGACAGCTCTTCGACGTAGTTGTCGTAGAGCGCCAATGCACGCGCGCAAGCAACCGGGTTTCGCCCAGCATTCGCGTTGATCGTGCTGACAACACGCTGATAAACCGAATCAGCTTCGCCAGAAAGCCCAAGCACCGAAGGCTGCCATGGCTGAATCGATTCACCGCGAAGTGCTGCGTATCCTTTACGCATGTACGCGGATGCGTCGATCCAGTTAACGTCTTCCGTCGCCGCAATACGGGCGAGGGATTGATACTCACGCGCTAGAGCAGCGCTGTACGTCTGAGCAGGGGAACTGAATCCACTCGTCGGGATGCCAAGACCGAGGAATGGCTCGACCAGAAATGTCCCGCCAAGACTTGCGCCGGGTAGTTTGCCGCAGCCAGCAACAGCCACAAGGGCGGAAGCGGCCATAATGCGGGATATCGTTTTCATCCCTCTCTCCGTAAACTTTGCGTTACACCGTATTCTTCATTTTCAGCAGATAGTCCCGACAATCAGTGTCGTAGAACACCTACCTACCCCTTGAGTGTCACGTTTCAAGCCTAAGCGCAATTGCTTCACCATCAATACGTCATATTAAGGGCCATTTTTAGAACTGCGTAGCATCGAAGGCACAGTCCGACTCAGGGGGAACAAAAACAAGCATACGTGTCGCTTCGGGACAAAAATACAACCGTTTTTGACCCACGTTAACCTTTTGTTAACTTTTTCCGTGCTGTGTCGAATTGAACGCTACATGTAACAAGATGCTCCAAATCATAGGGGAAAACTCAACACATATGCCTCATAATTGGCATTATATGTACAGGATTGAACTTTTTCCCGGCATCAAGTTGCACCCTTAACGCTTACATCTCTCTCCCACCTTTCCTACATGACTAGATAAATCGCTCCGGACAGCGCACAAAGAGGCAAAATGGCACAGACAATTCTTATCGTGGATGATGATCCGGCACAGCGCAGGCTCCTCGAATCCGTCGTCGGTGCGCAAGGATATCGCACGCTAACCGCCTCCGATGGTCGTCAGGCTCTCGATACTTTGCGTGGTCCAAAAGGTGGCTCAGTCGATCTGCTCCTTCTCGATCTTGTCATGCCTGGCGTTAGCGGGATCACAGTTCTCGAAGAGATTCGCCCTGAAATGGCTGCGATGCCGATTGTTGTGCTTACGGCCAACGGGTCTGTGTCTACTGTTGTACAGGCGATGCAGGCCGGAGCGAATGATTTCATCGTCAAGCCCGCCAGCCCAGAGCGCCTACAGGTTTCGATCCAAAATGCGCTGAAGATGAATGTGCTGACCGGCGAGATATCTAAACTATCACGCAAAACGGATAATCGGCTCCTCTTCTCCGACTTGATCGCGAAAAGCCTCGTGATGCGGCAGTCGATCATGTTGGCGGAGCGCGCCGCACAATCGAATATCCCGATTTTGATCGAAGGCGAATCTGGCGTCGGTAAAGAAGTCATGGCCCGCGCTATTCAAGGAGCCTCTGATCGTTCTGGCAAACCATTTGTCGCGGTGAATTGTGGCGCGATTCCCGAAAACTTGGTCGAATCGATTCTGTTCGGCCACGAGAAAGGGGCATTTACCGGAGCGACATCAAAGAAAATCGGCAAGTTTCAGGAGGCCGATGGCGGCACCCTATTTCTCGATGAGGTCGGCGAATTGCCGCCGCAGGTACAGGTCAAGTTGCTCCGCGCTATTCAGGAAGGCGAGATCGACCCCGTGGGTGGCAGCAAGCCAATCAAGGTCGATATCCGCCTAATCTCGGCGACGAATCGTAACCTTCAACAACTTGTTGCGGAGAATACATTCCGCGAAGACCTGTATTACCGCCTCAATGTCTTCCCTCTTAACCTACCGCCTCTACGCGATCGTAAGGAAGATATCCCGGAACTGATCGATTACTTCGTCCGCAAATTCGCGGCGGAAGAAGGCAAACCTGTTCGGGGTATCGAATCCTCAGCGCGCGATATGCTGACCGATTACCGTTGGCCCGGTAACGTGCGTCAACTCGAAAACGCCGTATATCGCGCCGTCGTGCTATCGGATCGTGAATTGCTGACTCTGCACGACTTCCCGCAAATCATTGGTATTTCAGGCCATGCGTCCGAAGAGTCAAACATCGGGGTCGATGGCGAGGGGCTGCATGGCGGTGGCGCAAATGGTGGCATCAATGCGCTAGACGCGGAAGGGCATCTGAGGACACTGGCGGAGGTCGAAGCGGATATGATCCACCTCGCCATCCGCAAGTATTCTAACCATATGTCCGAGATTGCCCGCCGCCTCGGTATTGGCCGCTCGACACTCTACCGTAAAGTGCGCGAGTTGGGCCTTGATGTGCGCGAGGCTGGCTGATCCATGGATCTGACAAAGTACCGCCCGTTCGAGACGACGGGTGGTACGATTACAGCGAGCATTGGCGGGAGTGGCCCGCCTCTCTTACTTCTGCATGGTTTTCCGCAGAATCGGTTGATGTGGCAGACGATTGCAGACATTCTGTCCACTCATTACACCCTTATCATCCCCGACTTACCCGGCTATGGCGATAGCGACGCCCCCGCAAATGTGGAGGCCGCGTCCAAGCGCGCAATGGCCAATCAGATGATCGAAATCATGGTGCAATTAGGCCATGAAATCTTTGATGTTGCGGGTCATGATCGGGGGGGCCGCGTCGCCTATCGCATGGCGCTGGATTACCCTGAGCGTGTATCGCGCCTTGCCGTCCTTGATATCCTACCAACCTCAGATTACTGGGCGAAGATGGATCGAGGCTTTGCCTTGAAGATATACCATTGGGCGTTTTTAGCACAGCCATACCCTTTCCCCGAAACGCTGATCGGGGCGGCACCTGATGCCTTCATCGACACCACACTCAAAAGCTGGACCGCCACCAAGTCACTCGACGTTTTTGCACCGGATGCATTAGCCAGCTACCGCCGTAACTTCACTGATCCAATACGGCTAAAAGCAATGTGCGATGATTACCGCGCAGGGGCCAGCATCGATGTTGATCACGATCTACACTCACAGAGCATAGGCACGCGCATCAATGCCCCCACCCTTGCCCTATGGGGCGCATCCGGCATTGCCCAGAGTGCAGAAACACCTCTCGATATCTGGCGTAACTGGTGCGTGGATGTATGCGGCGAGCCAATTAGCTCCGGCCATTTCCTACCCGAAGAAAACCCGCGCGACACCGCCGCCGCCCTACGCGCCTTTTTCTGTTGAGGGCATCGCAGGAAGCGGGTGGCGCGACCTATACGCCCTGCCCTAATTTTCGCAGATAGCGAAGAGGGGCGAATCATGGATCAATACAACAGCGATTACGACCGCATAGCGGCAGCGATCCGCTTTATCGATTCTACACAGGACGAACAACCCGGCCTTGATGCTATCGCCGCCCATCTAGGGCTTAGCCCAAGCCATTTTCAACGCTTGTTCTCTCGCTGGGTCGGCGTCAGCCCCAAGAAATACCAACAATACCTGACTCTCGGCCACGCCAAGACATTGCTGCGCGAGCGGCACAGCGTGCTTGATACCGCGCTGGAAACGGGCATGTCGGGGCCAGGCCGCCTACATGACCTCTTCGTTGGCTGGGAAGCGATGACGCCGGGGGAGTTTGCGCAGGGCGGAACCGGCTTAGACATCGCCTATGGCGTGGGCGACACGCCATTTGGCGAGGGGATGGTACATTGGACCGAGCGCGGCATCTGTGGTCTCGCCTTCACGGCGGAGACGGGGCGCGATGCCGCCCTCGCCGATATGCACACCCGTTGGCCCGATGCTCGTCACCGTGAAGATCAGGCGCGCGGGGCCACCCTCCTTGCCGAGATATTTAGCGGCAGTGCCAATGGTGCGCATCTCAGCGTGATGGGCGCGCCTTTTCAGATCAAGGTTTGGGAAGCGTTGATGGCGATCCCGTCTGGCCATGTGACGACCTATTCCGACATTGCCGCACGAATCGGCAATCCCAAAGCCGTTCGCGCCGTTGGAACGGCGGTTGGGCGCAATCCGGTATCGTGGCTGATTCCCTGTCACCGCGCCCTGCGAAAATCTGGCGCATTGGGCGGCTACCATTGGGGATTACCGGTCAAACGGGCAATGTTGGCCTATGAAAGCGCCCATCTCGACACAGATATTGGTCATTTGTCAATCTGAGCGTGGCAGAAGGCTTGCACAGTAGTGATCAAGGCGTATAGATACGCCGCGACGGAGGGGTGGCCGAGTGGTCGAAGGCGCACGCCTGGAAAGTGTGTAGGCGGGCAACCGTCTCCGGGGTTCGAATCCCCGTCCCTCCGCCATTTCACTAATAATTATCGTTATTTATCAATAATATAATCGCACATGGCGCTTTCCCGTCCTCCATTTGAAACCCCATTTTGAATTTGATACCCCTAGCCCGAAATCAGGCTTGGCAGTTTGGCATCGATATCGTTCATCAGAATTAATTCGCCTTCTACCGTTTCGCCAGTGTTCTCCAGTGCAAGCTCGACCGAATCCTCCCATTGGAAATGTTCGGTCAGGTAATGCAGCGGATGGCTCGCCTGCGCGGCAGATACCGCCACAGTTTCTCGGCCTTGCGGGCTTTCGAGTAAATCCACGCATAGATCGTCTCGAAGCTGATGGGGGCAAGCCGATCAATGCCCTCATCCGTATCTGAGCGGAACGCGGATCGCGTCCTCGCAAGCCACAGGATACCCGCTACAAAT
>CALFVD010000195.1 GCA_937928005.1 uncultured Neomegalonema sp. | reverse complement strand
TCTTTTGAAGACCGGTTCCTGAAGGGATCAGGTCAACTCATTGGCGCTTGGCGGCATCTGGATGACGATGACCGCACGGAACTGCGGGTTGATCTTCTCAGCGACGAGGCGGTCAAAACCTCGGCCATCGAAGGCGAGTTTCTGGACCGGGATTCGGTCCAGTCATCGGTGCGGCGACAATTCGGGCTGGCCACCGATCACCGGCGATCATCCCCCGCCGAAGCGGGTATCGCCGAGATGATGGTGGCTCTCTATCAGGACTTTGATCACCCGCTCGATCACGAGACAATGCATGGGTGGCACAGGATGCTGATGAATGACCGGCGCGATCTGGCCATGATCGGCGACTACCGCCAGCATGCCGAACCCATGCAGGTCATCTCCGGCCCCGACTACAAGCCAAAAATCCATTTCGAGGCTCCGCCATCGGGGCAGATGCACGCGGAAATGAACGGCTTCATTACATGGTTCTGGAATTCCAAAGATCTTGGAATCCTGACCCGTGCGGGGATCGCGCATCTCTATTTCGTGTGTGTCCATCCCTATGAGGACGGCAATGGGCGTATCGCCCGTGCCTTGGCGGAAAAGGCCCTCGCCCAATCTATTGGGCAGCCCAGCCTGATTGCCCTGTCCCAGACCATCGAACGCCATCGCGGAGCCTATTACGACGCGCTGGAAGCGGCCAATAAATCACTCGGGATTACCGACTGGCTGGTCTGGTTCGCGGAAATGGTTCTGGAAGCCCAGACCCGCAGTGAACATCGGTTGATCCGCCTGATCGACAAGACCAGAATGCTGGATCGTCTGCGGGGGCAATTAAATACCCGGCAGGAGAAGGTGCTGATCCGTCTGTTCCGCGCTGAACCGGACGGGTTCGAGGGCGGCTTGAGTGCGGCCAATTACAAAAGCATCACCGGGGCACCGACCTCCACGGCGACCCGCGATCTGGCTGATCTCGTGAAGATGGGCGCGCTCCGGCGCACGGGAACACGGCGATATACCCGGTATTGGCTGGATGTTCCACCGCTATAGGGCTACGCCTGACCGCTTACCGTCGCCCCCGTTTCTTGTTCATCCTGCCTAGTTTCCTGCGTTTGCGCAGGGCTTTCTGTGATGTCTTCGATTGCACGGCCTGCGCCGTCACCTGTTGCTCGAACTGATCCTCGGCCCAGAGGGCAAGGGCGTCAAAGTCAGGCTTCGCATCAGCCCGCTCGCAGATATGCTGCGCCAACCGTCGCGCATTGGCGGTATTGGCATTGCCCTGCGCATCGATCAGGCGCAGGCGGCGACAATCCTGCCACACGAGATAGGCATCACGGGTCTCCGGCACCGTATCGCCATCGCGCCGCGTCCAGCGCCGCCAGAGGGTCTTGAAGGCATCGATATCGGATTGTTTGTAGGCAGCGTCTGTGTCGAGGCCCCGGTGCTCGGCATAGACAAGAAAGGCCGCTTGGGTGATCTGGTACATCGGGTCGGCCTTGATGCGCTCAAGATCGAGAGCACCATTCACAATATCCCCCGATTGATGCGCCCGCAAAAGCGATGCGGCGATTTTGTGCGGCGGCATTCCTTGCCGGTAGAGCCCGTGGAAGAGTGCCGGGACCGGGGCGACCGGCTTTGCCTGCTCCCACAGCATGGCAATGGCCAGGAACATCTCCTTCAGCCGTTCATTGTCGATCGTGCCGCCTCTGCGCAGAAGTTTGTAGGCTTTGAAATCAATCGGCACCCGCGCGACTTTCGTCGTCTGGCCGGGAAGGAGGTCCGCGTCTCTGACGTGTTTGTTCAGCGCCTCGATCTGCGCCGCCGTCGCAAACCACAGATGGGCATAATCAAAATAATCCGCGACCGGAAAATCCTCAAAACCCTCGCCACGCCCGGAGGCGGGCAGAAGGTCTTCCAGCGGCACCCCGGTATCACCCGCCCGGAACGTCGCGAAGATCGTGCCGTCCTTGGCAGGATAAAGGCCTACGGAGCCGGGGGAAGTGGTCATGAGACGTTTGGTTCAACCGAATCATACCAGTCTCTCGCATCACAGCAAATTCTTTGCCCGTGGCGCTGATCAATCGGCGTAGCCCATTCGATTGTGCGCTGCGGGAGGCTGCTTGGAGCGCATCTCTGCCGTTTGGGTGCGTTGCGAAAGACGGTGTGGTATGGCCAGAACCGGCCTTTCGCACTTGCAAAATCGACGGTTGCGATGATGTCCGATCAGACGCATCGCTCTCACTCATAGGCAGCCACGATATCTCCAAGACTCTCAAAATCGGGCTCGACACCAAGTCCCGGCGTGTCGTGGCAATACAGCCGACCATCTGATGTGGGTGGCGCCGGTGTCCCGGTCGATTCCGTATTGTACGCATGCAAATCAGTCGTATTGAACAGGAGTTCCGTAGGGTGGAGGCTTCGCAGGTAGACGCAAAGAGTGATCTATCGCAACCAAAGGGGAAAAAAGGCGCCCGTCAGCAGGGAGACCGACGGGCAGTTAGGAGGAACCGTAGACCATCAATCCGTATTACCCCGGTTGCCCGGGACAGCGCGAGGGCGTCCACCGCTGTCAATGGCAACGAACGTGAAGGTTGCTTCCGTGACTTTTTCACGCGCGTCACCATCACGGCTACGCCGCCATGCTTCGACATCAAACTTCATTGAGGTGCGACCGACGGTCTTAAGATGTGCAAAGACGCTGACTTCATCGCCAACATGGACAGGACTATGGAAATTGATGGATTGCACCGAAACGGTTGCACAACGACCGCCCGCCCTACGGGCTGCAGCGTTACCGGCGGCAAGATCCATTTGAGCCATGAGCCAACCACCAAAGATATCACCTGCCGAGTTTGTATCTGACGGCATAGCAATCGTCCTAATCGCAGGTTCCTGCGGGAGCGTGATGTTGCCCTCGTTTCCTTGGGGCATACTGGCCTCCGTCCTTCGGCAGTTGGCTTATTTGATTGCGTATGTGGTATTTTTGCTGCCCGACAACGCGGGCAGCAGCTTCACGCATTCTATCGCTTCGGTGCGATTACTTCTTGCATTTGGACGCAGCTTTTCCGCCTGCGACGATAGCCTTGGCGGCTTCAATCTGAGACTCGGTGAGCTTCCCGCTCTGTGCCAAAGCGACCGCATTGTTGTAACCGGACGCATCGTATGTTCCACACGCAGCAGACGCCTTGGCGGACGACTCTTCTGCCTCCTTTAGGACGCTCATCGTGCCCTCATCAGATATCCCCGCGTAAGATGCTGGAGTGAACTGAGCCTGCGCTGGGGCTGCTGTCTGTGGTGTTGTCGTTTCGGCGCACCCTGCCAACGCCAGAGTAACGATCAAGATCAGAGTTGCTCTTGTTTTAGTCATCGAATTTTCCCTCCTTGGTGTTCGCTCGATTGATCTTCCATGCTTATGGAGTGCTTCCGTGTGACGCGGAGACACTCACGCCTGCACCACTGCCTCTGCTGGCGGATGTTTCCCCGCTCTGAATGTCGTGAAGAAAATCGTGATAATCGCAATGGCTCCGAGGCCGTTGAGCCAGAGCATCCCAGGCCAAAGGCATGCGATCCCGCCTACGCCGGAAAGCAATCTGAGCAACAGCGGGAGCCGCGCTTCCATCCATCCTTCGAGTGCGGCGGCAAGGCCGTAGACAGCGATCAAGCCCAAGAAGAAAATTCCGAGGGCTGCACCCCAGTTACCGGAAAGCAGCGGTGTGTAGGCGAAAAGGAGCGGGATGATATATATACCCTTTGCCACCTTCCAACTCGCGAGGCCGGTCGCCATCGGGCTCGACTTGGCGATTGCTGCTGCTGTAAAGGCCGCCAAACAGACGGGGGGCGTGACATTTGAATCTTGGCTTAGCCAGAAGATTATCATGTGTGCAGAGAGCAACGCGAAAGTGGTCGCCTCGGTGTCGAGTGACATGTCACGAAGGGTGCTTCGAATTTCCGGTGCGAAGCTTGAGATCAGGGCCTGCGCTTCGCCAAGCGGCATCGGCCCTGTGAGAGCATTTACCGCCTCGGGGGCCGCGAGCATCACGACGGCGGCGGCCTCGGCGGGCAGGCTCCCAGCGGCTGCCAGTTGAGCGAGCTGACCATCACCGATCATCCCCGCCAACGCCGGCGCGGACAGCGTCGCCAGAACGATATACGCCGCAGTAACGGGTAAACCCATGCCGAGAACGAACGATGCCAGAGCAATGAGAGTGATAGCGATTAGGACGTTACCGTCTGACCAGTCAGCGATCATGAGGCTGAAGACGTTGCCTACCCCTGCAGTCGCGATCACATTGACGACCAATCCAACGGAGCACAGCAGCACGCCCGTCATCACCATGTTGCGTGCACCGAGAGCCAAGGCCTCGAATACCGCCTTCGGCCCCATTGGATTACGGGTCAACCAACTCGATGCCACCACAGCGGCGATACCGATGGCTGCGGCATAGGTCGGCGTGAAACCGCTGACAAGAAGCCCGATCAAAAGCCCGATCGGGATAATAAAACTCGCACCACCATTGCGGATCGCTTCACCGATAGTGACGCCTTCTTCAGTGAACGGCATCAGGTTTTGTTTTTTGGCCTCGATGCGGACGAACATAGCGACGGAGGCGAAATAGAGGATTGCCGGAAGCGTCGCCGCCGCCACAATTGTCTCGTAGGGAATTTGCGTATAGGCGGCCATCACGAATGCGCCAGCGCCCATGATCGGCGGCATCAACTGCCCGCCCGTTGACGCGCTTGCCTCGACAGCAGCAGCAAACTTTGGTGGAAAGCCGGCGCGCTTCATCATCGGTATTGTGATGACCCCGGTAGACGCTGTGTTGGCGACGGCAGACCCGGAAATCGTACCCGTCAGCCCCGATGCCATTACTGCGACGAGGCCGGGGCCGCCAACCATCTTTCCTGCAACCGCTCGGGACATGTCGATGACGAAATCACCAGCCCCGGAGCGGAGAAGGAAAGCGCCAAAGATGATAAACAAAAACACATAGGTTGAGGAAATGCGGGCGATCGTTCCGAATATGGCGTCATCGCCATAGATTGAGCGGAACATCACCGTTTCGAGTGACAAACCAGCGAACCGAAAAACGCCAGGCACGTACTGACCCCAAAATGCGATGTAGCTGAGGGCCAGAACAATCAATACCGGGATCACGAACCCGGTTGCGCGACGGGTTAGTTCAATAGCACCGAGGATCACAACAATACCGGCAAGCCAGTCGAGCGGTGAAAGCCGAACACCGCGCGCATAGATCGCGTCTTCCGCAAAGGCGAGGTAGATCGCAGCTGCGGCAACCGCAGCGCCAAAGGCGAGGTCAATGTATCGCCAAGTCACTCCTCCGCTGAATCGTGTAGCCTGAAATGCTGGGTAGGTCAGCGCGCAGAGGAAAGCGAATCCGCCGAAATGTATGGCGTTTCGCATCAGCTCCGAGAGATCAGCCACCAATGCAAAGTAGATATGCAAGACAGAGAGCATGGCACAGAGAACGAAGATCGCTTTCCACCACCCACGCGGAAGCGTTCTGCGCTCGTTGCCGCCTCCGGCAAAAGCGTCAATCATTTTTCAGCTCCCTGATAGAGGAAACGCCGCTCCCAAGATTGGGAGCGACGCGGCGCTCTTATTGAGCGATCAGATTTGCGGGGATCTGAATACCTGCTTCGCGGTAATAGCGTGCTGCGCCCGGATGCAGCGGCACAGGAAGCCCTGCGAGTGCTTTCTCGACGGCCATAGCTTTGGTGGCTTTATGGATTGAGTTAAGGAACGGCAGGTTCTCATACATCGTTTTCGTGATGAGGTAGACGTGCTCCTCGGGTATGTCTGCCGTGGTTGCTAGAAAGTTAGGCTGCGCGATCGTCGTCACATCTGAGTCGATGCCCGGATAGGTGCCGCCTTTGATGACGTAGGGCGTCCAGAGACCGAGACCGCCATCCGCCTGCGCCGCCTGTTCCGGCGTAAACGACAGCAGCTTGACGCCGCCGCCAGCAGAAGCAAAGAGTTTCGTCAGCGCTCCTGTTGGCGGACCCGATGGTGTTCCTATTAGCGTGACCTGACCGTTCTGAAGGGCTTCGGCCGATGGACCGTAACCAGCATGGACGAGATCGAAACCTGCGATATCAGCGCCAAGATTGCGCAGGAGAACCGTGTTCGAACCAATCGTGCCAGAGTTCTTCTTGCCGAGTGCGGCTTTTGAACCGCTCATGGAGGCAATGTCAGCAACTGTGCCCGTCGGTGCCGCAGCACCCGACGCGACGAATTGTTCGACGTTCTGCCAAAGCATCGAAATCGAGCGCAACTTTGTCTGCTTGCCATCGGCTGCTACTGGTCCAGTGCCTGTTGCAGCGTAGTAACCAAAGAGACCCTGCAGGATGGCGAACTGCACCTCGTTCTCGCGAAGTAGCCGGACATTCTCGCCGGAGCCAGCAGAGTTGATCGCAGCCATGCTGATCTTCTGCTTCAGTTGAAGTTTGACCTTTGTGAGCGTGGCAAGCGCGACACCAACCGGATAGTATGTTCCACCCGTAGAAGCTGTAGCCAGGAGATAGTCAGCTCCCTCCGCTTTGGCAGCTCCAGATGCGGACATGCCAAGTGCAGCCACAAGACCGAGGATCGTTCCGCGACGTGAAAAACTCATTAGTTCCTCCCAAAACAACGCCAGCTCAGATGTGGCGGTTGAGAAGGACGTAGCAAGAGGAGGGCCAACAATTAATAATTCGTTAACTATTTGATATTGCAGGTAATATTTTGATGTTTGGAATTATCTTTCGGCGAAAATCCGCCGTTTCATTGGTCAAGCGTGGGCGGATTCTTGCCTATCAAACGAAGCTCGAACGAGAAAGGCCGTGCCGTGTCATTTTCTCGTTGAGCGTCCGCCTCGGAACGCCAAGTGCTTCGCAAGATGCAGCGATGTCCCCACGTTTTTCCGATAGCGTGCGTGAAATTAAGACGCGTTCGAATGCATCCACTTGATCTTTCAACGATCGCTGCGCGCCCTCGTTTCCACTCTCTTCAGAAACATTTATCAGATCTCCAACTGCAGTCCGACCACGACGTGATGAAATTAGGTATCGCTCGGCGATGTGTAGGAGTTCGCGAACATTTCCGGGCCATGAGTGGGCCATTAAGGTCGCTGCATCGTCAGGATTTAGTTCTGGAGGTTCAACGCCATATTTTTTCGAGAAGCGCTCGACGAAGATCGAGAATAGGACGAGCGCATCACCCTCTCGTTCGCGCAGCGGAGGGACATGCAGTTCGAGCGTGTTTAACCGATAGAAGAGATCGTCGCGGAACTCGCCGGATGCGCGGAGACTGTCGAGGCTGGAATTCGTGGCACTAACGATACGCAGATCAACCTCCGAGGGTCGCGTCGCGCCAACGCGAGTCACAGCGCCGTCCTGAAGGGCGCGCAGAAGCTTTGGCTGCATCGCAAGTGGAAGTTCGCCCAACTCGTCGAGCATGAGTGTGCCTCGATGTGCGGCTTGGAAATAACCATCGCGAGACTTTCCAGCTCCGGTAAAGGCCCCTGCTTCATGGCCAAAAAGCTCGGCCTCGAAAAGGTTTTCAGGGATTGCTGCGCAATTAATCGGCACGAAAGGATCGGCAACGCGGTCGCTGCTTTGGTGAAGGCACCGCGCTACAAGCTCTTTGCCCACACCTGTTTCTCCAAGGATTAATACCGGAGCGTCGGTCGTCGCGAAATCGACGATGTTTTCGCGCAACCGGCGCATCGGCGCACTTTCGCCTATCAGGATGGACTCGATCCCGGAGGTTTCTCCGAGACGAGCACGCAGTCGCCGGTTATCCAGGATCAAGCGGCGGGCGGCTTGAGCCCTGCCGATGAGACGAGCGAGACTTTCGGGCTCGAACGGCTTCTCCAGGAAATCGTAGGCACCTGATTGGATGGCATGGACCGCCATCGGAACATCCCCATGCGCAGTTATGAGAATAACAGGCAAATCGGTGTCTGCGCGCTGTAGGTACTGAAGAAAGTCGATGCCAGACAAGCCTGGCATTCTGACGTCGCTAACAATGACACCATCGAAATCACGGTCGATCAGTTCAACGGCAGGCTCGGCACGGCGATATGCTGTTACAGCGTGACCAAGTTTCTCTAGGTACTGGGCGAGGGACGTCCGCAGTTCGCTATCGTCTTCGATAAGAACGACGGTGCCGACTTGCCCATTTTCAGCCTTCATGCAGCTTCTTCTTCATCAATCGCTTCGTGCAGAGGCAGATCGAGTGTAAACACCGCGCCGCCAGCAGACGCGTTCTTACCTGTGAGCTGCCCGCCGAACTCATCGACGATTTGTGCAGAGATAGCCAGTCCCAATCCAAGGCCGTCCCCAGAGGCTTTGGTTGTGTAGAAAGGTTCAAACAGCCTATTTCTTGCTTCCTCAGTCAACCCGTCACCAGAGTCTGTGATCACCAATCGCGCTGCGCCATCGTGAACAAACATCTCGATCGCCACGGTTTTCTCAGGTGCATCCAAGACTGCATCCATAGCGTTCTTCAACAGATTGACGACGACCTGCTCGATACGCAGAGCCTCAAGTTTTACTGCAACGGGTTGACCAGGCATCGCTGATTGAACAGTAATTCCTGATGAATCAAACTGTGGGTTCACGATTGCCAAACTACTCGTCAAGATGTCACGTAAATCCAAGACGCTACGGGCTTCCTTCGGTTTCGTCGCAAAGGATTTCATCTGTTTGGTGATCCCGATCATACGATCGGTAAGACCTTCCATATTTGTTAAGAACTGGGTGTGCTCTTCAGCGCTCGGTGGCTCGATCCGCATAGTGGCCATCTGTGTTTTCATAGCTGCGAGCGGTTGGCTTAACTCGTGCGAAACAGAGGCGGACAGTTGCCCAAGTGCTGCGAGTTGACCCTTTCGTCGAAGTTCGCGTTGTGCGACCTGAAGGCGCTCTTCGGCTATGCGTCGCTCTTCAATTTCTTTTGATAGCGCATCATTGACACCGCGCAGTTCCTGCGCGTCTCGTTCAGAGTCAACAAGGGCTCGGCCCATCCGCTTTGATCGCATGGTCAGCAAGGCTGCGATTGCCGCAAGGATCGTCGCCGCAACAACGACTATAACGAGCCTTGCCCGCTCGGCAATCTGTTCAGAAGGCGTCAAGTATCGGACATGCCAGCCGAGTCGGCCTACTTCTTCATCGGCGCTGACATAGTTTGCGCTATCAATCCGCATCGATGTCCCGAGATCCTCGATTCTCAGCGGAAGCAAAGGCTCATCCGCGAATTGGCGTTGTCTTTCGATTAAACTGCGTTGCACATCAGTCAATTTGTCGACCGTCCGATACTGCCAAGTTTCCTGACTACTCAAAACGATCACACCATTTGCATCCACGACAAACGCCGTTTCTCCACCTTCGCGCCAAGAATCTTCCATCGGTCGCAAATCTACTTTGACTGCAACCACACCGACCGGCTCACCCAACACGTCGTTGACACTTTCTGCGATGAAATAGCCGGGCTCACTTGTTGTCGCTCCGATTGCGAAGAATCGAGCTTTCTTCCCCTCAAATGCGTCGATGAAGTATGGACGAAATGCGTAACTTTGACCGAGAAAGCTCTGCGGTTCGCGCCAGTTGCTAGCGGCGATTGTTAACCCGTCGCGATTCATTAGGTAAATCGCATCCGCTCCAGATTCTCTCGCAAAGTCCTCCAACCTCGCATTGATTGAATCTCCGCTGCCTTCGACCGCTGCATCGATGACGAAGGGGTCTTTGGCCAAAACGAAGGGAAGATGTTCAAAACGTTCAAGAGAGGAACGAAGCGTCGCGCGATAAAACCGTGCACGATCCCGGGCTGCATCAGCAGCGCTATCTGTATACCAAGACACGGAACCGAACCAGGCCGCGACGACAATCACTACGCAGCCAATTGCAGCAGCAATGAATATGAGCTTTCTCTTCAGCATGATCCTACACAATAGGTTGCGGTTAGGCTCTGCATATCGGGTACATTACAATCATGCGAGAGGCGATCCCAGTCTATAAAACCGGACCATGCTTGCCTCTCACGGAGACACGCCGAGGGAGACGCTAATCAGGCAGCTTCGGGCACGCTTTCACCGTTTTACGCTGACCTCCAGAAGTCCGCAATCGGCGAGATCTCCCCATCGCGTTTTGCGGTTGCGAATACCTTCGCTGGCATTTGCAACTCGCCGATCGTCAACAATATCTGGGAATAAATTGACGCATTTCTGTCGGGCAGGTAAAATGAGACATGACCAAACACAACACCATGAATCTCAACGTCCGCATCAGTGGCGTCCTGACCGAACATGTTTCCTCTGCCATTGGTGATGCCGGGGAATACGATAATGCCAGCGAATATGTCCGGGACCTGATCCGCCGCGACAAGGCAAAAACCGAACTCGCCGCCTTTGAAGCCAAACGGGCTGCCCTGCAACAGGCTTTTACTTTGCCCGACAGAGCCTATACCGAGGTGAGCGCCGCTGATGTCATCCGCCGTAACCGATCCGCGCGGTGATGGCGGCACGCTACCGTCTGTCGGCTTCGGCCAACCAGCAACTTGATGACATTTACTGCTACACGCTCGCGACTTGGGGCGAGACACAGGCGGAACACTACGTCCACGATCTGTTTGCCTGTTTCGAGGGCATTGCGAACGGCGACGTTCAAGGCCGTCTGGTCCAAGCAGAATTCGGCGTGACCGGTCGTTATGCGCGATGCGGTAAGCATTTCGTCTACTGGAAAATGCTCGAAGACGGTGCGATCGGTATCGCGGAAATTCTCCATGAGCGCATGAATATCGGCGATCACCTTGCAGGGTCAGAAACGCTGAACCGGGACGAGGGATAATTCCTACGCTGCGTTTTGCAGCGCAAAATTGCGCTCCACATAGAGCCCGGCGCGATTGGCCTGCACCAATTCCTCGAACCGGGCCATGTTCAGGGTATTGCTCTTGTCGAGTACGCCCTGTGCCCGGAAGTCCGCCCGCATCTGTTCGGGGTTCACGTCGCCGATGGCGTAATCGCCTTTACGATTATGGAACTGCATCAGGTACGGGATTTTGTCGAGATCGGCTTGGTTCAGCAATTCGCCATCATATCCGGCGAAAGCGCCAAAGAAGATCTGGCACAGCTGCTGGGTGCGGTTGAAATCGTCTGGCATCCGCACCTCCAGCACCCCGCCACCACGTTCCATCTGGCTGCGACCGGGAAAGAATATCTCGGCCATGTTCATCTCGTGCAGCTGGCTCATCATCTGCCCGGTCAGACCATATTGCACCATGTCTTCGGGGCCAGCGTTGTCGGGGAGGAGCGTCACGAAGCTGCCCACCTCGGTGTCGAGCTTCAGCGCCCGGTGGCCGTCTTCGGTCAGGCCGAGGGCTTCGCCCTTGCGGATAGCCACGAACTCACCCGGCTGCAGATAGACCGGCTCTTCGCGGGTCTTGCCGGTTTCCGGGTCGCGCACGGTGCGGGTGCCGACACCCTTCGTATACAGATCGGTCATGTCAGAACCAGTGACCACCTTCGGGGCAGGACGCTCAATGCCCAGCAATTCGGCCACAGCTTCTTGAGTGGCTTCAGAAACGCCGGTGCTCAGCACGCTATCGGGGCTGTCAAAAATGAAGGCTTGAGCAAAACTGACCGGGTCGGGCAAGCCTTCAGTGATGGGCAACCCCTCGATTTTCGAAGCGATTAGCGCAGCATCGGCTTCAGTTTGAGCGGCTGCTTGAATAGCCACATAGGTCCGAGCTTTGTCACGTTCTGTTTTCGGCATCGCCTCATTCTTGGCAATCAGGTTGAACTGTTCCTCCCATGGAAGATCCTTGATGCTATTCCTGAAACTTTCGTAGCTAGCCGCTTCGGCGACCGCCTCTTGTTTGATTTTCGTCGCCACGATCTCAGAGATCGTCTCAGTTTTTTCAGCCGCAACTATTTCAGCTTTTTCGGCAGTTTCGATCTCGCGAGCCTCTTCCTTGAGGGCCTTTTCCAACACCCGAGCTACTATTTTGACGGGCTTTTTTGTGATGTCGTAATCGGGTTTTCGCTCGCGTTTGCTCGCTTCGTACTCCGCCAATATCTGGATGGGTTTATCGGGAATGTCGGGCTGTTCCCAATCATGACCAAAACAATCATTGTCGATGACGAACTGGAAAATGGCGGCGTGTCGATCTTTGCGGACTTCCTTCGCTTCGTGGTCGCGTAAGGCAGCTTCCTTAGCCAAGCGGGTGTCACCTTCGTGCTGCACCGCCTCGGCGGATTTAGCCGGACGCGGCAAAGCTTCCGGCCCGTCTTCAGCTGGCGCTCGTTTCGGGGCCGCCGCAGCGTCTTGCATGGCTAAGGTTATGATTTTGGCGTCACCAGGCTCGAGATCTTATCGCCTTTAGGACGGCTGTGCAGTCGCTTGGCGATGGCTCTCGCCTGTCCCGAGATTGCTTCCAGCTTGCGGTCAATCGCAGCACACACATCGTCTGGTTTTTTAGTGATTTCGCACAGGGCCGCATCGAGGAGCGTATCAGTGATTTGGCCGTTGACGATCTCGAGTGCTGCCAGTGTTTTATCCAGAATGGCACCTTCGGCGCGCAGCTCTGCTTGTTTTGTATTTTCAGCAGCAATCTGTTGATCTATCAGAGCCATTTTGATGCCGTGCTGCTGATCAGCTGCGCAATCAGCTTCGAATTCCACCCGGAACTCTTCCTGCTCTTCCGGGTCGTCCAGCTCCTCAATAATCTCGGCCACCTCAGCCATGCATTCGCTCAACGCAGCACGAATATGCTCGGCTTCTTTCGGACCTACCAGCGCGGTCAGGTGATCTGTCTGTGGTTCAATCTCATCGCGTTCCGGCAAAGCAGCATGGGCCGCTGTTGCCCCGAACACTTGCCCCAGCAATGACGCACGGGTCTCGCGAATGACCGCTTCTCCGGTTCTGGCAGGCATCACTGTCACCTGCAGACCGCTGTCGGTTCTCTCCACCGCCGTCACCTCAAGCGGGACGATGGTGACGTTCTGCTCGGTAGGATCATCGCCCTTGGCATAATCCCAATCGAGGCAG
>CALFVD010000194.1 GCA_937928005.1 uncultured Neomegalonema sp. | reverse complement strand
ATGCTAAGGGTTCAGGAGTTGGAGGAAGAACTCAAAACCCTTAGAGCGGCGGCGGCAGCGGCGGCAGCAGCGGCAGCAGCGGCGGGAGAAGATGCCGGAAAGGAGGTTGGTACATCCAATCCTTGATGTTGATGGGCGCCTACGTAGTATGTCTGGGGCTGCCGCTGGAGAGTTACCACGTGGGACGTCAAATGGGGAAATGGAGGGAACGTTGACTTTTTGATATGAATGCAAAACGTTACTTTCGTTTTCGTTCAGAGTTGTGTGTCCTTGGTTGTACGACATTCTTTTTTTTTTCATCCTCCGGCGGATGGGGTGGGGAAAATAAAGCTTAAGCTTACCATGGCTCGGCATGCCCCGGCTCTTGGAGGATGGCGACATTGGTCGGGACGGCCTTCTTCGTCAGCGCGATGCCGGTCAGAGCGGTCTCGCCCCGCGCGACGCATTCGCCCAGCGTGGTCTCCGCGCCATTCGCGTCGAGCACCAGCAGCGCCTCCTTCAGCCGTAGCCGGTAACCCCAGCCCCACGCACGGCACAGCGCGATCATGTCCGCCGAGCCATACAACCGGTCCCCCATGAGCACCGGCACCGCGCCTTCAGGCAGCATCTCGCGCACGGCCTCCAACACCTCGCGCTGCACCGCAAAGCCGATGGCGCCTTTCGTCTCCCGAACCCGCCAGCACAAAGGCAGCGCCCGGTTGCCGACCCGGACCGCCACCATCAGCATGTGGTGCTTGCCCGAAGCCTGCGACTGGTCCATCGACAGGACAGGCCGCTCCCCGGATGACGCGATACGCGCCAGAACCTCCCGCGCGAACGGAGCCATCACCGCGTCGCAATCCACCAGATCGTTGGACATAAAACGCTCGATCCACTGCGAACGCTTGTCGATCCGCTCTATTGGGCGCGGCAGGACCGCCGCCATATCCATCAGATTCGCGCTGCGAACCTCCAGCATCGTCGCCACCAGAAGACCCAGCTTGTCACGCTGCGTCTTGCGCTGGTTCGGATATCGATCCTGCAAATCATCCACAATCCGAGAAGCAACCGCCGCAATCCCATCCATCCTGTCTCTCCGCATCTCAACATACGATGCACCGAGAATACAAAACCGGGCACTCTTCAGTCAAAATTGAGGGATGGTGAGCTGCAAAAATACTGCGGAACCGTCGCGGCGCCCATTGTTTATTTACAGCGAATTACGATCATTCTGAAGCACCAAGCGCCATGTTTCGCGCGGCTCTTGGCGCAAAACATGGCTCAGGTTTATCGCAAATTGATATAGCGTGCTTCTACCGGCGATTGCCTAGCATTTGCCGCAACAGGCCGGAGCGGTGCAGATAGTAGAGTAGCGTCATAATGGATGCGATGGCGGAGGCCAGATAGGTCAGGAATGCGGCGTTCAACACCCGTCCTGCCCCGGTCGCTTCCTGTTGGTTCACGATGCCCGCATGGACCATTGCCGTCTTTGCCCGCGCGCTTGCATCCCATTCCACGGGCAGGGTGATGACCGAGAAGACCACCGCTGCGGCGAATAGGGCAACACCGACCAGCACGACCCATTGCCCCAGTATCGGTGCCAGCGACAGCAGCATCATACCCACCATCAAAACCGGCATCGACATTTTGCTGGCGATATTCGTCACCGGCACCATCGCCGAGCGCATTTGCAGCCACTTATACCCCTGCGCATGTTGCAGCGCGTGCCCCGCTTCATGGCAGGCAACGCCAATCGCTGAAATCGAGCGTGCGTTATAAACCGGCTCAGACAGGCGCAGCGTCCGGTCGCGTGGGTCGTAATGGTCGCTTAGGCGGCCCGAAATCGGCTCAATCCGGCAATTTGTGACCCCGGATCGCTCCAGCATTACCCGCGCCGCCTCGGCCCCGGTCATATTGCTCTGTGTTCCGACACTCTCGTATTTCTTGAAGGTGTTTTTGACCATCCACGAGGCTCCCCCGGAAAGGACCATGCCCGGAAGCACGACCAAAAGCATGTAGGTCATATCGAAATACATGAGGATACCTCGCCTAAGAATGTGTTGCGCGAACGCTATACCTGAAAAGTGGTCAATGGAGTGTAATTTTTCAAGTCGCTGAAAGAAAAGCGCAAATTTTTACTCTTGATAAGCGATATTTTCACATGCGGCTCAACCTGCACCCATTACCTGCCGCACGGCTTCCGCAATCACCGCTTCCTCGTCGGTTGGGATTGTCAGTAGCGCGACCTTGCTATCCACCGCATGGAACGCCGCCGCCCCGCTCTCATTCGCGGCCTCGTCCACCACCGCGCCCAACCACGCCATGCCCTGCGCAATCCGCCCCCGGATCATTGCGGAATGTTGGCCGATTCCGGCGGTGAACACCACCGCATCCACCCCGCCTAATGCCGCCGCCATACCGCCGATTTCCATGCCCGCACGGTAGCAATAAAGGTCGATGGCTTCCGCCGCCTCCGCCGTGTTACTCGCCTCCAGATCACGCATGTCATTGCTGATCCCGGATACGCCCAGCAGCCCGGATTCCCGGTACAATAGGTGATGCACCGCTTCGGTCGCCATCCCCTTTTGCTCCAACAGATGCAACACGATCCCTGCATCCAGCGACCCACAGCGCCGCCCCATCATCAGCCCGTCTAGCGCGGTGAAGCCCATGCTTGTGGCCATGCTGCGCCGCCCCCGCATCGCGCATAGGCTCGCCCCGTTGCCCAAATGCGCCACGATCACCCGCCCTTCGGCCCCCTCGCCCAGATACTCCGGCAATACGCTGGCGATGTATTCATAGGATAGCCCGTGAAACCCATAGCGTATGATGCCCTCATCCGTCAGCGCGCGGGGCAGGGCGAACATCTGTGCCAGCTTCGGCTGCGTCCGGTGAAAGCTGGTGTCGAAGCAGGCAATCTGCGGCAAGTCGGGCGCGCATTGCGTGATGGCGTCCACCCCCGCCAGATTATGCGGCTGGTGCAACGGGGCCAGCGGCACCAGCGCCTCCAGCGCATCGCGAACCCGCCCATCAATCAGTGCAGGCCCGGTAAATTCCCGCCCGCCATGCACGACCCGATGACCCACCGCCACCGGCTGATACGTCACGAAACTGCTGTGTAGCCGCTCCAGCAGACGCGCGATCAGCCATTCATGGGTCGCATCCACGGGTAGCGCATCCAGTGGTGTCGTCACCTCCAGCACCTCGCGCCCCCGCCGCGCAGACAGCACCGGCGCAGACCCGATCCCCGTCACCTCGCCCTTCAGCAACGGCCCACCGCCTGCGACAGGATACAGCGCGAATTTCAGGCTAGATGACCCCGAATTGGCCGTCAGGATAACCTCGGTCATATTTCGCCCTCGTCAGAGATATGCGATCCCCAGCAGCACCACGCCAAGCACCATCCGATACACCACGAACGGCGTCATCGTCGCCTCGGCGATATACCCCATGAACAGCTTGATGGCGACCAACGCCGCGATGCATGACAACCCGGCGGCAATCAGCGCATCAAGGCCCAACTGCACATCGCCCGATTTCACAATATCCAACGCGCCAATCGTCCCCCCGGCCAAAATCGCCGGTATCGCCAGCAACATCGAAAACCGCGCCGCCTCCGTCCGCGACAGTCCCAAAAACCGCGCCGCCGTCATCGTAATCCCCGACCGGCTCGTGCCGGGTATCAGTGCAATCGCCTGTGCCAGCCCTACCATCACCGCGCCGCCGAGCCGCGTATCCTCTAATGTCCGCCGCGTCGGCGCATAGGTATCGGCGATATAGAGCAGCACACCAAAGATCAGCGTCGTCCACCCGATTACTTTGAAGGCCCGCCCATTTTCATCGGATCGTACCCAATCCATGATCCCAATCTCATGCAGGATGAACCCGATAACCACCAGCGGGATTGTCGCGATGATGATATTCCGCGCCAGCCGCGCAGCATCCGTCCCAAACTGCCCGCGTGCCATGTCCGCCAGCCCGATAAACCCCTCGGCCACGTCCCGCCGAAATGCAATCAGCACCGCAATAAGCGTCCCCACATGCACCGCCACATCAATCAGCGGCCCCTGATCCACGCTGCCCATGACCTTCGGCGCAAGGATCAGATGCGCACTCGAAGAAATAGGCAGGAATTCGGTGATGCCTTGAACCAGCGCGACGAGAAGCAGATGAATTAGGGTCATGTGGTATCCTGATGGTGCTGCTCCGCCGCTATAGACCCTCAGTGGATAACCGGCAATTACCGCTTCTGCGTCAGGTCGTTCTGCGCGGGCTTCGTTGCATTGATAACCAGCGCGAGCCCCAGAAATTACGCCGAAACCAATGCTCCGCGCCGCAAATCGAGCAACTATAGACATGCGCACGCCGCCAGAATCGCAAAACGAAGGGGTGTTCACAGCCCATGTAGTTCATACGCGGTGTCGCGATCTTACCCGTACTGTCCATGATTGGTCCGCAATATTGATTAAAGCAAAAAACGTCAAATCTAGTGGGGTCACTGCCAGTATGCGCTTCGGCCACTCGGTTTTTTTGTTTGTTGAGCACTGAATTATCTCCTTCCCCTATTCTAATAATATACAATGTTATAAAATGCACGTCGATACGACAAAGGAAATGACCGGATTGATACCTATTTACCTCGATAATGCGGCCTATTATCGCGTGGAGTCAGACACATAAGAATATTGCGACACTAATGCTGCCATATATACAGTGAAACATATTGCGGCACCCGGTAAATTCCGTTATGCGAACCCTCCCGCAGACGCAAAACAGGGTGTCCTATGACTGACATGCTCAAATTCGTGGACGTAAATCGCGAGATGCCCGAAAAGCGCGATGCGGAGGAGCGCACGGATGATTTCCACGAGATCTACCGCGACTACGCCATCCAGAAAGCCGCCGAGCAATCCTCGCGCTGCTCGCAATGTGGCGTTCCCTTCTGTCAGTCGCATTGCCCGCTACACAACAACATCCCCGATTGGCTGAAAGCCACCGCCGAAGGCCGCCTCGAAGAAGCCTACGAAATCTCGCAGGCCACCAATACCTTCCCCGAAATCTGTGGCCGTATCTGCCCGCAGGATCGTTTATGCGAAGGCAATTGCGTGATCGAGAAATCGGGCCACGGCACCGTCACCATCGGGGCTATCGAGAAATATATTACCGACAATGCGTGGCAGGAAGGTTGGGTCAAACCTGCCAAGCCGCGTGTCGAGCGCCCCGAATCCATTGGTATTATCGGTGCGGGTCCGGGAGGCATGTCCGCCGCCGATGCCCTGCGCCGCAAGGGCTTCAAAGTCACGATCTACGACCGCTATGACCGCGCGGGTGGCTTGCTCACTTACGGAATCCCCGGCTTTAAGCTTGAGAAAGACGTGGTCATGCGCCGCGTACAACAACAGGAAGAAAGCGGCATCGAATTCCGCCTCAACTGCGATATCGGCAAGGATATCTCCTTCGCTGATCTGCGCGCGCAGCATGACGCGCTTCTCATTGCCACGGGCGTTTACAAGACCCGCGATATCGGCGGCCCCGGTTCTGGATTGCCCGGTGTGGTCCAAGCCCTCGACTATCTCACCGCCTCCAATCGTAAGAGCTTTGGCGATGATGTGGCTGATTTTGAGGCGGGCGTGCTGAATGCCGAAGGGAAAGACGTCGTCGTCATCGGTGGTGGCGATACCGCGATGGATTGCGTCCGCACTGCCATGCGCCAAGGCGCAACCAACGTCACCTGTCTCTATCGCCGCGACCGGGTGAACATGCCCGGTTCGATGCGCGAGGTCGCAAATGCCGAAGAAGAAGGCATCATCTTCAACTGGCTATCCGCTCCCAAAGCCTTCGAGGGCGGCGATAACGGCGTTACCGGCGTGCGTGCGGTTAAGATGCGCCTCGGCAATCCCGGCCCAGATGGTCGCCGCGCGCCGGAGGAGATCGACGGATCAGACGAGACGATCAAGGCCGATCTGGTCATCAAGGCGCTGGGCTTCTCGCCCGAGGATCTGCCTAAACTCTGGGATCAACCCGGACTCGAAGTCACTAGCTGGGGCACGGTCAAAGCGGATTTCCGCACCAAACAGACCGCCATGCCCGGCGTCTTCGCCGCTGGAGACATCGTGCGCGGTGCCTCCCTCGTCGTCTGGGCCATCCGCGATGGGCGTGAAGCCGCCGACAGCATCGCCGCCTATATCGACGGCGAAATGGTCGACGCCCCCAAAGACGCCGCCTTCACCGTCGCGGCGGAGTAGGACGATGTTTCCCTACTTCGCTGCCCCGGACCTGATCCGGGGCCTCCTTGAACAGAGCGCCCCTGTCAAAGGCGACCCCGGATCAAGTCCGGGGCGGTGCAATATGGTTTGTGAGATCGCGCCATGACAACCGGCTCCTGCCTCTGTGGTGCCGTCACCTTCACCGGCACCCCATCCCCGCGCGGCATCGGCGTCTGCCATTGCAAGATGTGCCGCGTGCAATCCTCTGGCCCTTTCTTCGCGGCGCGGATGGAGGGCGGTGTGACGCTCACCGAAGCGCGCGGTCTCAAATGGTACGACGCCTCCGATATCGGCGAGCGCGGCTTTTGCACCGAATGCGGCTCGACCCTGTTCTGGCGCTCGAAAGACGCGGCACCCGGCGATTGGGCCGTCTCCGCCGGAACCCTCCCCGATGATGCCGTCGGCCCGATCTTCGAGCATATCTGGACCGACGATCAACCTAGTTATTACGCCTTCGCCGACGATACCCCCCGTCGCACCGCAGCCGATTGCCTTGGAGGTAGCGCCCCCGCCAAGCCACACGGGGCAAAGCCATGAGCGCGCTATCGCAGCATCGTATCCCCGGATGGACGCGAAGCAAACGATCCGGGGTCTCGACGAACTGTTCGATCACCATCTATGCGGGCGGGCTTTACCGCATTGCCACCTACAGCTTTGCCAATGAAACCCGCCGCATTCTCTGCCGAATCTGAGGAATCCTAATATGACCGACATCCCCAGCGCCCCCGCCGCAATCGGAATGTACGATCCGAGTCAGGAACGCGATGCCTGCGGCGTCGGCTTCATCGCCGCCATAGATGGTGTTCCCCGGCGCGATGTGGTCGAAAAGGGCATTGAGGCACTGAAAGCGATCTGGCATCGCGGCGCGGTCGATGCCGATGGCATGACCGGCGACGGCGCGGGCATCCACCTACAAATCCCCCAAGATTTCTTCCGCGACCATATCCGCCGTACCGGGCACGAGCCGCAACAAGGTTTGCTCGCGGTCGGTATGATTTTCCTGCCCCGTGTTGATTTCGGTGCACAGGAAACCTGCCGTGGTATCGTCGAGACCGAAATCCTACGCTTCGGCTATCGCATCTATGGCTGGCGACAAGTGCCGGTGAATACCGCCGTTCTCGGTCAGAAGGCCAACGCCACCCGCCCCGAAATCGAACAGATTATGATCGCCAACACCACCGGCGGCGACCCGGAGGCATTCGAGCGCGACCTCTACATCATCCGCCGCCGGATCGAGAAGGCCGTCGCGGCGGCACAGGTATCGGGCTTCTATGTCTGTTCGCTCTCCTGCCGCTCAATCATCTATAAAGGCATGATGCTGGCCGAACAGGTCGCGAGCTTCTTCCCCGATCTCGAAGCCGAAGAATTCACCTCTGCCTTCGCCATTTATCACCAGCGATATTCCACCAATACCTTCCCCCAATGGTCGCTGGCCCAGCCTTTTCGCATGTTGGCCCATAACGGCGAGATCAACACCCTCAAGGGCAATTCCAACTGGATGCGCAGCCACGAGATTCGCATGGCCTCGCAATCCTTCGAGGGCAATGAAGACGACATCAAACCCGTCATCGCCCATGGTGGTTCCGATTCCGCCGCCCTTGATGCGGTGTTTGAGGTGCTGGTGCGCGCCGGACGTTCGGCCCCCATGACCAAGACGATGCTGGTGCCCGAAGCATGGTCAAAGAAAGCTACCGCCATGCCCGAAGCGTGGCGCTCGATGTATAGCTATTGCAATTCCGTCATGGAGCCGTGGGATGGCCCCGCCGCCCTTGCCTGTACTGATGGCCGCTGGGTCGTTGGCGGCATGGACCGTTCAGGCCTGCGCCCCATGCGTTACGTTCTCACCACCGATGGCCTTGTCGTCGCGGGGTCCGAGGTCGGCATGGTCGCCATTGATGAATCCCTTGTCGCCGAAAAGGGCCGCGTTGGTCCCGGTCAGATGATCGGCGTTGATATGGAGCGCAATGTCTTCATGCGTGATACCGAGATCAAGGACGAGTTGGCCGCCGCACTCCCCTTTGATGAGTGGACCGGCAAGATCACCGAACTTGACGCGATCCTTGCGGGCAAAGTCGCCCGTCCGATGTTTGAAAAGCCCGATCTACGCCGCCGTCAGGTCGCCGCCGGGTATTCGCTCGAAGAACTCGAATCCACCCTCCACCCGATGGCTGAAATCGGTAAGGAGGCTATCGGCTCAATGGGCGACGACACCCCCATCGCCGTATTGTCCGACCAGTACCGCCCCCTCTCGCATTTCTTCCGCCAGAACTTCAGCCAAGTGACAAACCCCCCCATCGACCCTTTGCGCGAGCACCGGGTGATGAGTCTGAAAACCCGTTTTGGCAACCTCAAGAACGTGCTGGACCAAGACAGTAGCCAGACCGAAATCCTCACCCTTGAAAGCCCGGTCGTCCTTAATGGCGAATACTACGCGCTCAAAAAGGCCGTGAAGGACGAGGTTGCCGTTATTGACTGTCTCTTTGACGTGAACGGTGGCCCGACCGCCATGCGCGACGCCATCGCCCGCGTACGTGTGCTGGCCGAGGAAGCCGTGCGCTCAGGCACCGGCCATATCGTCCTTACGGATGAGAATTCGGATGCCGATAACGCCGTCATCCCCATGATCCTCGCCGCCAGCGCCGTCCATACATGGCTCGTTCGCGAGGGTCTGCGCACCTTCTGCTCGCTCAATGTGCGCAGCGCCGAATGCATCGACCCCCATTACTTCGCCGTCCTCATCGGCTGCGGTGCGACCACGGTGAACGCTTATCTGGCCGAAGAAAGCATCCGTGACCGCCACGAACGCGGCCTGCTCGAAGGCACCCTCGCCGAGTGCCTGCTGCGGTTCCGCGCCTCCGTCGATGCGGGCCTCCTGAAAATCCTGTCGAAGATGGGTATTTCCGTCATCAGCAGCTATCGTGGTGGCTGTAATTTCGAGGCGGTCGGTCTTGGCCGCGCTGTCACCGCCGAATTCTTCCCCGGTATGCCTAGCCGGATTTCTGGCATTGGTCTTGATGGCCTGCAAAAGAAGACGCTCGCCTTACACAAACGCGCATGGTCAGAAGACGCCATCGCCTTGCCCATCGGCGGCTTCTACAAATTCCGCCGCAATGGCGAAAACCACGCATGGCGCGCTGAACTCCTGCACTTGATGCAAAAAGCCTGCGATACCAACAGTTATGAGGCATTCAAGGCGTATTCCAAGGGTCTTCATTCCCTCGATCCCATCCACCTACGCGATCTTCTCGATTTCAAGGCGGCGGGCGCGCCGATCCCCTTGTCGGAAGTCGCCTCCATCACCGAAATTCGCAAACGCTTTGTCACCCCCGGCATGTCATTGGGCGCGCTCAGCCAAGAGGCTCACGAAACCCTCTCCATCGCCATGAACCGCATCGGGGCCAAATCCGACTCCGGTGAGGGCGGTGAAGACCCCAAATTCGCGCTCGCTCCCGCCGACGGCGCGAACCGCATGGCCAAGATCAAACAGGTCGCCTCGGGCCGCTTTGGTGTCACCGCCGAATACCTCAACAATTGCGAAGAGTTGGAGATCAAGGTCGCCCAAGGTGCAAAACCGGGCGAGGGCGGACAGCTTCCGGGTTTTAAAGTCACCGACATGATCGCCAAGCTGCGCCATGCCACCCCCGGCGTGACCCTGATTTCGCCGCCTCCGCACCATGACATCTACTCGATCGAAGACCTCGCGCAGTTGATCTACGACCTAAAGCAGATCAACCCCACCGCCAAGGTCACGGTCAAACTCGTCGCCGCCTCCGGCGTCGGCACCATCGCGGCGGGTGTCGCCAAGGCAAAGGCCGACGTGATCCTGATTGCTGGTCATAATGGCGGCACCGGTGCATCGCCCCAGACATCGATCAAATATGCGGGGCTACCATGGGAAATGGGCCTCACCGAAGCTCACCAAGTCCTCTCGCTAAATAACCTGCGCGACCGCGTGACCCTGCGCACCGATGGTGGCCTGCGTACGGGCCGCGATATCGTCATCGCGGCGCTGATGGGGGCCGAGGAATACGGCGTCGGCACCGCCGCCCTCGTCGCGATGGGCTGTATCATGGTCCGCCAATGCCAATCCAACACCTGTCCGGTCGGTGTCTGCACCCAAGACCCGCGCTTGCGCGAAAAATTCACCGGCAATGCCGATAAGGTCGTGAATCTCTTCAGCTTCATTGCCGAAGAAGTCCGCGAAATCCTCGCCTCCCTTGGCCTGCGCTCGCTCGATGAAGCCATCGGTCGTACCGACTTGCTGTCACAGGTTAGCCGGGGCCACGCCCATCTCGATGACCTCGATATGAATCCCATGCTTGTGCGTGTCGATGAACCGGGCCTCAATGGCGAAACCCGCTTAAATCTCGACCGCACACGCGAGCGTACCCCGGTCCCCGACACGCTTGACGCCAAGATCGTCAAGGACGCCTCGCCCTTCTTCAAGCATGGCGAGAAGATGCAACTCGAATATTCGGTTCGTAATGTCCAACGGACTATCGGCACCCGTGTATCGTCCGAGATCGTGCAGCGTTTTGGCATGAACAACGCCTTCGCCGACGACCAACTCACCATCAAGCTGACCGGTACGGCGGGCCAGTCCCTCGGCGCCTTCGCGGCACCGGGGCTAAAGCTGATCGTCTTTGGTGATGCCAATGATTATGTCGCCAAGGGTCTATCAGGCGGCACGGTCGTCGTGCGTCCCGTCCTCGGCTCAACCCTCGTGCCCCACGCCAACACCATCCTCGGCAACACCGTCCTCTACGGGGCGACGGCGGGGCACCTCTTCGCGTCAGGGCAGGGCGGTGAGCGTTTTGCCGTCCGCAATTCCGGCGCAACGGCGGTGGTCGAAGGCTGCGGCTCCAATGGATGCGAGTATATGACCGGCGGCACCATCGTTATCCTCGGCGATACGGGCGACAATTTCGGCGCGGGCATGACCGGCGGCATGGCCTTTACCCATGACCCGAATGGCCGTTTCATCGATCACATGAACGACGAAAATATCATCCCCTACCGCATCGAGAGCGCCTATTGGGAAGGCGTCCTCAAATCCTTGATCGAACGCCATGTGGAGGAAACCGACAGCCCCTTCGCCGCCGAACTCCTCCACGAATGGGAGGCGCGCTTGGGCGAATTTTGGCAGGTCGTGCCAAAAGAAATGCTCGCCCGCCTGCCCCATCCCCTCAGCGACCGCGAACAGGCCGCACGGGCGTAGTAATCACCACGGATTTAAATGCCCCGCACTTGATGCGGGGCATTTAACCATGAGGAAACAGCCCGATCCTTCCCTGAAGGATCGGGCTATGTTATTCTACACCCCATGAATATTCAGCACACCATTACCCCATCCGAAGCCGAGACCGGCTACGACACGGATTTCCTCGCATGGACCGAGGCACAGGCCGACGCCCTACGCGCCCGTGACCTGTCCCGTATCGATTGGACTAATCTGATTGAGGAAGTCGAGAGTTTGGGCAAATCACAACGCAAGGAACTCCTGAGCCGCATCACGATCATTCTCGTGCATCTTCTCAAGCATGAGCATGGACTTGATCGGCGGCCATCGGCGAAATGGAGAACTACGCTTCTTACTCAAAGAGATGATCTGTCGCAATTGCTTCAGGACAACCCGAGTCTCATGCGCGAAGTAGCAGGAGCCATTGATCAGAAATATCCTATGGCACGTGTACGGGCATTATTCGAGCTTCAGGAGCACAAACCTGAACGCAGTTCCGATTACGACGCGCTGTTCCCCGCAACAGTTCCCTATAATGCGGAACAGGTACTTGATTTTGAGTTTTTCCCGATCGCTTCGCAAAACTGACCCTACCGCCGTGCGATAACCACCTCGGTCAAATCCAGAAAATCCGCCTCATCCCGCACTGCTGCAATCTCCGCCATGGTCGCGGTATAGCCCCAGCGCGCCGCCATCCCCCGATAACGCGGACCCCGCCATGATAGCAGCCGCCGATATGCCCAGCGGATGAACGCATCCGGGTCCACCCGCCGCGCCGTCTCTCCCGTATCCTTCAGGTATTCGGCCCAGCACCCACGCAGGAAATCTTCATTGTAATACATCGGCTTGGGATCACGGTCGAACCTTTGCGCCAATTCCTCCGTATGGTCCGCCTCTTCGCGGATATAAAGGATCATTGAATGGGCTGCGAGACTCTCCATCACCGGATCGCCCGCATCATCGGGATCGACGACCTCGCATAAGCTGCCACTCGTATCGCATAGGAAGTGATCATAGCCATAGACCCGCCTCGCCCGCGCGATGAACTGCGCCGTATCCTGCATCGCCGCAATCTCAGCCTGCCGGTGTTCACGTTGGCGGCGGATATATTCCTCAAATGGAATCCCCCCCTTATCCGGGTCGCCCGGTTTGCCCAGATAGGTCGAGAGTGGGGACAGATTATCGAAGGTGATGTTCGAGCCGATATAGATCGAATCGCTCATCAACAACTCGCGCAGCAACGGCGATTTCATCGCCTCTGTCTTGAAATTATCGACGATATGCTCGCCCATATAACGGGTGCCGATCCGGTAATCGACCGAGTAATGAAACCACCCATCCCCGCGCACGATATTGGCAATCCGTGTCTTGCCGACCCCTGACATGCCAAAAATCACTACCGAGCGTTGCGACAGGGCGCGAAAGCCCTGCGGGGTATCGAACAGCATTATGAATGCCTTTCAAGAACTGTAAGGTAAAACTTGACAAGTGTAAGGATACAGCTTACATTATCTGCATATTTTATTGCCTACTCTGTAGGCGCATTTTCTGACAAGTGATTTGGATAAGTGAAAGGAAAAAAAGTGTATGATTAAGAGTTTTAGAAGCAAAGCATTGAAATTACTATGGGAAAAGAACGACGAGTCAAAGTTGCCACCTGATCAGATCTCAAAAATCAAACGCCAGCTTAATGCGATGGAAGTCGCTACTGATGCCAATCAACTCAAGGTACCAGGCTGGGGTTTGCATCCTTTGAAGGGGGATCGAGAAGGTACATTTGCCCTGACGACAAAGAAAAACTGGCGGCTGACATTCAGTATGGACGATCAGGATATCATTGATGTGGACTTCGAGGACTATCACTAACGCTAGTCCATCACTCGCGAATACATATGGAACAGGACTAATGAAGAAACACCATGCTTTCAGCGAAACCCATCCTGGAGAGATACTACGGGAAGATGTTTTGCCCGCATTTGGGAAGTCTAAAACTGAGATATCGTCTTTGTTAGGGATTTCGCGCCAGACTTTATACGATATTCTCGCAGAACGTCAGGGAATCACTGCCGAGATGGCAGTGCGACTTGGAAAGCTCTGCGGCAATGGTCCTGATTTTTGGCTCGCTCTTCAATCTAAGTTTGATCTCAGCCTCGCAAAAACGACTGTAAATGCAGATGCGATTCCAACCCTTGTCGAAGTGTAGGCTGCACGACAGGATGGAGAAGTCTGTCATTTTAACCGCGTCGTTGACGTGCCCTGAGCTGCCCTGTATATGACGCGTCTTGCCCCCCGGTTACGAGGGGCATTTCCATGCGCCTGTGGTCTGCGAAAGCAGAAGCCTGTCGTTCGGGATACACCCGGAAGAAGGAGGGTGCGGTTGATAGCGCGGCATTTTCGCCGCAACGAGGATACGTATGACTAAACGCACTCAGTCGAAGTACAAACTCGACCGCCGTATGGGCGAAAACATCTGGGGCCGCCCCAAATCCCCCGTCAATCGCCGCGAATACGGCCCCGGCCAGCATGGTCAGCGCCGCAAAGGCAAGATGTCCGACTTCGGTATCCAGCTTCGCGCCAAGCAAAAGCTCAAGGGTCATTACGGCGACCTGACCGAAAAGCAATTCCGCCGCATCTATGCCGAGGCCGAGCGCCTACGCGGTGATACCGGTGAGACCCTGATCGGTCTGCTGGAGCGCCGTCTCGACGCGGTCGTCTACCGCGCGAAATTCACGCCGACAATCTTCTCGGCCCGTCAGGTCGTCAACCATGGCCACGTCAAGGTCAATGGCCGCAAGGTCAACATCCCTTCCTACACCGTCAAGGAAGGCGATCTGATCGAGCTTGGCTCCAAAGCCAAAGACATGGCGCTGGTCCTCGAAGCGGCTCAGTCGCCAGAGCGCGAGACCCCCGAATATCTCGACGTCGATCACCAGAAGATGACCGCCACCTTCATCCGCACCCCAACGCTCAGCGACGTTCCCTTCGCCGTGCAGATGGAACCAAACCTCGTGGTCGAATTCTACGCCAAGAACTGATCTAGGTTTACAGAGCGAAGACCCAACCCGCCGGAGCCTCCGGCCACGGGAATCGCTTGAAGATTATTGAGCGCTATTTTTGATAGCGTCGTAGAGGGCGTCTTCGCTCCATCCGAGTGCCTTTCTCTTGACCTTGAGGCTGTCCTTTCCGGGGATTGCCTTGATGATATTGAGGGCTGTGTGGCGCATGGTGGCCATGTTGGCGGGTCCGTGCCGTGTTCTCAGGCGCATAAGGTCGTCGTGGAACACGACGTCCATGATCCAGTGCAATCGGTTCTCGATGCCCCAATGCGCGCGCACGGCGCGGGCGGCCTGTCCGGCGGTCAGCGGTGCCGAGGCGATGTAGAAGCGGCGGGATCGGCTGATCGCGCTCGCCTGCTCGACCTGCGAGCGCACCTCGACGAGGGCGGCCAATCCTTGGAAGTTCGGCTCTCCGGGAGCCTTTCGCTGGTTGGACAGCCAGTTCGTAGCATGACAGACGCGGACGGTGCGCGTCTCCACCCTGCCATGGTCGGCATCGGTCGTCTCGTGGGTATCGAGGCCGTGGGCGGCATCGAAGAACAGGGCAACTTCCGCGTGCAGGCTCTTCTGATTGGATTTGAGCGCCAGAAGGTAGTCCGCCCCCCGTGCGCGGATGGCCGACGCGATGGCGTGCTGGCAGCCCATGGCATCGATGGTCACCAAGGCACCCGTAAGTTCCAGCCGCTCCAGCAAGCGCGGGATCGCCCTGATCTCGTTCTCCTTCTCGTCGCAGGCTTCCTGCCCCA
>CALFVD010000193.1 GCA_937928005.1 uncultured Neomegalonema sp. | reverse complement strand
GCGGGGGGGAGTGGGGGGACTCGGTGGTTGTGGTATGCACATCTCTATAAAACAAAGGCACAAAAAGCGCAAACTGGTGTTTGTTTGTATATCCAAACACTCCCTCACCTTGTTTTCCGCAAGGTCGAAAACGTGCACCTTTCCGTCGCTAGTTACCGCGGCGAACACGGTGGACGAGTAAGGTGACCAGAACACGTCACCGACCTAAAAGTGCGCGCCTATGAGTTCACCACCGATCGCGGCGCTATGGCGCTCAATGACTATGCCCGGTCCAACGACCCCTTCGCTCAGGTCGGCGAGGTCCAGATCTCGGTCGATGTCTCCAGCGTCATTCGCGCCTCACCCGATAGTTTCCGCATCGCCTGGACTGAGCGGCGCTATCAGGACGGCAGCCTTGCCGCCACCGAACGCTGGACGGCGATCTTGACCATTTCGGTCCAGCCACCCCGCAGCGCCGAACGGCTCCGGCAGAACCCCCTCGGCATCTATGTTCACGCCATCAACTGGTCACGGGAGCTTCAGCAATGAGACGAATACACAGCACTATCCCCATCACACTGACTGCGTGCCTTTTGCTGAGCGCCTGCGCCAGCTACACCCCGCCCGAAATCGACTATGACAGCGATGTTCCGTCCTTGCCCGCGCCTCCGCCGCCCGTGGTCGAAGAACCGCTGCGCGCGATCCACACACCACCGCCCTGGACCCCGTCGCGGGGCGGCGATGCGGATGCCGCCACCGCTGAAGCCCGCGTCATAAACGCCAATGCGGCCGCCCGCGTTGAGCCCCGCCGCGAGGGCTACTACAATGCGATCCAGATCTTCCCTTACAGCGAAGGCGCGCTCTACCAGATCTATGCCGCTCCGGGTCAGATCACCAACATCGCGCTCGAACCCGGCGAGCAATTGATTGGCGCGGGACCAATTGCAGCCGGCGACACGACGCGCTGGATCATCGGTGACACCGAAAGCGGCAACGGACGCACGGTCCGCGTCCATATCCTCGTCAAACCGACCCGGCCCAACATCTCCACCAATCTCGTCATTAACACCGACCGGCGGACGTATCTGCTGGAATTGCGCGCCAATGAGGCCTCCTACATGCCCTCCGTCGCCTGGTCCTATCCGCCGGGGCGTGCACAGCCACGACCGCCTGCAATCCAACAGCCCACAATCCCTCCGGCCAGCCACCGCAACTATCGCTATGGGCTGCAAGTTGAAGGGAACACGCCACCCTGGCGGCCAGACAGCGTGTTCGACGACGGCCGCCGCGTCTATGTCGTCTTTCCACGCGGGATCGTGCAGGGCGAGATGCCGCCCCTCTTCGTGCTCGGGACCGATGGCAGCGCGGAATTGGTGAATACCCGCGTCTTCCGCGACGTCCTGATCGTGGACCGGCTCTTTGCCGCCGCTGAATTGCGGCTCGGAGGTGACGATCAACAGGTGGTCAGGATCGTGCGCACCGATGGGAGACCGCGCCCATGACCACGTCAGCCTCAGACTCAAGAGTGTCGCCCTCGGCCAACCCAAGTGATCCGTTCCGGCTACGGCCCGATCCGCCCCGCGTCGTGCGCCTCTCCCGCAAGGTCCTCGGCGGCCTCGCCGTCATAACGGCTATTGGCATCGGCGGCGCACTGATCTTCGCATTGCAGGATCGCCCGGTCCGAGATCGCCCCGGTGAGCTTTTCACCACGGAAAACCGCCCCACCGCCGACGAGTTGCGCCGCCTGCCTTCAGATTACAGCGGCATCCCGCAACTTGGACCCGCGCTGCCTGGAGACCTCGGACGCCCGATCCTGCGCACACAGGACGCGGGTCAACCCGTCCCTGCTTCGCCCATGCCAGGTCCTGACCCAGCCGAGCAGCGTCGGGTCGCGGAAGAGGAAGCCGCCCGCACAAGTGAAGTGTTCTTTGCAACACAATCACCGACCGCTCCATCGGGTTTCGTAACCCCCGGTACCGCACCTCCGAGCAGCTTCACCGCACCACAATCCGGCGGTGGCGCCCAGACGGACCAAGATCGCCAACTTACTTTCCTCAGTGGCCCCGTCGACCGTCGCATCGTCGCGCCCGACAGGGTCACACCGCCCGCCTCACCCTACGTCCTTCAGGCCGGGTCCGTCATCCCCGCCGCCCTCGTCACCGGCATTCGCTCTGATCTCCCCGGCCAGATCGTCGCTCAAGTGACCCAGAACGTCTATGACAGCCCTTCGGGGCGCTATCTCCTGCTGCCGCAAGGATCCCGCCTCATCGGCGAATATGACAATGGCGTCGGATTTGGCCAACGTCGCATCCTGCTGGTCTGGACCCGGATCATCCTGCCTAATGGCCAATCCATTGTTTTGGAACGACAGCCAGGAGCGGATAGCACGGGCTATGCGGGCCTCGAGGACGGCGTCGATCACCATTGGGGCGGTGTATTGAGGGCGGCGCTTCTTTCTACCTTGCTCAACATCGGTGCTGAACTGGGGACTGACGATGACGACCCCATCGCCAGTGCCATCCGCGACGGCGCACAAGACACCATCGGCGAAGCAGGCCGCGAGATCGTGCGTCGTCAGATTGATATTCCGCCAACCCTAACGATCCGGCCGGGGTTTCCGGTGCGCGTGATCGTGACCCGCGATCTGATCCTCGAACCGCAAGGAAGTCACTGATGACCAAATTGAAACTGAGCGCTTTGTCGGACGACAAACCAGTCAAACTGACCGTGGAACTGCAAGCCCAAGTCCACCGCGATCTTGTTGCCTACGCCAAAGTCCTTGAACATCAAACTGGCAAGACGGTTGCGGAACCGACAAAACTGATCGGCCCGATGGTAGAGCGTTTCATGGCAACAGATCGAGGCTTCGCGAAACTGCGACGTGAAGGGCCGAAATAGCGCAATTCGGCGAAAGAAGGATGGGCCAACGTAGCCGCCGCAAGTCATTCTACGACGCCACACCTCGCTAAGGTGACCTATCCTCGACGAAACAACCACATAGCCGCCGAAGCCCGCCGCCTGCTTCCGTTGATTTGCGCCTGATTCCAGCCGATCTTGATACGCAGTCCATGATCAGCGAGGCCGCTATGAACACACTCTTTCTTTTAATGGCGCAATATGACGCCCGCGCAATTGTGCCTGCAGAAACCGTCTGCCAAGACTACTTCTCGCATCTGACATTGGCAAAATTCTTGCGCAAAATCGGTTCAGGAGACATCGATCTGCCGCTGACACGCTCGGAAAAAAGCCAGAAGAGCGCTCGGGGCATCCACATTCAGGACCTTGCGGAATATCTGGACAGGCGACGCGCAGTGGCATTGTCAGAAGCCCGCACCTTTCAAGAAAGTCACTGAGATCGAAGCCACCGGCGATCTTGGAGACCTCGCAAACTGTCGCATCAACGCCAACGACGTCCAAATTCTTTAACCGCCATGCCTGGAAGAGCAGTCGCATATTGAAATGCACGCATCTCCTCGGTGATACGAACTTCTAGGATAGCGGTCATTGATCCAACCTGCGGCGAATAACCGGAAAGAGCCCAAACCCACCAATGCTGCAAGGCGCATCAATGTCCGGATTGAATCGCCCCAGTTCGACCGGAGACCTATAACTTCATTTCACGCGACTATGTCGATTACGTTGCGCTGAGCATAGAAATTCTCTCCAGTCACTGCTGGCGGGATGTTCCCAATAGAGCCAAGC
>CALFVD010000192.1 GCA_937928005.1 uncultured Neomegalonema sp. | reverse complement strand
ATCCAGATATCAGAAAGAGACAACCCAACCATTCGACTGTGCCAGCTTGAAGACGAACCGGATACGAAAATCCTGAAAGGGGTCTCGTTGGAGGTTCCAGCGGGTGAGGTCCATGCGATTATGGGGCCGAACGGATCGGGCAAATCGACGCTGTCTTATGTGTTGTCCGGTAAGGATGGATACGAGGTGACGGGCGGCTCGGCGAGCCTAGAAGGTCAGGATGTCCTCGATATGGACCCTGAAGAGCGGGCGGCGGCGGGGCTGTTCCTCGCGTTCCAATATCCAGTGGAAATTCCGGGTGTGGGGAACATGATCTTCCTGCGCACGGCGATGAATGCCCAGCGAAAGGCGCGGGGTGAGGACGAAATTTCTGCACCAGATTTCCTCAAAATGGTTCGTGAGAAGGCGAAGACGCTGAACATCTCGCCTGAGATGATGAAGCGGCCCGTGAATGTGGGCTTTTCCGGCGGCGAAAAGAAGCGCAACGAGATTTTGCAGATGGCGATGCTTGAGCCGAAGATGTGCATCCTCGACGAGACGGATTCGGGACTAGATGTCGATGCGATGAAACTGGTTTCCGAGGGTGTAAATGCGCTGCGCAGCCCGGATCGTGGGTTTCTCGTCATCACGCATTATCAGCGATTGCTCGACCACATCAAACCGGACGTGGTGCATATCATGAGTGAAGGACGGATCATCGAGACAGGCGGGCCTGACCTTGCGTTGAAGGTTGAAAACGAGGGCTATGCCGACCTCATCAGCGCGGCTTGAGGAGCGGATCATGGATGCTGTGAATACGATGGCGCCGTGGCGTGAGGCGTTTGAGACGTTTACCGCCAATGACGAAGCGGCGGCGATGGGGGCGAAATCGCGCGAGGCGGCTTTTGCGCGATTCGAGGCGCATGGACTGCCCACGCGGCGACAGGAATACTGGAAATACACACCGATTCGCGATCTGACACCTGAAACCGGGGTCAGCACGCGGGAAGCTGTTGATCCATTTGCGGGGGTCGATGCGTATCGATTGATCTTCGTGGATGGGCGGATCGATATGCCGCGCTCGGACCATGGCGCGTTGGCGGCAGTGGCGGAAATTGCGGGGACCGATGGTGCGCCGTGGATGAATGGTGTGTTTGGCGCGCTCCAAAACCGCGAGATTCCCGGCGCGATGTTTCAGGTGGACCGGCCCTTTGCCGATTTGAATATGGCGATGTTTACGGATGGGTTGGCCGTTCGTATTCCCGCCGGGCTGGCACTCGATAAGCCGATTCATCTACGCTATGAGGGCGCAGTTGGCTCGCATCTACGGTTGGAGATGCTGGTTGAAAAGGGCGCGTCGGTCACGGTGCTGGAAAGCGGTGCCGGGGCATTGACCACGGGGGCGGAAATCGTCATCGGGGATGGCGCATCGCTTCATCACCTGCGCGCACAAACGGAAGTTGGTGAACGTCAGTTTACGGCGCTTTATGCGCAGGTAGGGGCGGAAGCATCGTTCAAGAGCTTTACCCTTAGCGCCGATGCCGCGTTGATCCGTAACGAAACCATCGTGACGATGGCGGGGGATAATGGCTCCGGCCATGTTGCCGCTGGGGTGATGGGGATGGACGGTACGCTAATCGATAACACAGTCTATGTGAGCCATGAAGCCGAGCATTGCGAGAGCCGTCAGGTCATCAAATCGGTGCTGGATGGCGACGCGAAATCGGTATTCCAAGGCAAGATTTTCGTGAAGAAAGATGCGCAGAAAACTGACGGCTATCAGATGAGTCAGGCCGTCTTACTGTCTGAGAAGGCGGAGTTCGATGCAAAGCCGGAGCTCGAAATCTATGCCGATGACGTAATCTGCTCGCATGGGTGTACGACGGGCGCGCTGGACGAGGACGCGAAGTTTTATCTGCGCTCGCGCGGATGTATGGAACGTGAAGCCGAAGCACTACTGGTCGCAGCATTCGTGGATGAAGCGATCATGGAAATTGAGGATGAAGGTCTTCAAGAGAAGATGCGTGCAACCACGGATGAATGGATGCAGGCGCGTGCAAGAGGGCAGTAACTCATCGCCGCCTTTGCGCCTCGGTGCGCTGATTGCCGAAGGGTATCTTAACCCTCGGCAATCTATGGCGCGCATCCTATCGCTGGATATTGATGAGGGCGACCGCCTGTTGATGGTGGCGATAGGAATCGTTGTGAGTTGTTTTGGCGTCGCATTCACGGATTCTCGCGATGAGGAAATCGGCGTTATCGTGATTGTCTTTGGCTATTTACTCACAATCATCGGTGGGCTGCTGCAATACCGGTTCGTTTCCTGGCTTGTGGGGATTATCTCGCGGGAAATGGGGGGAGCGGGGCGAGGCGAGGATAACTATACTCTGACCGCATGGTGGATGTTGGTAACGGCACCGCTGCCTATCATTATGATGGTAGCAATGCGGAACGGCAATTCTGGCATTGCGGTGTTTGTTCTCTTCATTGTTGCTGCACTTACCCTCGTGTTGCTCGCGGCCTATATCACTGAAGTGCATCGCTTTCGCAGTACAGGGCGCGTAATCGGCGCAATGGTCGCGTTGTTGATGGTGTTTAGCTTCGTGATTGGTGCTTTCCTACCCGCCGCACAGGTATAATCTTAATCTGGATCACCCAATGAGCTATGATATCGCGAAAATCCGAGCTGACTTTCCGGCCACGTCCCTGACGGTGCATGGCAAGCCGCTGGTGTATCTGGATAACGGGGCAAGCGCGCAGAAGCCGCGCAAGGTGATTGATACGATCACCCGAACCTATGAAAGCGAATATGCCAATGTGCATAGGGGCTTGCACTATCTCTCTAACCTTGCGACCGAAAACTACGAGGCTGCGCGCGGAGTGGTGCAGGAGTTTTTGGGTGCGGCGCATGAGGAAGAGATCATCTTCACGCGCGGATCGACAGAAGCGATCAATCTCGTCAGCTATGCTTGGGCCGAACCGCGTATTCAGGCAGGCGATGAAATCGTATTATCGACCGCCGAACACCACGCGAATATCGTGCCTTGGCATTTTCTGCGTGAGCGGCACGGCGCGAAACTGGTCTGGGTTGACCCGGATGTAAATGGCGATATTTCGCCGGAAGCGGTCGAAGCGGCGATTACACCGCGTACGAAAATCGTGGCGATTACGCATATGTCGAATGTGCTGGGGTCGGTCGTTGACGTGAAGCGGGTCACTGAAATCGCCCATGCCGCCGGGGCGGTGGTGGTGGTTGATGGGTCGCAGGCTGCGGTACATATGCCCGTGAATGTCTCGGATATCGGGTGCGATTTCTACTGTATCACGGGGCATAAGCTTTATGGGCCATCCGGGGTCGGTGCGCTGTATGCAAAGCGCGAGCGGATGGATGAGATGCGGCCTTGGCATGGGGGTGGCGATATGATCCGGCTTGTGACGAAGGACGTGATTACCTATAATGATCCGCCCCATAAATTCGAGGCGGGGACGCCGCCAATTGCGCAGGTAATCGGGTTGGCCGAAGCTTTGCGATATATGCAAGGCGTTGGGATGGAGGCGATTGCGGGGCATGAGCGTGCGCTACGTGACTATGCGCGCGAGCGTCTGGCGGGGCTGAACTGGCTGGCCATTCAAGGGCAATCAGAGACTAAGGGTGCGATTTTCTCCTTCACGATGGAAGAAGCACACGCCCATGATATCTCAACGGTGCTGGATCGCTATGGCGTGGCCGTTCGGGCGGGACACCATTGCTGTCAACCATTGATGGAGCATATGGGAGTGACGGCAACCTGTCGGGCATCATTCGGGATGTATAACTCGGTCGAGGAAGTCGATGTGTTGGTTGAATCTCTGGAGAAAGCACATTCGCTGTTTGCATGAGATTAGGTTCGATAGGGTTTTAGATCCCCCAATAAGGGATCAGCAAATCTCACGCCTTTAGGCGGCATGGGTAAAAAAACCGCAATCATAACAATTGCCCTAGCGGTTGACCGTTTTGGTCCATTTGCGAGCGACGATTGACTGGATGTGGGCTTTGCTCGAAGAACGAGGCATCGAAGCCGTCATTCCCGCTTGCAAGGGAAGATGGAACCTGACGACGATTTTCACATTACGTGAATCCGCTGCAAGGCGAACTGATACCAATGGCGGAGATCGACGACACTTTTCACCGCTGCCCCGGGCGAAGATCCGGGGCCTCCTTGCAAAAGGGTACGAGGCTCGAAGGAGGCCCCGGACCTGATCCTACTGGATTCACACATCTCGGAGTGTCCATCCTTTTTTGAGGTTGTGATATCGGATGAGTCCGTTGAACATGACGATTGGTCCGGGTTTGCCGTAGTAGCAATTCCATCCTCCGAGCCTTG
>CALFVD010000191.1 GCA_937928005.1 uncultured Neomegalonema sp. | reverse complement strand
CAGCGCGCAATTCGGCAATCCGGTCTCTTTCAACGCTCGTAAGATGTGTGTAATCTGACATCGCAACACCGTTTTTTGTTTAGCGACAGACGGATACCAAAATCCGTCACGGTGTTGCACCTCGCTTCTGAAACCAGGACTCTTGGTAAAGATGTGCCATAATACACCAGTATTATTCCTTACATGTTCTTTTTTAAGAAAATGAACCACTATAGCCTATAGTGTTTCACAGAACACTGCTCGAAGGCGGGTGGCCGTGCCTTCCGGGGGCTGAATCCGCCCGGTTTTTCATTGTACTGAAACAGAAACGATCTAAACTGTTTCACGATGGACGATCTACAGACGCTCTACGATCCGGCAGGCAAGCGCCTGTATCTCACCCGTGAGGAACGCCACGCCTCTCTGGGGGTGAGGATTCTTTGACCGTTGATCCACCTTGCTATATGATACGCTTATGACAACCTTGCTTGAAAAAACATTCGATGATCTCCGCTCGAAATCTCCTGACGTTCAGGATTTTGTGGCGCAAATGATCCGCGACACTCTCAAAGATGAAGAGCAGTGGAGCAAAACTTTTGCGTCCGATAAATCTGAAAATTGGTTATCTTCTCAAGCTAAAAAAGTGAGAGAGGCTATAAAAAATGGGGATGTAACAGATTTTGATCCTAGCGATATGAAAGGATGAAATCGAAAGCCGTTCCATCGTTCTGGAAATTATATAACGCACTTCCTCCCGACATACAGAAATTAGCCAAGAAGCAATATCAGATTTGGAGAGAAGACCCTTTTTATCCGAGTTTGCATTTCAAACGTGTTTCTAAAAAAGAGCAAATTTATTCCTTGAGAATATCACTGAATTTTCGAGCATTATCTTTGAAAAAAGATGATACATTTTATTGGTTTTGGATCGGTTCTCACGATGAATACGATAAGATAATAGCATGAAGTGTGAAATTACTTCAGAGCAATTGCAGAGAGTCAAAGAAGGTTTTGAGCAAGCAAAACGTGGCGAAGGTATGACATTCGAAGAGTGGAAGGCTTATTCTGATAATTTGTAGTGGTTCCGATGTGATCTGACAGTTGGCCGGTTTTCGGTGGCGGTTGTCAGATCGAGTTCAGTTCAGCAGTTTTTCGTTCCAGATGTCCTTTCCATCGATCATGGTCTGAAGGGGTGTCCTGCCACAACACATTTTGCCCTGATGGGTGCGTTCGGTGTTATAGTGGGCGAGCCATTCATCGAGATCAGCCTGAAGCTGGCCGATGGTTTTGAACAACGTCTTGCGGAAGGCGACCTGGTAAAACTCCTGCAGTATGGTCTTGTGGAACCGCTCGCAAATACCGTTTGTCTGCGGTGATTTGACCTTGGTTTTGGTATGCTCGATGTCGTTGATCGCCAAGAACAACTGGTAATCGTGGGTATCGACGCGCCCGCAATATTCGGTACCGCGATCCGTCATAATCCGCAGCACCGGCAGGCCGTGTCCTTCGTAGAACGGCAACACCTGATCGTTGAGCATGTCGGCTGCGGTGATCGGCGTTTTGGTGGTGTAAAGCTTGGCGTGGGCGACCTTGGAATAGGTATCCACGTAGGTTTGCTGATAGATACGCCCGACGCCTTTCAGCGTGCCGACATAGAAGGTGTCCTGTGAGCCGAGATAGCCGGGATGCGCAGTCTCGATCTCACCGCAAGCCTCGTCGTCCTGCTTTTTCTTCTCCAGTGCCTGCACTTGAGCTTCGGTCAAAATGCCGCCGTCAGCGGCAACGATGGCTTCCAGCGCTTTCAGGCGGGCTTTGAAGTTCGCAAGGTTGTGGCGCAACCAGATAGAGCGCACGCCGGATGCCGAGACGAAGACGCCTTGCTTGCGTAGTTCGTTGGACGTGCGGGCCTGACCATAGGCTGGAAAATCCGTGGCGGATTTTATCACCGCATCTTCAACGACCTGATCGACGCGATTGGCCAGATTGGGCTTGCGCCGTGTGCGCTCGAATAGCGCCTCGACCCCGCCTTCATCCACCGCAGACTTGTAACGGTAGAACGTATCCCGCGACAGGCCCATCACCTGACATGCCTTCGAGACGTTGCCCAGTTCCTCGGCCAGATTCAGCAAGCCGGTTTTGTGTTTGATGATTTTTTCGGTAGTGTTCAACATCGTGGTTCCTCGTTTTGTGGTTGGGTTTGCACCACCATCAAAACGGTCAACCATCATCTCTTTCAAGAGATGAGCCGTCCCCATTCCAGTTCGCTGGGAAGGGGACGGTGTCAGATCACATCAAGACTAATTCATCTTATCCGAAATTCCTGCTTTCAGGAGATCACTTGAACAGCATAAATTGGGATTGATATTTTTTCTGACATGTTTACTGTCAATTTATGTTTACATCCCCCGATCAACGCCCTTCGGGCGATACAGCGGCTGATACTCGGCCCCATGCCATTGTTATCGGCAGCGGGTTTGGGGGGCTTGCGGCGGCGATCAGGCTCGCGGTGCGCGGCTACCGCATTACGCTTCTGGAGCAACTCGATAAGCCCGGTGGGCGCGCCTATGTATTCGAGCAGGATGGGTTCGTCTTCGATGCAGGGCCGACGATCATCACCGCGCCGTTCCTGTTGGAAGAATTGTGGGAATTATGCGGCAAACGCCTGTCCGATGATGTTGATCTGCGCGAATTAGACCCTTTCTACAAACTGCGCTTCGATGATGGCGAGACATTTACCTGTGGCCCGGATCATGAGGAAATGCGGGCGGAGGTAGCGCGCCTGTCGCCCGGCGATGTGGCGGGTTACGACAGCTATATGGCCGTCAGTGAAGACATGTATAAACGCGGCTTCGACAAGCTGGCCGATAAGGTATTCGAGTCGCCGCTGGATATGGCCGCGATCTTGCCCGATCTGGCGCGATTGCGCGCGGATCGTAGCGTTTATCAGCTTGCCGCAAAGCATGTGAAGGATGAACGGCTGCGCCTTGCACTGAGTTTCCATCCGCTATTCGTGGGCGGTAATCCGTTCTCTGCAACCTCGTTCTATTCGATGATTTCATATCTGGAACGCGGCTGGGGCGTGAACTTCGCGATGGGTGGCACGAACCAACTCATCAAGGGGATGGTCAAACTGCTGACCGGACAAGGCGGCATAATCCGCTATAATACGCGGGTGCAGGATATCATAGTCGAGCTTGGCGCGGCGAAGGGAGTTCGTCTCAATACGGGCGAGGAAATCCGTTCGGAAATCGTCGTCTCGAATGCGGATGTGGCCACGACCTACGGTACGATGATCCCTGATAAGGACCGCAATCGTTGGTCTGATCGGTCCATTGAGAAGACGAAATTCTCCATGAGCTTGTTCGTTTGGTATTTTGGCACCAAGAAACGCTACGAAGACGTGGACCATCACACCATCGTGCTGGGGCCGCGTTACAAGGAACTGTTGCACGATATCTTCCGCAAAAAGCATCTGGCGGAGGATTTCAGCCTCTATGTCCACCGCCCCACCGCGACCGACCCGTCGATGGCCCCAAATGGCTGTGATGCCTTCTACGCCCTCTCGCCTGTGCCTCATCTTGATAGCGGTACGGATTGGGAGGAGGAGGCGGAAAAATATCGGCTGAAGGTGCAAAAACGCCTGAGCGAGACGATTTTGCCGGGGCTAGAGAACGAGGTGATCTCGTCTCACATGATCTCACCACTCGATTTTCAAGATTGGCTGCTGTCGCATAAGGGCGCGGCCTTCGGGTTGGAGCCTGTCTTGACGCAGATGGCATGGTTCAGGCCGCATAACCGCTCGGAAGACATCAAAGATTTGTATTTTGTCGGGGCGGGTACACATCCGGGTGCGGGGGTGCCGGGGGTACTGTGTTCCGCAAAAGTGCTGGATCAGGTGGTGCCTGCGGCATCTGAGATGAAGGTGAGATAATGGCAACTCAGGCTGATTTCGATGCTTGCCGGGAAGCGATCTTGCACGGGTCGCGCTCCTTCCATGCTGCGTCAAAGCTGCTCCCCCGCAAACGGCGTGATCCGGCCTATGCGCTCTATGCTTTTTGTCGGTTATCCGATGACGCGGTCGATATGCCGGGGGCGAGTGCGGATGCGGTTGATCGTTTGCGAATGCGCCTCGACGGCATCTATTCGGGCGAGCCTTTCGATGCACCCGCTGATCGTGCGCTGACACAGGTTGTTCGTGACTTCGACCTGCCGCGTGCTTTGCTCGACGGTATGCTCGAAGGCTTTGAATGGGATCGGGACGGTCGCCAGTACCACACCCTGAGCGAATTGCGCGATTACGCGGCGCGGGTCGCGGGAACCGTGGGCGCGATGATGGCTGTGCTGATGGGGGCACGTAGCGAGTGGATGATTGCGCGGGCCTGCGACCTTGGCGTTGCAATGCAGCTAACCAATATCGCCCGTGATGTGGGCGAGGATGCGCGCGCGGGGCGAATTTACCTTCCGCGTGAATGGTTTGATGAATTCTGCATTGATCCAGAAGCCTTTATGAACGATCCGCAGCATTCACCCGAAATAACGGTGATGGTGTCGCGATTGTTGGCGGAGGCGGACCAGCTATATAAGCGATCAGAAGCGGGCATTGCGGGGTTGAGCGCCGGGTCGCGACCTGCGATTTGGGCCGCGCGTTATATCTATGCGGCGATAGGTGATGCGCTCGTTGCGCTCGAACACAACTCCATCGACCATCGTGCGCGTACCAGTACCCATCGCAAATTCGCTTTGCTGGGCCGTGCCGTCACGGCGGCAATGCTCCCAAAGCGCGCTAACTGCGCGGAACCACTCGAAGAAGTGCGCTTTCTGGTCGATGCGGCCATGCGAACCGATGGCGTGTCCAATACCGCATGGTGGGAATTGGATGAGCGCATCGTTGGTATGTTCGATACGCTCAACAAAGTACACCAGCGCGAACAAGCGCGGATGACCGTACAGATCGGCGAGTGACAGGCGGGCGGGGCCGCGCTATATCACCACGATGTTTGGACTTGATCTCAGCTTGCTGGCGTTTCTTGGCGCAGTTTTTTTGACCGCTTTGTCGGGTGCCATTTTCTCGCCGGGCAAATGGTATCTCACCCTCGACAAACCGAGTTGGCAGCCGCCAAGCTGGCTGTTTGGCCCGGTTTGGACCGTTCTCTACATTATGATCGCGGTATCCGGGTGGTTGGTGTGGCAGGAGCGCGCGGCACATGGAATGGCCATACCGATGACGGTCTTTGGCGTGCAACTTGTGCTAAACTTCCTATGGTCCGCGTTGTTCTTTGGCGCAAAGCGGATGGATTGGGCATTGATTGAGGTCGCCTTGCTGTGGCTCTCCATCGTGGCCACCATCGCGGTTTTCTACCCAATCAGTGCAACGGCGGCTTATCTATTGGTGCCTTATCTGGCATGGGTCAGCTTTGCGGCGTTTTTGAACTTCACGATGCTACGCCTTAACCCGATCCGGGGGACGGGTAAAGCCGCATGAACACCCAGAAGACTGCGCAAGCATTGGGCTATGCGGGGCTGATCCCTTTCGCCGTATTGGCGCTTGATCCGCTGTTGTTCCAGTATTTATCGCCACCTCTAGCCAGTCTATGGCTCCTGTTCTATGGCGCGGTGATCCTGTCTTTCTTGGGCGGAATTGTCTGGGGGCGTAGTCTGCGTGAACCGGATGCGGGGATCGCAATGATCGTGTCGATCCTGATCTCGCTGGCCGGATGGGGCGCGTTGCTGCTGATTGGGCAACCTTCGGCATTCTGGTTATTGGCGGGGGCGTTCGTGTTTGCGCTGATCTATGATTTTCGCGCTGATCTACCACCATGGTTCAGACGCCTACGTCTACATCTCAGCATTGGGGCAATTGCCGCGATGGTAATTGGGGCGATTACGTAAGGCAGTAAAGCGAATTGCGCAAATCGCTATAGAATTCCAACTGCCGCGCCCCTATATCATCACTCGGCGGGCGCTGTGCTTTTCGTCAGGAGACAGAACCCACCAGCCATAAATATCTCTGCGGGAGCTGTCTCTGCTCTGGACCGTGGTCCTAGGTACGCGGTGCCCACCTGGTTACTCAGGCTAGCGGGGATCTAATCCTCCAACGGCTGCTACGGTTCCCGCCACTATGACACATACGACGATCAAAGACGACGCCCGTAGGGCCGCCAAGGTCAGACGCAAAGCGGCAAAGTCAGCGCATCCCGATGCGGCGGTGCAGGCGATGGCGCATTTTCTAACCGATGTCCCGGTTGGGCCGGATGATATTGTCTCCGGCTATCGCCCGATTTTCAGTGAACTCGACGTGACCCCCTTGATGCTCGCGCTGCATGGGCGGGGCATTGCCTTGTGTGTTCCAGTGATCCTTGGCGCGAACAGGCCGCTGGTCTTTCGGATATGGACCCCCGATACCCCGATGATCGAGGGGGCATTCGGGGCGCAGATACCGGCGGATACGGCGGAGGTTGAACCAACCCTTCTGATCGCGCCGATGCTGGCCTTTGATCGCGCATTATGGCGGCTGGGCTATGGCGGCGGGTTCTATGACCGCACGATTGAAGGGCTACGCGCAAAGCGCCCAACACGGGCCATTGGTTATGCCTATGCCGAGCAGGAAATGGACGCCGTCCCCATTGAGTCGACCGACCAGCGGCTCAATGGTGTTTTGACGCCCGATGGCCTTATCTCGCGGGTTTCCGTGTAGCGGTAACGCCGTTAAAGAATTTCAGCTAAGGCTGCCTCGACCTTGGCGCAATTTGCTATAGAGTGCGCCGCAACATTTCAATGCAGGAGCCATATATGTCCATCAAAATGCATCTCGTCTATGGCGGCGAGTTGATTGATACGCAGGGTAAGGAATTCAAGGATTTCTCAACGGTCGATGTGGTTGGCCTGTTTCCCGATTATGCCAGCGCCTATGCGGCATGGAAGGACGCAGCGCATCGCACAGTGGATAATGCGGAAATGCGGTACTTCATCGCCCATCTGCATCGCCTGACCGATGAAAAATCCGAGGAAAGTGCAGAAGCGGAACCAGCGTGAGCGCAGTATGAAGAAATTGGCTGGCCTTGGTTGGTGGATTGCCGGGGTGGTCTTGCCACCGCTGGGGGCGGCTTATATCCGGCTGGTCCGGCGTCTGGTGCGCTGGGAATGGATTGGTCGCTCCATTGTCGATCAGGCATTGGCCGAGCGCAAACAATTCATCGGGGTATTTTGGCATGGGCGCATCATGATGATGGCGTCTGTGGCGGAAGAAACCGTATTGCCCCTGCATGTCATCATTTCCAACAACAAGGATGGTGAGTTAATCGCCCGGATTATAGGGTATTTCAAAGGCTTGACGATCCGGGGGTCGTCCCGTGACCGGCGCAAGACGAAAAGCAAGGGCGGGGATGCGGTACTACATGCCGCGCTTGAACGGCTGAGCGCGGGGGAGTTGATTATCCTCACGCCCGATGGTCCACGCGGCCCAATGATGCGCGCACAGGCGGGCGTGGCGGTGATGTCGGCAAGGGCGAAGGTGCCGGTGGTGCCGTTCACGTATTCGACGCGCTCGGCACGGCTGACGAAAAACTGGGACAGGTTTATGATTCCACTGCCCTTTGGGCGGGGGATCTATGTCGTGGGCGAGCCAATCTCGCCGCAAGGGACCGACGAAGCGGCAATCGAGGCGCATCGGCTGGCCATTGAACAAGCTCTGAACGATATTACGAGGCAGGCCGATGAAGCGATGGGGCGCATACCCATCGAACCAGCATGACGTTGGGGTTAAAGCTTTATCGTGCAATGGCTGGAATTGCCGCGCCACTTGTAGAGCGGCATCTGCGCCGACGAGCTGAAATCGGTAAGGAGGATGCGGCGCGGCTGGACGAACGGCTTGGCCGGGTGGCGGTGGATCGCCCTGACGGTCCGCTGGTCTGGGTCCATGCGGCAAGCGTGGGTGAAGCCTTGTCGGCCCTACCCATGATTGCGGAGATCGAGGCGCGAGGGGCACGGTGCCTGCTGACGACGGGAACGATCACGTCTGCGACCCTGCTGGCGCAGCGCGCACCTGACCTGCTGCACCGTTTTGCGCCCGTCGATACGCCCGCTGCGGTGGCCGGATTTCTGGATGGATGGCGACCCGATGCGGCGCTGTGGATGGAATCGGAGCTTTGGCCAAATCTCGTGACCGAGACGGCGGCACGCGGGATTCCAATGGCCTTGGTCAATGCGCGATTGTCCAAGGCATCCCGCCGGAACTGGGGGTTGGCGAAGGCGAGCGCGGCGGTGTTGCTGGGCGCTTTTGGGGTGCGATTGGTTCAGACGGATGCAGTGTGCGCGCGGTTGCTCTCGCTGGGGGCTGATCCAGTGACGACGATGATAACTGGCGACCTGAAGGCATCGCGGATACCTGATCCAGTGAATGTACAGGCGCTGGCGTCAATGCGCGAGGCGCTGGGCGGGCGGCCCGTATGGCTCGCCGCGAGCACTCATCCGGGGGATGAGGCGGCGGCGATGGATGCGCATCTTGCGGTTAAGATCGAAGGGCTATGCACCATTATCGCGCCACGCCACCCTGAGCGCGCGGGCGAGATTGTGGCATTGGCACAGGCGCGGGGGCTATCGGTTTCGCGGCGCTCTTCCGGGCAAGGGATTGAGGGCGATGTGTATGTTGCGGATACACTGGGCGAGTTATCGTTATGGTACGCGCTGGCCCCGGTCGCATTGATCGGTGGGGGATGGGATGGAATCGGCGGGCATAATCCGCTTGAGGCTGCACCCAATAGCTGCGCGATCCTGTCGGGGGATGACGTGCCAAGTTTTGCCGAAACATATGCGCGATTGGCCGATGCGGGGGCCGTACGATTGATGGCGAGCCGGGATGAACTGGCAACGGTGCTTGCGGAAATGATAAATGCCGATGGGTTGACGACTGAGGGGGCGAGGTTGGCGGTGGCGGCGCGCGAGGCGGGCGCACCAGACCCGGCACCACTGGCCCGGACAATGGCGGGTTTGGAGCCTGTGCTGGCGAAGGTGTTTGGATGAAAGCCCCGGGTTTCTGGCGCAAAGGGGGCATGTTGCCCGTGCTATTATCGCCATTCGGGGCAATATACGCGCTGGGGGGACGGTTGCGGCATCGGTTTGCAACGCCTTACCGCGCGCCGATTCCGGTCATTTGCGTCGGGAATTTGACACTGGGCGGCACGGGCAAGACACCCACAGCAATCGACTTGATCCAGCGGCTTAATGCGCGGGGCGTTACGGTTCATGCCGTAACGCGCGGCTATGGCGGTAGCGAGCGCGGCCCACGTCGCATTGATGTGGCGCAGGACAGCGCACGGCGGGTCGGGGATGAGCCATTGCTGTTGGCGGCCCATGCGCCGACTTGGGTAGCGAAGGATCGTGCCACCGGAATGCGAGCGGCGGTTGCGGCGGGGGCCGAGGTGCTGGTGCTAGATGACGGGTTTCAAAATCCGGGTTTCGCGAAGGATTTGTCGCTCGTCGTGGTTGATGGTGAGGCGGGGTTTGGGAATGGGCGCGTGTTTCCGGCGGGGCCATTGCGCGAGCCGGTAATGCAGGGTCTTGCGCGCGCCAACGCGGTCGTGATGATGGGTACGGGGGATATTTCCACCTTCGATACCCCCGTTCTGCGCGCACGGCTGGAGGCACGCGAATCTGGCATGTCGTTTGATGGCGAGCGGGTCTTTGCCTTTGCGGGGATTGGCAGGCCGGAGAAATTCTTTGCGACTCTGCGCGGCATGGGCGCAAAGATCATGGATAGCGAGGCTTTCCCAGATCACCACGTTTACACCGGCGCGATGGTCAACCGATTAATCGCGCGGGCGGATGAACAGATGTTGATCGCCGTGACGACCGAAAAAGACATGGTCAAGATGCCGCCCAGCGTGCGCAGCGTGGTCTGGCCGGTGCCGATAGGTATCGAATGGGACGATGAGGCGGCAATCGAGGCGTTGTTGGATCGTGTCTTGGCCTAGCTTCGCGGTACGGGTCGCCAGTCGGGCGGGGCCATCTCGAACCCGGCGAAATCGAAACCGGGGGAAACGGTACAGCCGCATAACGTCCATTCTCCAAGAGATGTGGCGCATTGCCACCATCCGGCGGGGACGATGCGTTGGGGATATTGCGCGGCCATGACATTCGGGCCAAGAACATGCGCTTCTGCGTCATGGCCATCGGGCGAGAAGGTCAGCGAGAGCGGCGCACCCGCATACCAATGCCAGATTTCAGCGGCATCGACTTTATGCCAATGCGAAAAATCACCCACATCCAACAGATAATAGATCGCGGTTCCGGCTGGGCGCTCGCCTTCTGGTGCATCTGCGCGCCATGTCTCGCGATACCAGCCGCCTTCGGGATGGGGGGCGAGGTCGAGAATGCGGATGATATCTTTGGCCGTGGTCATGGGGATTCCGATGCGCGGGCAAGGTTGAGAAAGCCGTCGATGTCGATTTCTTCGGCGCGCTTGGTCTGTTCGATGCCAGCACGGGCGAGCAGGTCTAGGCCGCCCAAGGGCGCGAGGCTGCGGCGTAGCATCTTGCGGCGCTGTCCAAAAGCGGCGGCGGTGATGCGTTCCAACGCGGCGAGCGGCACGTCGCCCGGGGCCGTGCGAGGGATAAGCGAGACGACCGAACTGGTGACTTTTGGCGGCGGGGTGAAGGCTTCCGGTGGAATATCAAACAAGATCGACGCCTCCGTTCTCCAACCGGCGAGGACAGAAAGCCGCCCGTAAGCCTTGGTGCCGGGGGCGGCGACGATACGTTCGGCAACCTCGCGCTGAAACATCAAGGTAAGCGAGTGCCACCATGGCGGCCATTCGGTTGTCAGCCAGCCGACAAGCAATTCAGTGCCAACATTATAAGGCAGATTGGCGATAATCTTGGGCGGCGTCTCAAAATGAGGGCGGGGATCGAAGGTGAGGGCATCCCCTTCGATGATTGTCAGCCGGTTGGGGTAATGCGCCGCGATTTGCTCTAAGGCGGTGATACAGCGGGGGTCGCGCTCAATGGCGATCACCTTGCGCGCACCGCTGGCCAGCATGGCACGGGTTAACCCGCCGGGGCCGGGGCCAATTTCGAGGACATCTTGCCCGGTCAAATCACCAGCAGCGCGGGCAATCTTGGCGGTGAGATTCAAGTCGAATAAAAAATTCTGGCCGAGCGATTTTTTCGGGGCGAGGTCGAACTGGCGCACCACGGCGCTAAGGGGGGGCAGGTCGTCGATGGTGCTCATACCTGCGCCCGCGCATCGGCCATGTTACGGGCGACATGTAGGGCTTCGATAAAGCTGCGTGGATCAGCGGTGCCCGTACCTGCGCGATCATAGGCGGTCCCGTGATCGGGCGAAGTGCGCACGAAAGGTAGGCCAAGCGTGATGTTGACGCCCTGGTGAAAATCGAGTGTCTTCAAGGGGATAAGGGCTTGGTCATGGTACATGCACAGGGCCACGTCATAGCCTGCGCGGGCATCATCGTGGAACAGGGTGTCACCCGGCCAAGGGCCACTTGCGTCGATACCTTCGGCCCGCAAGGCGTCGATAGCGGGGGCGATGATCTCAATTTCTTCCATGCCCATTGAGCCGCCTTCGCCCGCATGGGGGTTGAGGCCAGATATGGCGATCCGGGGGGTGGGCAGGGCGAAATCGCGGCGCATGGTGGCGTGAACGATCTGCGCGGTATCGACGATATTTAGCGTAGTGATGAGCGGAAATACGTCCCGCAATGCGACATGGATGGTGAGTGGGACGACGCGAAGGCCGGGGGCGGCGAGCATCATCACAACTTTTGAGACACCGCCAAGCGCGCCAAGAAATTCGGTATGTCCTGGATAGGCAAAACCTGTGCCTTCTTGGAGGGCGCGCTTGTTGATCGGGTTCGTTACGATCGCCGCCGCATGGCCCGCCTGAGCATCCGCCACCGCACGTTCGATGGAGGTGATAACGGCGGCGGCATTGGCCGGTTCGGGGATGCCCGGTTGTTGTTGCGCGGGTAGTTGCAACGGCATAACGGGAAGGGCATCGGAGAAATGCGATACGGTTTCCGAAGGTTTCGTTATCTCGACGATAGGGCAGGGTAGCCCCAGTTTTGTGCATAATGCCCGTAAGCGGTCTGGATCGTCATGGGTGTAGAAAGGCGGTATGACCCCCTCACCGCGCCGCATCCATGCCATAAGCGTCAATTCCCCGCCAATACCGGCGGGATCACCCATTGTAACAGCGAGCGGGGCGGTCATCGGCGCTCGATTACCGCCTCCCGACGTAGCTTACGCATCAGGCTCGACGAAAAACGGGAGAGTTTTGCAGCGGTCAGGCGTCTGCGCATCTGATCTTCATCCGGCGATGTGGCGGAGGCAGCGGCGGCATTTTCGATCTTGTCGCAAACAACGATAATGTGAAATCCATCATTCGAGCGAACAGGCTCGGTAATCCCGCCCTTTGGCAAATTGATAACGGCATTGCGGACAGGGATTGGCATCTGGTTAGGCGCCAATTCGCCAATATCGCCTGAGATTGGTAGGTATCCAGCTTTCAGGGCTTCGACGGATGCACAATCAGTGATCTGGGCGCGTGTCGCCTGTGCCCGCTGTAGCGCGAGGCTTGCAATCGAGGGGGCGGCATCGGGGGCAACGCCAACAACGAGCTGTGACAAACGATAGCGTGCTGGGTTGTTGTCTTGAGGCCCGCGTATGTTGCGCACACCTGTCAAGATCACCTCATTGCCGACGACATAAGGCCGGGTGACACGGTCTTTACCGAGGGGTGCCACCATCTCGCGGGTTTTGTTGGACAAGGAAGATTCGTTTACCCAACCGATATCACCACCGGCGGCTGCGGTTGAGCCCTGACTTCTGCTACGCGCTATTTCGCCAAAGCTACTGCCCTGCGACAATTGCGCAAGAATTGCATTGGCCTCCGCGATAGCGGCGGCTTCGCCGCGCGCATCAATAGGCAAGCGGATTTCGGAGAGGAGATACTGGTTTTCCGTGATGGCCGCCGCGCTACTCCCCATCGCCTCATCAACCTCAGAATCGGTGATGCGAATGCGCGGCATAAAGGTGCGTGGGATAAGATTGCGCCACGCAACTTCAGCGGCAATCTGCTTGTCGAGGGCGCGGTCGCTTATGCCCTGTGAGCGGAAATAGTTGCGCATTGCCTGAGGGTCACGACCTTGTGCGCTGGATAGCTCGTTAAATCCGGCATCGATCTGTTCTTTATTAGGGGTGACACCGGCTTTGCGGGCCGCTTGAAGCCGCAAGAGATCATCGATCAGTAAGTCGATAACCTGATCACGCGATATCGGCTCGCCGCCAGATGCGGCGGTCAAAAGTAATTGCCGCTGGGCGATATCGTAGCCGGTAATAATCTCGTCATTGACGATAACGACCGGCGCGTAATCCTGAGCGCCGACGGGCAACGTCGCGAAGGTTATTACACAGGCAGCGAGGACGCCGCGCAGGGTGGGGGTAATCGTCTTCATGGTGCCGGTCATCGTTCGTTTATCATCCGTATGTTCGAGCGTGTGCGGGGGTCAGCTTCCAAGACTTTTGAGGCGGATTTCTAAGCCCACTGATGTTTCATCATTCGCATCGCGGTCATCGTTAAATCGGCGATTGACCGATAGGTCAACGGCGCAGCATTCGTTCTCAAAACGCACACCACCACCGGAGAAGACGAAACGGGAGTCGTCAAGGTCATGGCGCGTGGAGCCATATAGCGTCCATTGATCAGCCACTTTGACAGAGGCGTTTGCATAGACCTCCTCCCGATCTTCATTAAACCCGGCGAAGGGGTCGGCTTTTACGAAGACGTAACCAAGACTTCCAGTAACCGGACCATATTGACCCTGCGCATAGAGTTCGTGTCGGCGAAATTCATTGTCGTCTCCATCTATGCGGAAACGATGGGTAACGTCAAAATATGGCGGTAAAGTGAGGCGTAGCGCCCCGACATGGTCACTGAGTTGTTCGCGCAGCCCTGATGCATCGCTAAACTCATTGTTGTCACGTAAGCGGACGACTCGACCATAGACCGCCTCAAATTCCGCGCCGGAATCGGTTTCGAGATTGTAGCGCACACCGATATTCGCGCGGGTGCCACCCTCGAAACGGTCGAGGCCGGGAAAGCGTGAATCAAGCGAGAAGAGGTTTGTTTCATCGAATTCGATATCGAGGCTGTCCTCGTTTGGAATCTCTGCGTTCTCGTTAGAATTGGGGGCGGCAACAATCTGGGCGATTGGTTCGATCACATGGGTGCCGATATCGTTTTGGGCGATGAACGGATACCGGACATCAACGCCCACTGCGCCGGTAAGGCGGGTTTCGGTGTTCTCGCTAAAGATCGGATCGTCTTCGATGAGATAGAGATCCGCTTGCGCGTCGGCGAAGGGCGTCACCAAAATACCCGGATCAGTCAGGATTGGACGTTGCCATGTCAAACCGCCGCCAATCCGGTTATAGTCACGGCCCAATTCACGCTCCAGCCGTAGGGCACTGGCATCGACCGTTGCGATACCCCAAGTTGGGTCTTCGATGATGCGGTTGCTGTAGCGGAATTCGGGGACGGCCTGAGGGATTGCATCGCCAATTTCGTCGGGGCGAAAGCTCTGAAAGTAAATCAGGCTTGTCTCGGTGAACAGGCGATCAGTCTGGCTGCCGACAAATAGGCGGCTCGTAGTACGATCTTCGGTGGAATAATCATAGCGGCGCAGAAATGTGTCATCGGATGCGACATCGACACCATAGCCCCAATAGGAATCTTCAACGCCGATATTATCGAGTGAAAACAGGCCTTTTCCACGCAATGCACCCCTGAATTGCGCGTCGCCGCCTAAGGAATTATTGTGGGTTGCGCTACCCCAAAGTGAATATTGCCCGGTTTCTGTTTGTGCGCGGTATTCCGCCTCAATCAACGGGCCATCATTGGTTGTGATATAGGGCGTAACGGTCAAGTCACGATTCGGAGCAAGGTTGAAGAAATAAGGGGTCTTGGCGGTAAAACCGATGGTGCTATCCCGCGAAAATTCGGGCGTCAGAAAGCCGCTACGCCGCTCAACCGAGGGGTCAGGATGGCGGAAATAAGGAAGATAGAAGATGCTGACACCTTCAACATCAAAGGTCGCATCCTGATAGATAATATCGCGGGTTACTTCATCATGGATCACACGGTCGGCGCGAACCCGCCATAGCGGGGTAGGGTCATCAAGGCAGACATCGCAGGGGCTATAGACGGCCTTGGACAAAACCGTGTAGCGGTCATCGATCCGTTCACCCTCGACCGCCGCCAGCTTGCCGCCACCATTAATGATGAGCCGAGGCTGAGAAACTGTACCTTCGGTCAAGTCTGTCGAGAGCGATGCATCCTCCGCGAACAGAAAACTACCGTCATCATTGCGCAAGGCGACCGCGCCGCTTGCCGCGACTGAACCATTTTGGATGTCGTAGATCAGGTTGTCGGCGCCCAGTACGCGATCCCCGTAAAACGCCTCTGCATCGCCGATAGCGCGGGCGACTTTGTTTTCAGTATCGTAGGTGACGGCGTCAGCTTCGAGGATGAGGGGCGTATTCGGGTCTGTCGTGCCAAGATCGAGGGGGTCAATGCGAATGGTGTCTTGAGTCACCGTGTCCAGCACGAAAGTTTGCGGAGTGATTGCGTTTTGTCCGAATGTCCCAGCCCCGGAAGCGATTGGATTGAGTAAGTCTTGCGCATGGGCAAGACCAGTCAATAGCGGCCAGCAAGCGCATCCGGCGAGGAGCAGACGGGTCGTAAAGGGCGCTGGCATCGTCACGCTTCTCCAAAGTATAGCGACAGGGCGATGCCGAATAACCCGGCGGCAATCACCGGTGCCCATGCCCCAAGTTCGGGCGGGGCGGCACCGGATGCACCGAGGGCCATGCTAACATCGCTAAGGAAGTAGAGCGCGAATCCGCTCAAAGCGCAAACGAGAGCGATCCAGCCGAACCGAGCGGCGCGCGGGGGGCGGATTGCAAAAGCGGCGGCAATCAGCGTCATACCGGCCAAAAAGAAGGGCAGGGCGATCATGGAATGATAATAGGAGACATGACGGCGAGCGGAAAATCCAGCCTCTTCCATCCCTTTGATCGTCGCCGGAAGTTGCCAGAACGAAATTGATTCGGGTGCAGCAAAGCTGTTTTGGATTTCGCTGGCGGTCAGTTTGGTGGGGATCGTGGCTGTGGCCTGTCGGTCTGGAGCGGGTGGGGCGGCATTGCGCCCGTATTCGATACGATGGGTGACAACCCCGCGCAAATCCCATTCACCATTGAGCAGCAGGGCGCTATCTGCATCGATCCGCTCAAACAAGGCATCGCCTTCACCAAACAGCAGAAATGTCGCGTCGCGTAATTCGGTGCCTTCGGCGTTGGTTTTGGCCGCTTGGATGACGGTTTGGCCATCATTGCGACTTTCGCGCAGCCATAATCCTTCGGAAGTAACGGAGAACAGGCTGTCGCTTCCATCGAGATAGCGCGCTTCCAATCGATCATAGACGTTGAGCGCCGCCGAGGCGAGGGGGCCATAGACGGCTGTGGCGAACAGGCCGATCATTGCCGCCGCCAGCATCCCGGCGCGCGCCGCCGCCCAATAGGTATGCCCCGCCGCGCGAGCCGCAACCAACTCACTAGACCTAGCAAGCTGCATATAGGCCCACATGCCGCTCAGAAGCATGACAAAAGGTACTGCTTTGAGCGAGATGCTTGGGGCATGTAGAGCGGCCATGGCGATGATCACGCTGGTTACGCCCTCCTGTCCGCTGGCCCGGCGCAACAGTTCGACCAAATCCATCATCATGATGAGCAACAAGATTGCGGTAAACGCAAATAGAAAGACGAAGATAACCCGGCCAAAAATGTAGCGGAACAGGATCATGGTGCTGCCTGCATATTGGGCGGCGAGGAAGGGTCAGCAAAGCGCCCCTTAGATAGAAACCAAAGCGCCAAAATCGTGCCCAGAATGGGTGGGGCGTACATGAGCGGCCAAATATCCACATTCGATTTGACCATATTCTGAATGACAATTCCAGAGATGCGGACCGAAACGCCAAGGAAAGCGGCGAGCAGAACACGCCAGAAATACCCGCGCCTGCTGAAATGCCCACTAAGCATTGCGGCGGCGGCAACCAAGGCAATGGCAATGCCATAGAGGGGCGTGGTCAAATGTTCATGCCCTTCGGAGGTGAACCGCGCGCGGTCACGTTCCTCCAACTCACCTTCTGGCCAGAGTAGTTCCCAGAAAAAATATTCACTTGGTTTGCGCTTACGGTCATCCGGGTCAAGGCCGAATTCTGAGAGGTCATAGGGTAGCTTATCAAATTGGAGAATGCTGAGCGTTTTCGTTTCGCTGTCAACGCGCTGCGCCATACCGTCAAACAGGACAAGGCGTGGACCTTCGGGCGAATCTGTGAGCACACCCCGGCGCGCATGGAGCGTGACTTCTTCACTAGGGTCACGACCATCATGGACCAGCAGTCCTCGCATGTCTTCGGGGCCGTTTTCTTCGCGAATATAGATGGTTAACCCCTCGCCGGGGTGAATAAAGCGCCCATCTTGGATCAATCCAGCCGCAACATCGGCACGGATCGCCGCCGTGCGGTCGCGCAGGGTTTGCTGACCTATGGGCATCAAAATGATGACGACGATAGCGAGGATCAGGCTAACGAGTAGGCCAAACCAAATAATGGCGCGAATGGCGGATAACCGCCCTTGTCCAGTGGCGTAGACCACGACCATCTCGGAATCCACCAACGCGCGGTTCAACGAGAAAATCACCGCCGCCAGCGCCGCGATGGGCAGGACAATAGACATCACCTGCGGCAGAAGCGGAACAGCAAAATCAATGAGGATGCGCGCGGATTGGCCATTATTAACGATCAAGTCTATCACCTTGAGTGACTGGGCGAGCCAAATCACGCAGGTCAAGATCATCGTAAAGAAAACGAAGGGAAGGACCGTCTGTTTCAAAAAATATCGGTCGATCAGTCGCATCTACATGCCCGCTTTTGTTGGATTACAGGGCTAAGGGTCAGGACAGAAAAGGTCAATGCGGTTCGGTTGCCTTCCAGAGCAATCGCTTTTTGACTCATGCGGCTGCGCAGATAATTTTGGGAGTGAATTCGGTGTTCTATGCCGATTCACGGTACATAACGTTCAGTTTTACGAGTGTTTACTCCAGACACCCGCGCATAAAAGCACAATCTTTTCAATGTTTCTCAACTTCGGAGACCGGTGCATTTCGACCTTAAGGCATTTGTATCGTGTGCTGTGGGGCGGATGATGGAGAGCTTCTTTATTTGTTTTATTGAAGCACACATGAACGACTGGGACCGCTGCATTGACGTTAATCGCCGGGATATGTTGCGTGCGGGAAGCGGTCTATCGATTTGCTGCTGGCCGAAGTGAAAGCGCCTCCGTAAGGGGCAGGTTTCAGGATGGAGGGGCTTCGCCAATGGGTGGGGCGATTTGGTGTATCTGCTGTTCAGTAAGATATGTATTATGTGACATATTCCATATCTTATAAGGATTTGCGATCAACTCACATCATAAGAAGACCGGGCATTGAATGCATGACAGCGGAAAATCTTTCGAGCGATTGCCGTATGTTGCGCGGGCGGGTGATTGCCACTGCTCAACAGGCACGTTAGAAGGCCGAATGACATTTATCGCTATTGCCATCGGCGGCGCCATAGGGGCCAGCTTGCGCTATCTGACCGTCGGCTGGGCCGTGCGAGCCTTTGGCACGGCATTACCATTCGGAACCTTGACCGTGAATGTGGTCGGCTCGCTGCTCATGGGTATTTTCGCTGTGACGGTCTTGACCAAATTCCAACATATTGATCTACCGATTGCGCCCTTTGCAATGACGGGTATTTTAGGTGGTTTTACAACATTTTCGGCCTTTTCGCTCGATACGATTGTGATGATTGAGGAGGGGAGAGTGTTGGCTGCTGCGTTATATGTCGGGTTGTCGGTGATGCTCTCAATCCTTGCATTAATCGCCGGAATGCTACTGGCGCGGAGTGCTTTGGCATGAATGCAGACATGATCGAAATCGCAGCGGCGGATGAAGGGCGACGGCTCGACCGCTGGCTACGCGAGCGGTATCCGCATCTGACGCAGGGGCGGATTGAAAAACTACTGCGCAAGGGCGATATCCGGGTGGATGGTGGTAAGGTCAAATCGGGCCATAGGCTGGCTGAATATATGAGCGTGATCGTGCCCGTTCTGCCCGATGATGCGCCGCCACCGCGCAGGGAGAAAGCCGCGTTCTCTCAGGCGGATGCGCGGGCAATCCGCGATATGGTTCTGTATGAAGATGATGCCGTCATCGTACTGAACAAACCGCCGGGTATCCCCGTACAGGGCGGTACAGGGCAAAAGCGCCATATCGACGGCATGCTACCTGCGCTGGCCGGGGATGGCGAGACACCGAAACTGGTGCACCGGATCGACAAGGATACGTCCGGTTTGCTGGTTTTGGCGCGCACAGGTTTGGCCGCGCGAAATCTGACGGCGGCTTTCCGCTCCAAGGCGGCGCGCAAAACCTATTGGGCCGCTGTGATCGGGGTGCCAAAGCCGCGTGAAGGGACCATCAAGGCTTCGTTGATGAAAGCCCCCGGCACGATGGGCGAAAAAATGACGGTCGTTGATCCTGACGAGCTGTCGCAATACCCCGAAGCCAAGCGGGCCGTCACTGATTATGGCATGATGGATCAAGCCTCGACCCGCACCTCATGGCTGACACTACGCCCTGTGACGGGCCGCACGCATCAGCTTCGTGTGCATCTGTCGGCTATCGGGCATCCCATTGTTGGAGATGGCAAATACGGCCCAACATCCGAAGAGGCCGAACGGCGGATGCAAGGGGCGGTCAGTCGCAAGATGCATTTGCACGCACGACATATTCGTATTCCACATCCGGTATCAGGGCGTCCCGCGCTCGATCTTTACGCCCCATTGCCAGAGCATATGGCCCATAGCTGGGCGCTGTTCGGATGGGACGCAAACCGCCGGGATGATGAAGATTTCTTGCCGGAATTTCGCGTATGACACCCCGGTTGCTCGTTTTCGATTGTGACGGCACGCTGATTGACAGCATTCATGCGATTCAACATGCGATGGAAGAAGCGTTTGTTTCCCTGTCACTGACGCCGCCCACCGCCGAGGCCGTGCGCGGGATTGTGGGATTATCGGTGCCGCAGGCCGTCTCGGCGCTGGCACCCGGTGCCGGGGCCGATATTTTGGCATCGTTGGACGCCGGTTTTCGCGCATCATCCCTCGCGTATCGCGCCGCCAATCCGCAATCGAATGGGCAGCTCTACCCCGGCACAATCGAAGCGTTAAAACGCGTTCACACGCCGGAAACAGTCATGGCTGTGGCGACAGGCAAAGCGCGGCGCGGGTTGGAGCACGTATTGGATGCCTTTGAATTACGGTCTTTTTTCACGGCGACACAAACCGCCGATGATGCCCCATCCAAACCGCATCCGGGGATGCTCGAAAACTGTGAGCGGCAAACCGGCATTGCGGCCGCACAGACTGTAATGATCGGCGATACCACTTTCGATATCGAAATGGCCCGCGCCCATGGTTGTAGCGCGATTGGGGTGAGTTGGGGCTATCATGCTGTCGATCTGCTGTATGCGGCGGGGGCGCATATCGTGATCGATGATTTTGGCGATCTCGATGCCGCGCTGGAATCGCTCGCATGAACGGCCCATGGCAGGATGCGGCGGTGGCGGAGGAGGGCGCATCTTACGCGATCCACCTTGCCGGAAAACCCATACGCACGCCCCAGAAACGCCCTTTACAAGTACCAACCCGCGCTCTAGCCGATGCAATCGTAGCCGAATGGAAAGCGCAGGGCGATAAGGTCATGCCCGATACGATGCCGCTGACGCGCTACATGAATTCGGTGATTGATACGGTTTCGTTTAACCGTGAAAGCGTCGTTGATACTATCGCGGCATATGCTGAAACTGATTTGCTGTGTTATCGTGCGGAGCGACCCGAAACGCTGGTATTACGTCAATCGACGGCTTGGGATGGGCCGTTGACCGATCTTGCCCAACGACACGCCGCCCCAATGATCGTCACAACCGGCATCTTGCCGGTGGAGCAGCCCGCCGAAAGCCTCGTAAATTTACGCCGGATCGTCGAAGCGCATGATGATGTAGCCCTTGCTGCGCTGCATGATTTGACAGCCATATCTGGCTCCCTTGTGCTGGCCTTGGCGCTCAGTGAAGAACGAATGACCGTACAGGAAACTTGGAGCGCATCGCGCATTGATGAGGATTGGCAAATCGAACAATGGGGCGAAGATGATCTCGCGAGCGCCGATGCAAGCCGAAAGCTGAACGCCTTCAAAACCGCCGCAAGATTTTTGTCTCTATCTCGTGCAGTTAACTATACTTGTTAAACAACATCTTATGTCGAAATAAATTTATTGTCCGCTTACCGGTTCAAAACCTCCGTCTTCCAGACGGAAAAGAAAACTCAAGAGTGCGCCGGAGGCGCTCATTTAAGAAAAGGCGATTTCAATCGCCTCTTGAGAACCCACCGGCTTTAGCCGGTGGTGGTTCA
>CALFVD010000190.1 GCA_937928005.1 uncultured Neomegalonema sp. | reverse complement strand
TTTTCCAGGCGACGGTCCCCAAACCGCCCCAGCCCGATCACCGACATCGCTCCCTCCATCCATATAAAGACAGGCACAAGGAGAATCAGGATGAAACCCCGGTTTCAATACAAAACCAGATGTGTGCATGTAGTAGGACTTGATCCGGGGTCTCGACGAATAACACAGTGATCACCGAGACCCCGGCGCGCTGGCCGAGGATGCACTTATTTCTATGCCGATCTGTATGCAATTTAGGGTGTCTTGGGCACCGACTTAGCTCTTTCGGTCCATCGGCGTACCGTGATACGCCGATGGAAACAGGGGCTTGGAGGATCACATGGATTTCGGATTGACGGGTAAAAAGGCCATCATCTGCGCATCGTCGCGCGGATTGGGGCGCGGTTGTGCCATGGCGCTGGCGGGGGAGGGCGTCGATGTTGTCCTCAACGGACGTACCGAAGAAACGCTGAAAGCAACCGCTGACGCGATCAAGAGCGCGCATGGCGTGTCGGTTAGCTATGTGGCCGGTGACATCGCCGATGAGGGATTGCGCAACGAACTCCTCGCCCATGCGGGCAAGGTCGATATCCTCGTCAATAACGCGGGCGGCCCGCCTCCCGGCAACTACACCGATTGGGGGCGCGAGGAATGGCTCGCCGCAATCGACGCCAATATGCTCACCCCCATTGAGTTGATGAAGGCCGTGCTGCCCTCGATGATCGATGCCAAGTGGGGCCGGATCGTCAACATCACCTCCGGCGCGGTAAAAGCGCCTATCCCTGTCCTCGGCCTATCGAATGGCGCGCGCGCGGGCCTAACCGGCTTCGTCGCGGGGCTGTCGCGTCAGGTGGCTGATACTGGTGTGACGATCAACAACCTGCTGCCCGGTCCCTTCGACACCGACCGCATCCGCAAGACGGTCGAGACTGTCGCTGCCAAAGAAGGCAAATCCGTCGATGAAATCCTTACCGCCCGCAAGGCGACCAACCCCATGCGTCGTTTTGGTGAGGCTGATGAATTTGGTGCGTATTGCGCCTTCATCTGCTCGCAGCATATGGGTTTTGTTACCGGCCAGAACCTTTTGATGGATGGCGGTGCCTATCCCGGCACGCTCTAACCAAAGCACATCTTGCTCACCTTCGTGTTAGAAGATGACACAAACCGCGACAGATTGATGCCGAACGGTTACTTGAGTGATCATAATTTGCGCATTCTTGCGCTCGCCTGAAAGGTATCGCCCCCATGGTCATTGACTCGATTCTCCTGCTCGTCCTCACCGCAGGCGTTCTGATTGCCAGTTTTGCCCTGTCACCCCGCATGACGGGAGTGGATGGTTTTTATGATGGGCGTGATCAGCAAGGCGCGGCCCCCGGCTTGTGGACGCTGGTACTCAGTCAAGTCACGACGTGGATTTTTGCCCGTTCATTGCTGACCGCTGCCGTGTTGGGCTTCTATTACGGTACGCCGGGGGCGATGGCCTATGCGGCCTATTACTTCTCGTTCCTGTCAGGTGGCCTGATCATCGACTCCTTGCGCTTTCGCCATGGATACAGCTCGATCCAGCCTTTCCTCGCCGACCGTTTTGGTGCGGCGGGTACGGCGTGCTACAATTTCGTTATCGGCCTACGCCTTGTGTCGGAGGTATTCGCGAACCTGTTGGTTGTCGGCGTGATCTTCACGGCGACCTTCGGGGCCAACTTGTTGGGCGGTGTGTTTAGCCAAGCCATCGGCGATGGTGGTGGTATTGCCATCATTGTGCTGGCACTGGTCGGCATGGGGTATTCGATGCTCGGAGGGCTGCGTGCCTCGCTGCGCACCGATGTCTTGCAAATGTTGGTCTTTCTCGCCGTGTTCAGCGTCGCCTTTGTCGCCCTCATCACCCATGACAGTTTCAACCTTACTGCGGCGATGCAGGCCGAGGGAACTGCGGGCGCGCTGCCCGGTTGGGTGCTACTGGCGGTTGCTGGGCTACAGGTTATCTCCTACCCTATGCACGACCCGGTGATGATGGATCGTGGGCTGCTCGCCGACCGTCGCACGACGGCATGGTCTTTCTTCCATGCCTTCTGGATTTCGGTGCTATGCATTTTCGGCTTTGGTCTCTTCGGCGTTCAGGCGGGTATCCTCGCCACCGAGGGTCAGACGATGCAAGCGGTTTGGGCACAGATGTTTGGCCCTTGGGTGATGGTCGCCGTCAATATGGCGTTGATCGTCTCGGCCATCTCGACCCTTGATTCCACACTCTCCAGCGCCTCAAAGCTGGTTGTCGTCGATATGGGCGCACTGCCACGCACGGTGTTGAGCGGGCGCATCGTCATGGCGCTGTTTATGCTGGCGGGTTTGGGTTTTTGCTTCTTCGGCACGCAAGACCTGTTCGGGGCCGTTGCCGTCTCCGGTACAGCTTCGATGTACCTTGTTCCCGTGATCCTATTCTCGCTCTGGGGTGGTGCGCGCTCTGTGCCGGTATGGAGCTATCTCGTTTCCTTCGTGACTGCTGTTTCGGGCGCGGTTCTCTATTTCCTCATCAATGGTAAGAAGCAAATCGGTCTTGATGCGATGGCGATGATGGGCGTTGAGCATAAATACACCGCGCTCCTCTATATCTGTATTGCCGTGCTTGTTATCGGCTGCGGCGCATTTGCGTTGGGTGCCGCCCGTACCGGTGTGACCCGCACGAAAGTTGCATCGTAATTACAGAATTTAGGCTGCCAAGGACCATGCTATGAATGCCGCTGACTGGAAACCCAAAGCCCCGGAGGGCGACCGCGAAGCCCATCGTTATCTCGATTATTTCATCCGAAATGGTCTGACCAAGGGATCGGTACTGAAATCCGTCGAGTTGACCTATGCGCGCTCAAACGTCTTTTTCGAGGATACCTATACCTATTTCGAGAAGACTGGCACTTTCAACGTCGCCTGCGCCAAAGGCTGTGCGTTTTGCTGTCATACAATGGTCAGCGTACTCCCGCCGGAGGCGTTCTACCTCGCCAACCATATCCGCACGCAGTTTGATTCTGAGGCTTCGCGCAAGATGATCGACCGCATTATCGCCCATGATGCCGAGCATCGTGGTAAGAGCGGGGCGCAGCGCCATGTCGGCCATATCGCCTGCCCTATGCTCGATCCTGAGACGCATCTGTGTACGGTCCACGGCGCGCGTCCCCTGACTTGCCGCTCCATGCATAGCGGCGATGTCAAACCCTGTCAGACCGCCTTTGAGACGCGCGATGCCTATCACCCGGCCCCGTCTCACGCGCTGTTCTTTAAGAACACGCAAGCCTATTACGATGCCTATGGCACGGCGCTAAGCCAGTCTGGATTGTTCGTAGAGCCGTTGGAACTAAACGCGGCGCTCGCGACAATCTTTACCGGCAAGAACGTGTTCGTGCGTTGGCTAAAGGGCGAAAACCCGTTCGAGGAGGCGTTGGCTGATACCGCCCTAACGGACGCGCCACCACCTTCCTGACCTGTCCGAGTTCCTCTGACGCCCTATCTATGCGGCGGAGGTACTCGCCATGAATCGTCGCCAGATCGTCATCGGAATGGGTGGGGCTGCGCTTATCGCCGCCACGCCGCTGAATGCTCGCGATGGAGTGGCCGGGGCGGTCGAGATCGTTACGGGCGCGACTCATATCGCCATCGGCGAGCGGCATGACAACCCGGATCACCACGCGAAACAGGCCGAGATTGTCGCGGCATTGCGCCCACGAGGGCTGGCCTTTGAGATGATCCCTCAAGATCGAGAAGCCACCGTCAATGCTCTTCGCCGCGATGGTGCCTCCCTAGATGTCATCGGCGAGGCGCTCGATTGGGAGGATAGCGGTTGGCCCAACTGGTCGCTCTACGCCCCGATACTGGCGGCGGCCCCGGATGCCTATATTGCAGGTGGAGGGCTGTCAAAAGCGGCGTTACGGCGGCTCTATGCCGAGGGTGCGCCCGGTCTCGGACCACGCATGACGGCGCGCTACGGGCTGGATGAGCCGCTGGACCCTCAGATCAAGACGGTGATGCTTGATGAGCAATACGCGGCCCATTGCGAAATGCTTGACCGCGCAAAGCTGGGGCCAATGGTGGCGGTACAACGGGCATGGGATGCGGCCTATGCTGAGGCTTGGTGGCGCGCGGGGTTGCGTGGTGGCGGAGTATCCGTGCTGATCTGTGGCAATGCTCACGCCCGCCTCGACCAAGCTGCGCCTGCTTACCTGTCGCGCGTGGAGCCGCAGGCGCGGATCGCCTCTATCGGTCAATTGGAAACAGGCGATGAGCCGGTCGGCACCAATATTTATACCGCCACGACCATCTCGCCGCCCCCTGAACGCGGCGACCCTTGCGAGAAGATGCGTGCGATGATGGGTGGGGCGAAGTAGTTTTCATCCGCATTTGTTGCGCACTAGAAAAACAAGTGTATCGCCATCTCGCGCTTCTGACAGCAGATCATGTCCCTGTTCTGCGCAAAAATGTGGCACATCGATAATGGCCGCCGGATCATCCGCTTCAATGCGCAAGACCGCACCAGCCGCCATACCTTTCAGCCGCTTGCGCGCCTTCAAGACGGGCAGGGGGCATTTCAGGCCCAGTGCATCGAGCGTTTCATCGGCGGTCGCATCATCCATACTCTTCTCCAGTCATAGAAAAAGCCCGGACCTTGACGATCCGGGCTTCAAATCTGGTGGGCGGTGAGAGACTCGAACTCCCGACATCTTCGGTGTAAACGAAGCGCTCTACCAACTGAGCTAACCGCCCGTTGGCCTTAGCTGTTCAAGGCATCCTTGAGGCCTTTGCCGGGGCGGAATTTAGCCTGAGTAGAGGCGGCAATTTTGATTTTCTTCCCGGTCTGTGGGTTGCGACCCTCACCGGCTTTACGGTGTGCGGTTGCGAACGTGCCAAAGCCCAGAAGCCTGATATCGTCACCGCTCTTGAGCGTGTCGGTAATCGTGTCGAGCATGGCGTCGATTGCCTTTGTGGCATCTGCATTCGTCATACCACAAGCGGACGCAACGGCTGCGGCGAGTTCTTTCTTATTCACAGTTTCCACCCTTCCCGGAAAATTGATTGAGGGCATCGTATGGACCGGTTTTGCTAAGGTCAAAAGAAAAAGCGGCGGATTTTCACCCGCTGCCTTCATCATTTTCAATGAAATTGCCCAAAAACACCTATAAGTTGTATTTCAGGGCGATCATGCATTCAGGCCGCGACCTTGCCCCTCGACTCCGGGGGGTGGTGTTGGCGCGAACGCCGCTTCGGATGCGGCTTGGTCGGCGTCGGTCCACACTATCGCTTCAGGTTTCGAGACGAGCGCAAGGTCCAATACCTCCAGTGCTGTCGAGACGGGAATGATTTTCAAACCCTTCTTCACTGAGTCGGGCACTTCGCGCAGATCCTTCTCGTTATCCTTCGGGATCAGCACTGTCTTGATACCGCCCCGCAGGGCCGCCAACAGCTTTTCCTTCAGGCCGCCGATAGGCAGCACATTGCCGCGTAGCGTTACCTCGCCAGTCATGGCGATATCTTTACGCACAGGAATGCCCGTCAGCACCGAAACAATGGACGTAACCATCCCGATACCAGCGGAAGGGCCATCCTTCGGCGTGGCGCCTTCGGGCACATGGACATGGATGTCCATTCGCTCGAATTTTGGCGGCTCCACCCCGATCGTAGGTGCGATGGAGCGCACATAAGACGACGCGGCATCAATGGATTCCTTCATCACATCGCCCAGCGTACCGGTTGTCTTCATGCGGCCTTTGCCCGGCATCCGTACGGCCTCGATGGATAGCAAATCACCGCCAACTTCTGTCCAAGCCAGCCCCGTGACCGCACCGACGCTATCCGAATCTTCGGCCAGACCGAACCGGAACTTCGCTGCGCCAAGCATGTCGTCCAGCTTATCCGCTGTCACGTCGATGCGTTTGCGATCATCGCGCACGATCTTCGTGACCGCCTTGCGGGCCAGCTTGGCAATCTCACGCTCTAGACCACGCACACCTGCCTCGCGGGTGTAGACGCGCACGAGTTGAGACAGCGCTTCGTCCGTGATCTTGAACTCCTTGTCCGACAGGCCATGCGCTTCACGCTGCTTGTCGATCAGATGGCCCTTGGCGATCTCGACCTTTTCCTCCTCGGTATAGCCTTCCAGACGGATAACCTCCATCCTGTCGAGTAGGGGGCGGGGCAGGTTCATCGTGTTTGCCGTGGTCAGGAACATGACATTCGACAGGTCGTAATCCACTTCGAGATAGTGGTCTGCGAAGGTCGAATTCTGTTCCGGGTCCAACACTTCGAGCATCGCCGATGCTGGGTCGCCTCGGAAATCCTGACCCATCTTGTCGATTTCATCGAGCAAGATGAGCGGATTCGTCGTTTTTGCCTTCTTCATCGACTGGATGATCTTGCCGGGCATCGAGCCTATATAGGTTCGCCGGTGGCCACGGATCTCCGCCTCGTCCCGAACACCACCGAGCGAAATACGGATGAATTCACGCCCCGTCGCTCTCGCGATGGACTTGCCAAGCGAGGTCTTACCCACGCCGGGGGGGCCAACGAGGCACAGGATCGGGCCTTTCAGCTTCGATTTGCGCTGTTGGACGGCAAGGTATTCGACAATCCGTTCTTTGACCTTTTCAAGACCATGGTGGTCTTTATCGAGGATGCCCTCGGCTGCCTTGAGGTCTTTCTTGACCCGCGCCTTCTTTTTCCACGGGATCGAGACGAGCCAATCGATGTAGTTGCGCACCACCGTAGCCTCAGCGGACATTGGCGACATATTGCGCAGCTTTTTCATCTCGGCCTGCGCTTTGGCATAGGCTTCCTTCGACAGCTTGGCGTCCTCGATCCGGGCTTCCATTTCGCCCAGTTCGTCCTTACCGTCTTCGCCTTCGCCCAACTCGCGCTGAATCGCCTTCATTTGCTCGTTGAGGTAATATTCGCGCTGTGTCTTCTCCATTTGGCGTTTGACGCGGGATTTGATCTTTTTCTCGACGTTGAGAACGCTGATCTCGCCCTGCATGAGCGCAAAGATTTTCTCCAACCGCTCGGATGCGGCGGTCATTTCGAGCAGTTCCTGTTTCTCGTCGATTTTGACGGCGAGGTGATGGGCGATGGTATCGGCCAACTTCGACGGTTCATCAATCTTGCCAGCGGCGACCAATGCCTCCTGCGGAATATTTTTATTCAACTTGAGGTATTTCTCGAACTCGTTCGTCACCGTACGGGAGAGGCCGCGCACCGTGTCTTCGTCACCGACGGTTTCGTCGATCACGCTTGCTTCGGCCTCAAAGAACGTGTCGTTCTCGACGTATTTGCCGATACTCGCTCGGCGCTTGCCTTCGACCAAAACCTTAACAGTGCCATCGGGCAGCTTGAGCAATTGCAGAACGCTCGCGATTACACCGACGCCATAGATATCATCGGTCGCAGGGTCGTCCTTGGTGGCATCCTTCTGTGTAACCAGCAGGATTTCACGATTGTTCTTCATCACCTCTTCAAGCGCGTTAACGGACTTTTCGCGCCCAACGAAGAGGGGGGCAATCAGGTGAGGGAAAACGACAATATCCCGTAGCGGAAGCACGGGGTAAATCTTGGAGTCGTCAGGGCGGATTTCTTCAGTCATAGACAATCCTCAAACTCAAACGGCGTCGCCTTCAAAGAAGCCCGACGCCGTAACCATTCAGCGTTGGATGGCAAAATGGTTGCCCACGCTTTGTGTTTCAAGGGCGGGCGATACGGCCTTTGTGCTGTATTCATGCCCGCCCCGATATTTATTAGGAAGCCGCGCCAGTGACCCCAACTTCCTCGCTACCCTCTTCATAGATGAATAGGGGCTGAGCGTCACCGTCGATCACCTCGGCATTGACGACAACCTCATGCACACCTTTCATCGAAGGTAGGTCGAACATGGCATCAAGCAACACATTTTCGAGGATCGAGCGCAGACCCCGCGCGCCAGTCTTACGGCTAATCGCCTTGCGGGCAACGGATGCCAGCGCATCATCGGTGAAGGTAAGCTTTGCGCCCTCCATCTCGAACAGGCGCTGATACTGTTTGACCAGAGCGTTCTTCGGCTCAGTCAAAATCTGGATCAGTGCCCCTTCATCGAGGTCGCGCAGCGTTGCGATGACCGGAAGACGACCAACGAATTCGGGGATTAGACCGAATTTCAACAGATCTTCTGGCTCCAGTTCCGCCAGCAAATCACCGATAGTGCGTTCCTCATCGGTCCGCACATCCGCGCCAAAGCCGATGGCGCTCCCCTTGTTTCGCTGGGCGATCACTTTATCGAGACCAGCAAAAGCACCGCCACAGATGAACAGGATATTCGTCGTGTCTACCTGTAGGAATTCTTGTTGCGGATGCTTGCGCCCACCTTGAGGTGGCACAGAGGCGACAGTGCCTTCCATAACCTTCAGCAATGCCTGCTGCACTCCTTCGCCCGACACATCGCGGGTGATGGAGGGGTTATCCGACTTGCGGCTGATCTTGTCGATCTCGTCGATATAGACGATGCCGCGCTGGGCGCGCTCAACATTGTAATCGGCGGATTGCAACAGCTTCAGGATGATATTCTCGACATCCTCGCCCACGTAACCCGCTTCGGTTAGGGTCGTCGCATCGGCCATTGTGAAGGGCACGTCGAGCATTCGAGCCAACGTTTGCGCCAGCAGTGTCTTGCCGCACCCGGTTGGGCCGATCAGTAGAATGTTCGATTTTGCCAATTCCACATCGCTGGATTTCTGCGCATGGTTGAGGCGTTTGTAGTGATTGTGAACGGCGACAGACAAAACACGTTTCGCGTCGCGTTGGCCGATGACATAATCATCCAGCACTTCACAGATTTCCTGTGGCGATGGCACGCCATCCCCAGATTTCACCAAGGAGGATTTATTCTCCTCACGGATGATATCCATGCAAAGCTCGACGCATTCATCACAGATGAACACCGTCGGCCCGGCGATGAGTTTGCGTACCTCGTGCTGGCTTTTGCCACAAAAGGAACAGTAGAGCGTATTCTTCGAATCGCCGATATTGCTCATTCGTTTCTCCCCGAGCCGCCCGTGCGGCTGGCCTGATTGATCCCGATGCTACACGCCATGCGACATCGGGGCCAATTCTTTTGCCTTTCAATGAAAAGGCAACGACATAATCGTCACACCAATATTGACGGACCTCTAACAGGCCGGTCAAGGGGAGCGATGATCAGCTTTCGGCTTCATCCGTTACATCGGCGCGGCTTTCGACGATTTCGTCGATCAAGCCCCAGTCTTTCGCTTTTTCTGCAGTCATAAAGGTATCGCGTTCTAGTGCTTTTTCAACCTCGTCCAACTTACGACCTGTATGATGGACATATATCTGATTGAGGCGTTTGCGCAGTTCAAGAATTTCGCGCGCCTGAATCTCGATATCCGATGCCTGACCCTGAAAACCACCGGATGGCTGGTGCACCATGATACGACTGTTCGGAAGCGAGAAGCGCATCCCCGGCGCCCCAGCAGTCAGCAGAAGCGAGCCCATTGATGCGGCCTGCCCGATGCATAGCGTCTGCACTTTGGGTTTGATGTATTGCATGGTGTCATAGATCGACAGGCCAGAGGTGACAACACCACCGGGGCTGTTGATATACATTGCGATTTCTTTTTTCGGGTTTTCAGCCTCAAGGAATAAAAGCTGCGCAACCAGTAGCGTCGCCATGCCGTCATGGACGGGGCCAGAGACGAACATGATCCGCTCTTTCAATAGGCGTGAATAGATGTCGTAGGACCGTTCGCCACGGCTCGTCTGCTCGACGACCATCGGCACGAGCGTATTCATGTAGGTATCAACGGGGTCTCTCATTTCGCGCTCCGATCGCTAAAGATGCCGAGAGCGCCCCGATCATACGGGGCGCTCGAATCGTAATCGACCATAGGCCGTTGACGAAGGGTGAATATCTGCGCGAAAAGTTTTCGCGGACGACGTATATCAGGTCAGACAGACTCAGATTCAAGATCTTCGAGTGCTTTCTCAAGCTCTTCTTTCGTGACCGTCTTTTCACCAATTGTGGCCTGTTCTAGAATGTGATCAACGACCTTATCTTCAAAGATAGGTGCCTGCATCTCGTTGATGGCTTGTTGGTTGCCTTGCACCCATTCGATGAATTGACGTTCCTGACCGGGATATTGGCGCGCTTGCTGGATCATCACGTTGCGCAGCTCTTCTTCCGTGACGGTGATTCCGTTTTCGGATCCCACATGGGCCAACAGCAAGCCGAGCATGACGCGGCGGCGGGCAATTTTCTGGTGTTCCTCGGTCGGCTCGACTTCGGGGTGGTCGTGGCCTTCGACATCGGGGTTATCATCGTGCCAAAGCTGATGCGCGACCTGCTTTGCTTCGATTTCCATCATCGTGGGCGGTAGCTCGAATTCGACACGGCCATCGAGGTCGTCCAATAGCTTGCGTTTCAGGTGCGCGCGGCTCGCCTGCTCAAATTCACCGCCGACGCGCGCCCGGATGTCATCTTTCAGCGCATCAAGCGAATCCATGCCGAAGCGTTTGGCGAATTCGTCGTCCATTTCGGCCTGTTTTGGGCCTTTGACCTCCTTGACGGTTGTGTCAAAGGTCACGGCTTTCCCTGCGAGTTCGGCATTGCCGTATTCTTCGGGCATGGTCAGTTCGATGGATTTTTCATCGCCAGCCTTCACGCCGGTTAACTGCTCCTCGAAGCCGGGCACGAACTGGCCAGAGCCGAGGACGAGCGGAAAGTCCTCCGCCGCACCGCCATCAAACGGTTCGCCGTCCAGCTTGCCGAGGAAGTCGATCACGATCTGATCCTTGTCTTCCGCCGCGCCGTCCTTCGTTTCGTAGTTCACGGCATCGGCGGCCAGACGCTCCAGCGCCTCGTCAACGGCGCTTTCGTCGACCTTGACGACCATCTTCTCCAGCGAAATCGCGCTGAAATCGACCGCAGGCACGTCGGGTAGTAACTCATAGGCGACGGTGAGCGAGATATCGTCACCTTCCTTGAAATCTTCATTGGTCATCTTGATGTCGGGCGTCATGGCCGGACGATGATCCTTTTCCGTGACCAGATCGCGCACGGTGCCGTCCACGATCTCCTGAATGCTTTCGCCCAGCAGGCTTTGCCCAAACATTTTGCGCATCAGGGGCAGGGGGGCTTTGCCCTTGCGAAAGCCCTTCATCTCGAAATTGGCCTGTGCGTCCTTGAGCTTGGTCGTCACCGTGCCTTCGACTTCCGAGCCGGGGATGGTGATATCGTAGACGCGGATCAACCCGTCCGATTTGCTTTCCGTCACTTGCATCGTCTGGTCCTGATCTTCTTCGTCGTTACAAAAAAACCTGTGCCACGGGGGCCGGTATCACCGATTCCGTCATCGAATTAGGCGGAGCGCTGGTACGGGCGGAGGGACTTGAACCCCCACACCATAAGGCACCAGAACCTAAATCTGGCGTGTCTACCAATTCCACCACGCCCGCAAACGGTCGCGCTCCGTCGCGCTCTATATCAATGGCGACAGCGCGGTGCATCAAGAAAATCGCACCATGTCAAGCATCCTTGTCGCAGAGGGGGTGTTTCCAGCCCAAAACCTGCTTGAGGATATCGGGCAAAGCCTCTGGAATGTCTTCCGCAATCAGGCCGGGGCCGAGATGGCGACCACATTCGACATGCAGCCATGCGGCGGATTCGGCGGCGTTCATCGGAGAGAGGCCACGGGCGAGGAGGCCGGTGATCATTCCGGCCAGCACATCGCCGGAGCCTGCGGTGGCCAGCCACGGTGCCGCGCGCTCGTAATGGGCCGAGTTGATCGACGCGCGCCCGGACGGGTCGGCAATCACCGTATCGGCCCCCTTGAACAGCACCACACACCCCGCCCGCGCTGCCGCCTCTCGTGTCGCATCGACCTTGGAATAAGCGGGGCCAGTGGTCGCGGGGGCGTTCAACTTTTCGAGAATATCCGGGAATAATCGCCCAAACTCTCCCTCATGGGGCGTGAGGACGCAGTTTTCGTGGAGCAGCGCGAAGAGGGCAGGGGGATCGTCCGCGAACGAGGTCAACGCATCGGCGTCGAGGACGACCTTTCTGTGATTATGCAGCCCCGGACCCCGATCCGGGGCCTCGTCGGGCAATGCGCTATCCAGCGAGACCACGGATCGACGCTTCACGGTCGTCCGGGGCTGCGGTTCATGACCGCACGCCACCGCTACCAGTTCCCGCGTTTCCTCATTCACTCCAAGCCCCGGCCCCAGACAGACCGCATTGATCCGCTCATCCGCGAGCGTCTCGGCCAACCCCTCGGCCCCGCCCATCTCGCGCAGCATGATCGCCGTCAGATGTACCGCATTCTCCGCCATCGCCTCCGTAGGCGCGGCCACCGTCACCAAACCCGCCCCGATCCGCAAGGCTCCCCTTGCGGCGAGGCGGGCGGCTCCGCTACGGCCCATTCCGCCGGATAGGACGAGGGCGTGGCCGTGGTCGTATTTGTGAAACGTGTCAGACTTGTCGACGAAGCGTACTTTCGAGCCATCGACTCCTCTTACTGCGTCGTTCTTGTTCTTGTTGAACGCTTTGCGCAGAGGATGAGTTCGGTCGTTACGAACCTTGTCGTACAGCACGTCTAGGCCGAGTTCGACTACCTTAACCTGTCCGCAGTTCCAGGGTGCATGGTTCAAAAGATGCCCCACCCGAAAACTATGAAATGTTACGGTTAAGCCCGCCCCCGGTACTGTAATTTCGGATAAAGATCTGCCTGAGTTGGCGCACATGCCGCTTGGAACATCGACTGATACTATGCGGGAACGATTGTTTGGATCGGTAAGAATGCCATGCGTGTTTTCTGCCAAGCCTTCCGGTATTGATCGGTTCAATCCGCCCCCGAAAAGGGCATCCAAAATCAGATCATCGACTCGTTCGCATATGTAGTCGTGAAGATCAGAATCCAACTTTCTGATTTCCCCCACCTCCCGCCACCGCCGCGCATTCTCCGCCGCGTCAGGCGGCAGTTTCGCCTCGTCGCCATAGAGAAAGACCTCGACCGTCCACCCCCGCTCCTTCAGCAGCCGCGCAACGACGAAGCCGTCGCCGCCGTTGTTCCCCGGCCCGCACAGGACCACCGCGCTGCGCTCGCCGTCCGCCAATTCTGGCCGCCACTCGAAGATCGCCTCCACCACCCCGCGCCCGGCGCGTTCCATGAGTTCGAGACCCGTGACCTCGCCGCTGTCGATGGCGGCTTGTTCGATGGCGCGCATTTGGGCGGCGGTTAGGAGTTCCACAAGGCGTTCCTTTCTCGGAATGGTGTGCTGCCCCGCACTTGATGCGGGACCCTCTGTTCCTGCATTCAAGGAGGCCCCGCATCAAGTGCGGGGCAGCGGATAAGAATGCCTTAAAACTGTGCGCACTGCTTAATTAATGGGCAAATACTCGCTGAATGAAAACCCGCTAACCATATGCGCCCTTGATTAACAACGATTTTTCCATCTGGCACCGACCTTGCTATAGCACCACTGACCGCGCTGTTCATGCGCGGCAGATAAGGGCATTGTCAGCATGAAAAAGATTGAAGCCATCATCAAGCCGTTCAAGCTCGATGACGTGAAGGAAAGCCTTCAGGAAGTCGGCGTTCAGGGCTTGACCGTCATCGAGGCCAAGGGCTTCGGGCGTCAGAAAGGCCATACCGAACTCTATCGCGGCGCTGAATACGTCGTCGATTTCCTGCCCAAGGTAAAGATCGAGGTCGTCGTGGATGACGCGCTCGTCGCGCAGGTGGTCGAGGCCATCGTCAATGCCGCGAAAACAGGCAAGATCGGCGACGGCAAGGTTTTCGTCAGCACCATAGAACAATCCGTGCGCATCCGCACCGGCGAGGAGGGTGTTGAGGCGCTCTAAAGCCCTCCACCCGAAGAAAATTCCAATCAGAAGGACCACACCATGAGCGACGCAAAAACCCTCCTCAAGCAGATCAAGGACGAGGGCGTCGAATATGTCGACATCCGCTTCACCGATCCGCGCGGCAAGATGCAGCACGTTACCGCTATCGTCGATATCGTCGATGAAGACTGGTTCGAGGAAGGCTACATGTTCGACGGCTCCTCCATCGCCGGGTGGAAGAGCATCGAGAATTCCGACATGAAGCTGATGCTCGATTGTTCATCGGCTTATATCGATCCGTTTTATGCCCAGAAAACCATGGCGATCTTTGCCGATGTGGTCGAGCCGGATACGGGCCTGCCCTACGAGCGCGACCCGCGTGGCACGGCCAACAAGGCCGAAGCCTATCTCAAATCCTCCGGCATCGGCGATGTCTCGTATTTTGGTCCCGAAGCCGAGTTTTTTGTCTTCGACAACGTTCGCTATGACGTGTCGATGGAGCGTGTCGCCTATGAGGTTGATGCCGCCGACAGCCCTTGGAACTCGTGGACCGAGTATGAAATGGGCAATACGGGCCACCGCCCCGGCGTCAAGGGGGGGTACTTCCCGGTCAACCCCATCGATTCGGGTCAGGACATGCGCTCCGAGATGCTCTCGACGATGAAGCAGATCGGCATGAAGGTCGATAAGCACCACCACGAAGTCGCCGCTTCCCAGCACGAACTCGGCATGATCTTCGGGTCGCTGACCGAGCAGGCCGATAACCTCCAGAAATACAAATACGTTATCCACAACGTCGCCGCCGCCTACGGCAAATCCGCGACCTTCATGCCAAAGCCCATCGCGGGCGATAACGGCACTGGGATGCACGTCAATATGTCGATCTGGAAAGACGGCAAGCCGCTATTCGCCGGTAACGGCTATGCTGATCTATCCGACGAGGCGCTGTACTTCATCGGCGGTATCCTCAAGCACGCCAAGGCGCTCAACGCCTTCACCAACCCCTCAACCAACAGCTACAAGCGCCTGATCCCCGGTTTTGAGGCTCCCGTGCTGCGTGCTTATTCGGCTCGTAACCGTTCGGGCTGTATCCGTATTCCATGGACCGAATCGCCCAAAGCCAAGCGCGTTGAGGCCCGTTTCCCCGATCCGGCGGCAAACCCGTATCTGTGCTTCGCGGCCCTGCTGATGGCCGGTCTCGATGGTATCGAGAACAAGATTCATCCGGGCGAGCCATCCGACAAGGATCTCTACGACCTGCCACCCGAAGAGCTGGCCGATATCCCGACTGTCTGTGGTTCTTTGCGCGAGGCGCTTGATGCCCTCAAGGAAGACCATGCCTTCCTTCTCAAGGGTGACGTATTCAGCCAGAGCCAGATCGACGGCTATATCGACCTGAAGATGGAAGAGAATATCGAGTACGAGCACACGCCGCACCCGGTCGAATTCAAGCTCTACTATTCCTGCTGATTTTCTGGGGCGCAGCACAGTTGCGCCCCACGCCAACTCCATACAAAAATAAGATGAGCTGACTGGGCCGCATAGACGATTCTAAATCATGCGAATCGGCTCAATGCCTTTGGAGGATTACCCTTCATAAGCCCAGCAGCTTCTAATCGAACAAGCCACGGTTCATTCCCTCCGTAGGCAACTGGTACAAGCTGCGTGATTGGCTGGATATGCGTTAGATACGTTCCGCGCGATAATCCTTGCCCGTCGGTTCTGGCGTTGCTATGTGAGCCGCCTACGCGGGCGTTGTGTAATGGTAAGACCTCAGCCTTCCAAGCTGATGATGCGGGTTCGATTCCCGCCGCCCGCTCCAGAAGCTATTTTTTATGCTTCAGGAAAAACGCTCCAAACCCCGATCCGAGCAGCAGCGCAAGCCCCGCAAGACTCCAGCCATCCGGCCATGTGCTAAAGACGGTGATTCCCATGATTGTGGCTGAAACGAGCTGTATATAAACCAGCGGTGCAAGCTGTGAGGCATCGACCATGCGCGTAGCGATAGTGTGGAGCAGATTCCCCACCGCCGAGGCCGCCGCGCTCGCCAGCACCAGTGCGATGACCGTTGGGCTGGCCTCTGGGATAGATGCAATCCCCCATGGCGTCATCAGTACCGCTCCAATGGTCAGGTGCGAAAACAACAGGCTACGTGGATTAACGGTGCCACTCAGCCATTTTGTCGTGACGAGAAAACATCCGTAGAACATCCCCGCCATCAACGCCCAGATGGTCCCCACGGCCACGTCTGCCCCCGGTTTGACGACCAGCAACACACCACAGAAACCTAGAAACAACAGCATTGTGCGCATCCGTGTGATCCGCTCGCGCAGCAGCCATGCCGATAGAAAATACGAGAGAATCGGCCCCACGAAGAAGGCCGCAAAGACATTGGCAATCGGCTCGGTTTTCAATGCCGTCAGGATCGATGAAACCGCAATCGTGATCAGGCAGGCGCGTAACCAATAGCGCCAATCGCGAAAAACCCTCAGATCAAAGGCCCGCCCGCCCATGATCGCGAACACCATCACCGCGCCTAGGGCGAACCGGCTCCACGCCACGAAGATCGGCGCGACGCCCGACGCGGTCAGTACCTTTCCGGCGGTATCCCCAATCGGAATGAACATCATCCCGGCTGACATAATCGCGGCGGCGCGCAGGAGGGGCGATAGGGTCATGCGCGAGTCCAGACAGGGGAGGTCATTTATCCTTGCGGCGAAAAATCGGTAGGCGCAATCTTGCACCCACCGCCCCGATGGGTTATGTGCCCATTTCGCGTGAAGGGGTGTAGCTCAGTTGGTAGAGCGTCGGTCTCCAAAACCGAATGTCGTAGGTTCGAGTCCTATCGCCCCTGCCACGCGCGAATGTTTTTCGGTGCCGCCCACCGCCCCGCACCCATCTTGTGTTCCGCATGGAACCGGCCACCCATTAGAGGGTACGCTGTGGATGGCCGGGAGGGGGTGCGGGGCGGTGAGAGGATCAATACCATGGCTAAAGTCAATCCGGCGCAGTTCATCCAACAGGTGCGCGCCGAAACCGCTAAGGTGACGTGGCCAACCCGTCAGGAAACGATCACGACGACCATCATGGTCTTCATCATGGTGACGCTGACAGCGATCTTTTTTCTCATGGTTGATCAGGTTCTCAACTTCATGGTTCAGCAGATCGTCGCCCTTGGGGGTTGATTTTTCGTGGCTGCTCGGTAGAGATCGCCTGAATAACCGCAATTCGAGATAGTGGCGGCGCTTTCCCCGGCTAAGATTTAGGGGACGGCGCGACGGGCGCTTTCCGCGACTCAGGATTTTCGATGGCGCATCGCTGGTATATCGTCCACGCTTATTCCAACTTTGAGGGCAAGGTTGCGGAGGCTATCCGTAGTGAGGCCGAGCGCAAGGGTCTTTCGGATGCCTTCGAGGAAATCCTCGTCCCCACCGAACAGGTGATCGAGGTCCGCCGTGGCAAAAAAGTTGAAGTGCCACGCAAAAACTTCCCCGGCTATGTGCTGGTGAAGATGGATATGACCGATCCGGCCTATCATCTCGTCAAAGACACCAAAAGTGTCGTGGGTTTCTTGGGCGATGGCGGCAAACCCCAGCCTGTGCCCCAGCGCGAGATCGACCGGATCATGGACACGGCGGAAGACAGCGCCGAACGTCCGCGCCCGACCATCACTTTCGAGGTGGGGGAAAAGGTCAAGGTTATCGATGGTCCGTTCGAATCTTTCCTTGGCGAAGTGCAGGATGTCGATCACGAGAATGCGCGCCTCAAAGTCTCTGTTTCGATCTTTGGTCGCGAGACTCCTGTCGAGCTGGAATATGCGCAGGTTTCCAAGCAGGGATGATCCGTCTGCATCATATCGACGAGTGATATGCGAAAACTTCTCTAACCGCCCTTGACGGGGCGCAAATGTTGGACTAGGCGTCCGGCTTCGCACTGCAATAATTGCGACTCATGTAAAGGTGACGCGCTCGTTTTTACATCCGACCGTGGAAGGCAAGGGCAGCGCGCTGTTTGACCCGGACCACGGACCATTGAGGCCAATGGTCGCGACCTGAGGCCGGTTCAACAAAGGAGCCTTAAATGGCTAAGAAGATCGTCGGGCAGCTAAAACTGCAAGTGCCTGCGGGTAAAGCGAATCCGTCGCCGCCCATCGGCCCCGCGCTCGGTCAGCGCGGTATCAATATCATGGAATTCACGAAGGCGTTCAACGCCAAGACGCAGGAGATGGAGCCGGGTGCGCCGTGCCCGACGATCATCACCTATTATCAGGATAAGTCGTTCACTTTTGAAATCAAGACGCCCCCTGCAAGCCACTTCCTGAAGAAAGCTGTTAAGCTGACATCGGGTTCCAAGGCGCCGGGGCGTGAGAGTGCCGGTCAAGTGACCCATGCACAGCTTCGCGAAATCGCAGAAGCCAAGATGGCCGATCTGAACGCTAACGACATTGAACAGGCGATGAAAATCATTGCAGGCTCTGCCAAGTCGATGGGCCTCAAAGTGGTGGAGAGCTGATCATGGCAAAGCAAGGCAAACGCCAGACCGCTGCCCGCGCAGCCGTCGCTAAGGCACTCGACGGGCGCAACGCGCTCCCCGTCACCGAAGCCGTCAAGCTGATCAAGTCGAACGCTACGGCAAAATTCGATGAGACGGTTGAAATCGCGCTGAACCTTGGCGTCGATCCCCGCCATGCAGATCAGATGGTGCGTGGCGTCGTGACCCTGCCTAACGGTACGGGCAAGAACGTGCGCGTCGGTGTGTTCGCGCGCGGTGCGAAGGCTGATGAAGCGACCGCAGCGGGTGCAGATGTTGTTGGTGCCGAAGACCTGATGGAAACCGTTCAGGGCGGCACTATCGATTTTGACGTCTGCATCGCGACCCCTGACATGATGCCCGTCGTCGGTCGTCTGGGTAAAGTGCTCGGCCCGCGCGGTATGATGCCAAACCCTAAAGTCGGTACTGTGACGATGGATGTTGTCAAGGCGATCAACGACGCCAAAGGTGGCCAGGTACAGTTCCGCGCCGAAAAAGCCGGTGTGGTCCATGTTGGCGTCGGTAAGGCCAGCTTTGGCGAGCAACAGATTGAAGAGAATGTACGCGCGCTCATCGATGCCGTTGCTAAGAACAAGCCAAGCGGTGCCAAGGGCACATATATGCAAAAAGTTTCCCTCAGCTCCACGATGGGTCCGGGCGTCGCGGTCGACGTTTCCGAGATTCTGGGCTGATACAAATTTCTGGCAGGTTTTACCTGCCGGAGACAAGCGGATCGCCTCGCAAGGGCGCTCCGCGACCCGTCCGAGACGGTGGGTGGCGCGCGGGGAGGCCTCTCCGCAACCCTTAATCTCCCGCCATAGACTGGGAACGATATCATGGATTGGTCAGTAATGGTCAGTCGTGGTGTGGAAACCCGGATGGGATACGACGTCGGATTTGGAGGTGCTCCGCAGGAGATACCCCCGCATTCGGCACCCTTGAGCCGGTGGAATAGGGGTCAAAGTCGATAGCGACTGGATACCCCGACCCCGCCATGACTGTTGGAGAAGACTGTGGAAAGAGCCCAAAAAGACAAGGTGGTCGAAGACCTCGGCCATATCTTTGCGGACTCCGGCACCGTTGTAGTGTGTCACTACACGGGTCTCACGGTCGCTGAGATGCAGGATTTACGCAGTAAAATGCGCGAAGCTGGTGCTTCGGTCCGCGTCGCCAAGAACAGGCTCGCAAAGATCGCACTGGAAGGTACGGAGTTTAAGGAACTGGATCAGTTCCTAACCGGCCAGACCGTCCTCGCCTATTCCGATGACCCCGTGGCACCCGCCAAGGTCGTCGATGAATATGCCAAGAAGAACGAAAAGCTCGTGATTCTCGGTGGGGTGATGAGCGGTTCGGTAATGGATGTTGCAGGGGTTAAATCCCTCGCCGCCATGCCTTCCCGCGAGGAACTTCTCGGCTCGATTGCCGCCATGCTTGGCGCACCGGCCTCGAACCTCGCTTCCGCGATTGGCGCCCCCGCAAGCAATATTGCGGGTATCCTGTCGACGCTCGAAGAGCGCGACGCCGCCTGAGATTGCAGTGATTTACGGGACGCGACGTGACACCCGATGCACGCCGGACCACTTGATAAAGCGAACGGAAGAAACCAAATGGCTGATCTGAAGAAACTTGCTGAAGAAATCGTCGGTCTCACCCTGCTCGAAGCAGGCGAGCTGAAAACCATCCTCAAAGACGAGTATGGCATTGAGCCTGCCGCTGGCGGCGCAGTGATGATGGCTGGTCCTGCTGGTGGTGGCGAAGCCGCCGAAGAGAAGACGGAATTCACCGTCATGCTCAAGAGTGCTGGCGACAAGAAAATCAACGTCATTAAAGAAGTCCGTGCCATCACCGGCCTCGGACTGAAAGAAGCCAAAGACCTCGTCGAAGGCGCACCAAAAGAAGTGAAGACCGATGTGCCCAAGGCGGAAGCTGAGGAAATCAAAGGCAAGCTTGAAGCTGCTGGCGCAGAGGTCGAACTGGCCTGATTGTGACTATTCGCGCGGGAGAGCAGTCCCGTACGAAATAATGAACTGGGCTGATGCCGGTTTCGCGCTGAAACCGGGATCAGCCCGTCATCGTCTGTAAGGGGTGTATCAGACGGTACCGTATGGTTAATGACTTTAGCCGGGGATTGTTCCTCGGGAAAATATATTTGAGACGACGCGAAAATGATTGCCGACCAGACCTGTATTAGACGGGAATGGCGCGGCGTGACGGACTGGCGGGTTGGCAGGCCGACGGTACGAAAAGCGGGTGGTCGTGGGTGGCGCGACGAACCCTGCAATGGAGGCGAGAACGACTATGGCGCAAACGTATATCGGTCGCAAACGGATCCGCAAGATGTTCGGCAAGATCCGCGAAGTCGCGGACATGCCTAACCTCATTGAGGTCCAGCGCAGTTCCTATGACCTCTTTCTCAGCAGCGGCGATGGGCCGGAACCGGCAATGGATGCCGGGATCGCCGGAGTGTTCAACTCCGTCTTCCCCATCAAGGACTTCAACGATACCTCCACGCTCGAATTTGTGCGCTATGAGCTAGAAGCGCCGAAATTCGACGTGGAAGAGTGCCAAGCCCGCGATATGACATACGCGGCACCTCTTAAGGTTACATTACGTCTCATCGTTTTCGATGTGGATGAAGAAACCGGTGCGAAATCGGTTAAGGACATCAAAGAGCAAGATGTTTACATGGGCGACATGCCCCTGATGACGCATAATGGTACATTCGTCATCAACGGCACCGAGCGCGTGATCGTCTCTCAGATGCACCGCTCACCCGGCGTATTCTTCGACCACGATAAGGGTAAGACCCATGCATCGGGCAAGCTGCTGTTTGCGGCCCGCGTCATTCCCTATCGTGGTTCGTGGCTCGATTTCGAGTTTGACCCGAAAGACATCGTCTTTGTCCGCATCGACCGTCGCCGTAAGTTGCCCGCGACAACGCTGCTCTATTCTCTCGGTCTTGATCAGGAAGGCATCATGGATGCGTTCTACGATACCGTGGAATACGCGAAAGCGAAGGGCGGATGGTCCGTGCCGTTCAATCCTGATCGCCTGAAAGGATCAAAGCAAACCTTCGATCTGGTGGATGCCAAATCCGGCGAAGTCATTGCCGAGGCGGGCGTTAAGATTACGCCGCGTAAGCTGAAAAAGCTGGCTGAGCAGGGCGTTGAGCGTGTGTTAATGCCAGAAGAATCGATCATCGGTCGCTTCATGGCGCAGGATATTATCAACGAGGAAACCGGCCTCATTTACTGTGAGGCTGGTGGCGAGATCACCGAGGAGGTTCTCGAAACCCTCACGGAACTGGGCCACAAGAAATTCCCTGTTCTCGATATCGATCACGTCGAAGTTGGCGCTTACATTCGCAACACGATGGCGGCGGACAAGAATATCAGCCGCGAAACAGCGTTGCTCGATATCTACCGCGTCATGCGTCCCGGCGAGCCACCTACGCTTGAGGCGGCGGAAACACTGTTCGAGTCTTTGTTCTTCGATAGCGAACGCTACGACCTCAGTGCCGTGGGCCGCGTGAAGATGAACATGCGTCTCGATCTCGACGCACCGGATACCCTGCGCACACTGCGTAAGGAAGACATTCTCGCTGTCGTCAAGACGCTGGTTGCCCTGCGTGACGGTCGCGGCGATATCGACGATATCGACAACCTCGGCAACCGCCGTGTCCGTTCGGTTGGCGAGTTGATGGAAAACCAGTACCGTGTCGGCCTGTTGCGCACCGAACGCGCAATTCGCGAGCGTATGTCATCGGTCGATATCGACACGGTCATGCCGCAAGATCTGATCAACGCCAAACCGGCTGCTGCTGCCGTGCGCGAATTCTTTGGTTCGTCTCAGCTTTCGCAGTTTATGGACCAAACCAACCCGCTGTCGGAAGTCACCCATAAACGCCGCCTCTCGGCGCTTGGACCGGGCGGCCTGACCCGCGAGCGGGCGGGCTTTGAAGTTCGCGACGTTCACCCGACCCATTATGGCCGTATCTGCCCCATCGAAACGCCCGAAGGCCCGAATATCGGCCTGATTAACTCGCTGGCCACTTTCGCCCGTGTGAACAAGTATGGCTTCATCGAAAGTCCGTATCGCAAGGTGATCGAGGGTAAGCTGACCGATGATGTCGTCTATCTCTCCGCGATGGAGGAGATGAAACACACGGTTGCGCAGGCCAATGCGCGCCTGACCTCCGAGGGGGGCTTTGAGGATGAGGTTGTCTCGACCCGAAAGTCGGGCGACTTCATGATGAACCCGCGTGAAAATGTCGACCTGATCGACGTATCGCCGAAACAGCTCGTTTCGGTCGCCGCATCCTTGATCCCATTCCTCGAGAACGACGACGCCAACCGTGCGCTCATGGGCTCGAACATGCAACGTCAGGCTGTGCCATTGGTGAAAGCCGAAGCACCGTTGGTTGGCACCGGCATGGAAGAGCGCGTTGCGCGCGATTCCGGCGCGTCCATCGTCGCCCATCGGGGCGGCGTGGTCGATCAGGTCGACGCGATGCGCATCGTGGTGCGTGTCACCGATGATCTGACCCCCGGTGATCCGGGCGTTGATATCTATCGTCTGCGCAAATTCCAGCGGTCGAACCAGAACACCTGCATCAACCAGCGCCCGCTCATCAAGGTGGGCGACAGGGTGCAGACTGGCGACGTGATCGCGGATGGCCCGTCCACCGATCTAGGCGAGTTGGCGCTTGGCAAGAATGTGCTTGTCGCGTTCATGCCTTGGAACGGCTACAACTTCGAGGATTCAATCCTCATCTCCGAGCGTATCGCCAAGGATGATGTCTTCACCTCGATCCATATCGAGGAATACGAGGTCTCCGCCCGCGACACGAAACTCGGCCCGGAAGAGATCACTCGCGATATCCCCAATGTCGGTGAGGAAGCCCTGCGCAACCTCGACGAGGCGGGGATCGTCTATATCGGCGCGGAAGTCGGCCCCGGCGATATCCTATGCGGCAAGATCACGCCGAAGGGCGAAAGCCCGATGACGCCAGAGGAAAAACTCCTACGCGCCATCTTCGGCGAGAAGGCATCGGATGTGCGTGACACCTCCATGCGTATGCCCCCCGGTGATTTCGGTACAGTCGTCGAAGTGCGCGTCTTCAACCGCTATGGCGTTGAGAAAGACGAACGCGCGCAACAGATCGAGCGTGACGAGATCGAGCGTCTAATGCGCGACCGCGACGACGAACGCGCAATCCTCGACCGCAATATCGACCAGCGTTTGCTGGGCGTGCTGAATGGTCAGACGGTATCGAAAGGCCCGAAAGAGCTACGCTCAGGGGCCAAGGTCGATGCGACAAGCATCGCGCCGGTCATGCGTGTGGATCGCTGGAAAATAGTGGTCGAGGACGACGCGGTTATGCAGGAAGTCGAGGCGCTCAAGGAGCAATACGACAACCAGAAGAAGACCCTAGACCGTCGATTTGATGACAAGGTTGAAAAGGTGCGTCGCGGCGACGACCTGCCTCCTGGTGTGATGAAGACCGTCAAAATCTTTGTGGCTGTGAAGCGTAAGCTTCAGCCCGGCGACAAGATGGCTGGTCGTCACGGCAACAAGGGCGTCATCTCGAAGGTCGTGCCGCAGGAGGATATGCCGTTCCTCGCCGATGGTACGGCGGTGGATTTCGTCCTGAATCCGCTGGGTGTGCCCTCGCGCATGAATGTCGGTCAGATTCTGGAGACGCACCTGAGTTGGGCTTCGGCCAACCTTGGGCGCACTATTCAGGATGCCCTCGATGCCTATCGCCATAATGGCGATATGACCCCGGTCAAGGGTGCGATGCAGGATGCCTATGGCGCGGATGTCTTCGATGACGCCTTCGGCCCAATGACGGACGATGAATTCATCGAGGCCGCCGATAACGTCACGGGTGGTGTTCCCTTTGGGACGCCTGTCTTCGATGGCGCGAAAGAGGCTGATATCGTTATTTCCTATAGTTATATGACCAGAAATAGCTACTTGTCCACCAATCATACAGTTTTCTCCAATTTTACTAGAACCTGCAATGGCTGTTTGTGCAGCA
>CALFVD010000189.1 GCA_937928005.1 uncultured Neomegalonema sp. | reverse complement strand
GGTGGGTCGAGGTAGTGCCCGCTTCGGAGGCGCTAGACCCTGCCGCGTGGGCGGCGCGGATGGGCGAGGATGTCGCGGCCTTGTTCGCGCCGATGGTAACGAGCATTGCAGGCATCCGCTATCCGATTGCTGAAATCGGGGCGCTGGCGAGGCCGGAGAATACGCTGTTCGTGGTCGATGCGGCGCAGGCCGTGGGGCAGGGACCGGTGGCGGTCGAGGCGTTGGGCTGTGATGCATTGGTCGCGACGACACGCAAATGGGTGCGAGGGCCACGCGAAACCGGGCTTTATTGGTTGAACGAGCGGGCGAGCGCCATGACCGGCCTGCATGTGGTTCCCTCAGATATGAACGCCGCTCTGCGATTGGGGCAGGGGGTGGCGATACGGGCGGTGGAAGTGCCGAATAGGGGGTTGACCGAGGCATTTCGTGCGGCGGCTCTTGATCTGGGGCTGGAGTCGTTGTCGCGCAATACTGGCGCGGTGACGCTGCGCATCGGGCATGACCACGCCCCGGCTGTGCGGGCGGCGCTGGAGGCGGCGGAAATCATGGTTAAATGGCCCGATCCTATCGCGGATGAGCCGGAATCGGAGGTGACGCTGGCGGATGGTGCATTGCTGCGAATCTCGCCCCATGTCTACAATACCGCCAATGAGATCGAGCAAGTGGCGATAGCGATCAAGGGCGGGTTGGTTTGAATATTTTTCTTAAAGCGAATTGCGCAAACGTTGATCCATAAAGCATCAGGTTTCACGCGAATCTTGGCGGGAAACCTGATTCAACAAATGTGCAAATCGCTATAGCCCAAGGATTCGCCTCATAGGCTAAGGTAATTTGGTTAGTCTAGCTCTACATGTGGAACATTCCCATCAGGCATTCCGCCAATTCGCATTGAAAAAAGGTCATGCCTTGATGACGATTGAACATCTTATCGCATTCAATATTGCTCTTTTCGCCGCGATAGCCAGCCCTGGACCGGCTTTGCTGGTCTCTATCAAGACAACGCTTAGCGCGGGTCGCACCGCTGGTATCGCCACCGGATGCGGTCTTGCAATAATGGCGGCGACTTGGACGGCGCTCGCTTTGCTTGGTCTCGATATCGTTTTTGATCTTTTCCCTTGGGCATATGCAGCGGCGAAGATTGTAGGTGCTTTTTATCTGATCTATATCGCGTGGGGCATGTGGCGCGGTGCAAGAGATCCGATCAAAGACTCGATACAACCCGCCAGAAATGCCTTTCGGCGCGGTTTCATCATCAACTTGCTGAACCCTAAATCGATGATCTTTGCCGCCGCCGTGCTGATCGTGATCTTTCCATCAGATATGACGGTCTTCGACAAAGCGTTCATCGTCGTCAATCACCTGCTTATCGAGATCGTTTTCTATGCGATGCTTGCGTTTTGCATGAGTACAGACATCGTCCGTGCGAAATATTTGAGCGCCAAGGTCTATCTTGATCGTATTGCTGCCTGCGTGCTTGGCGCTTTGGGGCTTAGGCTCTTACTGAGTCGTCACACGCCCGTATAACCTCCTGATAGAGATGAGTCTCGTCATGTAATTTGTGGCGATTGCCCACATAAATGGAAATTGCCTCGCCTTCGATGCTGTTCATCCTCGCGTAAGACGTGTCTTTCGTATCGCGATAACGGTCTATTGCGTTTCCTTGCTGGAATGGTGCGCGCGCAATCGCTATGGTCGTTCCGAAACCGCTCCCTACGGGATTTACTATGATCGATTACACCGAGGCGCGCGAGACGATGGTTGATGGGCAGGTTCGTCCATCCGATGTCACGCGCCATAATATAATCTCCGCCATGCTCGAAATACCGCGCGAGAAGTTTGTGCCCGCTTCCCAGCGCACCGTCGCCTATGTCGATAGGGATGTGCCACTGGGTAAGGGCCGTGCGCTTCTGGCGCCGCGTACCTTCGCCAAGATGCTCGATATCGCCAAGATCGGGCCGGAGGAAACGGTGCTCGATGTCGGTTGCGGTCTGGGATACTCTAGTGCCGTGATTGCGCGGCTATGCCGGGGTGTTATCGCGCTGGAACAGGATGAGGCCATGGCGACGAGTACGGAGGCGACGCTTACGGCGCTGTCTATAGATAATGTCGCTACTCTCAACGCTCCGCTGACCGAGGGAGTGGCCGCCGAAGGCCCTTATGATGTGATTGTCGTCAGTGGAGGCGCGATCGCGACTGACCCAACCGCCCTCTATGATCAACTGGCCGAAGACGGACGCTTGATTGCCATCTGGGCAAATCGGGGCGCGGGGCAGGTTCGCCTGTCGGTAAAATCGGGCGATGATGTTGCGACGCGCTGGGTGTTTGACGCTACTGCCCCGATCCTGCCCGGTTTCGAGGCCACACCGTCTTTTGCGTTCTGAACGGTGTACGGGGTCGTGAGTATGAAATGGTCAGGCGGAATGATGCGCGGTGTGGCGATGGGGCTTGCGCTATCAATGGCGGGAGTGACGGGTTTGTCGGCGGAAGACCTGCGCGATGCGGTGCAGGATGCTTATCTTTATAACCCCACCATCGATGCTTCGCGTGCAGCGTTACGGGCGCAGGGTGAGAACATCGCCATCGCCAATGCGGCGCGTCTACCCCAAGTAAACGTCAATTCGACCTATAACCTCTCGCGTCGTTGGACACCTGATCCGATACCTGATGCCACGACCGCGCCCCTGAGCATTGGCATTGACGGGTCGATCCCGTTATATGACGGAGGTAGGACGGCGAATAATATTTCGCAGGCACGCGCGAATGTGGATACGGCGTATTCACAGCTTGTGACGCAGGAACAGTCAACGATCCTCAGCGCAGTCGGGGCGTATTTCGATGTCTTGCGCGACAAAGAAGTGCGCGATCTGACGGTCGAGAGCCTCAAGCTGTTGCTGGAGGAACTAAAAGCCAGCGAAGCACGTTTTGAAGTTGGCGAAGTCACCATCACCGATGTGGCGCAGACCAAGTCTAGGGTCGCTGCCTCCAATGCCAACGTCATTCAGGCCGATGGCAACCTGCGATCCAGTGCTGAGGGCTTTCGCGCGATCGTTGGGCGCTTGCCGGGTGCGCTTGAGGCGCCAGAGCTACTGCCTGAACTGCCTAAGAGCGCGAAGGCCGCCGAGGATATTGGCATCGCCCACCACCCCAGCATCCGCGCGGCACGGTCGGCGGAGCGCGCGGCGGTCTATAACATTCGCGTCATCAATGCCGATAAGCTGCCGACAGTGCAGTTTAGCAGCTCGCTTGCCGGTCAGCTTGACGATACGACTGATGGTTTTAGCGCGCGCCGCCAGAACCAGTTGACCGCAGCCCTGAACCTGACCCTGAACGCCCCCGTCTATCAGGGTGGACAGGTCGATAGCCGGATTCGGCAGGCCCAACATATCGCCAACCAACGCCGTGCCGAGTACCACGCCGCCGTGCGTGAAGTGCAACGGTCGGTCAATGTCGCATGGCAGGCTTTCATTACTGCACGTGGGGCCATTGATGCGGGTAAGGAGCAGGTCAAGGCTGCGAAACTCGCTTTCGATGGTATTCGCGAGGAATTGCTGGTCGGATCACGCGCGACCATCGATGTTCTGGATGCGGAGCAGGACTTGCTTAATGCGCGTATTTCCTTGGTCAACTCGGTTCGGTCACTCAATGTTGCGGCTTATTCATTGCTATCTGCAATGGGACGGTTAGGACCAGATTTCTTTGATATCGTGCCTGTTGAGGGTAATAAAGGTGGTATTGCGGGCGTCGAGCCGCTGTCACCTTATGGCGTGGTGAACTCCCCCGAAGCGGCATGGCGCTTTCCTTGGCGCCCATGAGATGCTGAACGCGCCTCCTATTTTGGCGAGCCTATAATTGCCTGTTAACCAAAAATGATTAACTCTGCTGGTTAATGAACGCCGAGAACCGTCTGATAGCATTACCGCGCTAGCTGTGTGGACGGTCGAAATGACGCCTCTGAGGCCGCAAAGCTGCGGTCCATCTGGAGAAATGGCATGAGCGACAACACCGCAAACGCCCATGAAACGAGCATGGAAGATATTCTGGCCTCGATTCGGCGAATCATCGACGAAGAAGATACGCGCGATGGGCGCCCTTCATCCGACTCATCTTTCGAGGAAGAGGGAGAGGCGAGCGGTGTCGATACGACGATTCCTGTGATGGCTCCGGTTTCTGATAACCGTGACCAACCTGCGAGTGTCGCTGATGACGCGGCGGAAGATGATGCGGGTGGGGCGGAGGGAGCGATCTTTCCTGAGCGTGAAAGTCTGTTTTGGTCGCGCGCAACCGGGCGCGCTGACGATGCATCCACCGATGAGGATGAGAGTGCCGAGGAGGAAGCGTCCAGCGGCCTGTCTGGCGGCGCAATCGCGGGTGCGGCGGCGGCGGCAACTGCTGGTGCGGCGGCGGTTGGTGGATCGGCCACGGATATCTTTACTCGCGCGCAAAACAAACTCGGTTCGACCACGCGGATGAGCGCCCGTGAACGGATGCAGAGCTTGGCCGCGCGTACGGTCAGCCGTGCTGAAGATACGGCGGATGAGGCCGGAGATTCTATCGAGGGTATGGCTGATCTCGATGACAATGAATTGCCTGATTTCTCCGCCGTATCGGATGACAATGCCGGTGATGTGCTTGAACTGACCGAATCGGTTGATGCCTCCGAGGGTAGCGCGACGGATTCTCTTATTTCCCGCGCTACCGGCGAGATGGACGCCACCTTGAAAAAAGGTGAAGACAGTATCTCGGATTACACGACCGCTTTTGATGTTTCGGAGCCTGAGACGGCTACCTCGGATGACGCCAAAGTTGAGGTAGTAGCGCCGGTAAATGTGCAAGATGATGTTTTGGATCTGACGACACCGCTCGACCTTCCTGAAGCAGAAGCAGAAGCAGAAGCAGAAGCAGAAGCAGAAGCAGAAGCAGAGACGCGATCTGAAATTGAAGATGATATCGCTAAAACGCTCGCTGCTGATGCGGAAGGGCACCCGGAGATTGAGCCGGGTGAGCGGCTGGAAGACGACTATTCGGCGCGCTTTTATGGGGATGCACCCGGCGAGAATGATGAAGAATCTGAGGCCACCGCATCCGTTGCTGAGGATGCTATTGCCGAGGAGACTGGCAAACCGGAGCAAGAGACTCATACGGAGGAGGCTGATGCCAGCGTCGATAGCGTGATGGAGGAGCGTGACGACGTCTCAGAAGCTTCGGATGCTGACGACCGCTCCGGCGAGGCGATGGCAATCCCTGAAACCGAAGAAGTCGTTGCGGATATTGAACCTTCAACCGATGCCGAATCTTCAACGGATGAAGGACAGGCGGGCTTGGGAGCTTTCGCGGCGACTGCCGCCGCTGGGGTGGCGGCTGGAGCGGCGGGTAGCTTCTACCAGTCGAATGATGATGAACCGGAGCGGGATACAGGCGAAAGCCTTGGATTTTCCGACACTTTCAGCGCATCGGACGTCTATCACGATGATCCGCCTGCCTTCGATGATGATTATAGTGCCAGCCTCGACCGCGATGATGAGCCGGTTGTCGCGCGCTCGGCTTTCGCTGGTGAAGACACATTCGGTGATGCACCTTCCCCCGAACTCGACCGTGATGAAGGCATGGAAAAAGTCGGCGGTCTTGTGCGCGATGCCATGGAGCGCGACCCTGTAGATTACGCGGACCCTGCGGCGTTGGTGTCGATGTCGAGTGAGGAAATCTCGGCCCGCGCATTGGCATCCCTCGCCGATGTTGAGGGTGAGGCCAGCCGCCGGATGTATGGCGCGCTGCGAATCGGTGAAAATGGCGAATCCGAAAGTATCGAAGGCATGGTCAAGAGTATGCTGCGCCCCATGCTGCGCGAATGGCTGGACGACAACCTACCGAATATGGTCGAGACGATGGTGCGCGGTGAAGTCGAGCGGATCAGTGCAAAATCGCGCCGGTATTCGCGGGCGTCAGATGAAGACTGACGATTCCCGTGACCAATCTGTCACCTGAGACCGGTATCTTGAATGATGGCGCGCATTACTTGCCGATGCGCGTCTACTGGGAAGATACCGACGCGGGTGGCATCGTTTATCATGCAAGCTATATCCGCTGGATGGAGCGGGGGCGCACTGAATTTCTGCGCGCACTCGGTCTTGATCAGAGGGCATTGCAGGCGACGGGGCTACGTTTCATTGTAAAATCCATGAAAGTGGAATTTCGCAGGCCCGCGTTATTCGATGATTCACTTCTGATACGCACACAGTGTACGAAGATTGGTGGGGCAAGCTTGTTGCTCGATCAGCGTGTTGTGCGCGATGCGGAAGGAATGGTGGATGCCGAGGTATTGTGCGTGGCAATCGATGAGGCCGACCGGCCCTTACGTTTGTCCGCCGAGCTGCGTGAACGACTTGAAATGGGACTGTCATGCAACACTGTGTGATCTAGGTTCGGTTAGCATTGGACGGAGTCCAATTTTAGTCACACTTGCCATCGATTGCTTTTAAAGCGCTGACCTTAGGAATGGCACCCGTGTTGCGGGTGGACGAGAGGATATCTGGATCATGGAAACGACGGCTGTTGAGGCGCTGGGTAGTGGGATCGACTTCTCGGTTTTAGGCCTGTTCTACAAAGCCCATTGGGTTGTGCAGGTCGTCATTATCATGCTGTTGATTGCCTCGTTCTGGTCTTGGGCCATCATCATCGACAAGATCGTGCGCTACCGCAAACTCAAGCGTAGCTTTACGGCTTTTGAAGAAGAATTTTGGTCCGGGGCATCGCTCGATGACCTGTATACTGGATTGCATGACGAGAAACGTTCGCCGATAGAGCGAGTCTTTGCCGCCGGGATGAAGGAATGGCGACGGTCTTTTGAAGCGGGCGGGGCGCTGATCTCTGGCGCAAACGCGCGAATCGACCGCACGATGTCGGTTGCCGTAGACCGCGAATCCGAGCAGATGGAGACTTGGATGGGTTTCTTGGCGACGGTCGGTGCGATTGCGCCGTTTATCGGGTTGTTCGGCACCGTTTGGGGCATCAAAAACAGTTTCGAGGCCATTGCTGTCAGTCAGAATACGAATCTATCGGTCGTTGCGCCCGGTATTGCCGAGGCACTGTTTGCGACGGCGCTTGGCCTGTTGGCCGCTATCCCGGCAGTGATTGCATATAACTTGCTCTCTGATCGCGCATCTCGCCTGTCTAACCGGCTCGACGCCTTCGCCGATGAATTCTCGACCTTGCTGTCTCGTCAGCTTGAACGGCGGTCGAAGTAATGGCGGGGGGCATCCGCAAAGCGCCGGGGCGGGGGCGAGGCTCTCGCCGGAGTCAGCGCATGTCGGAAATCAACGTCACGCCATTCGTTGATGTGATGCTTGTGCTGCTGATCGTGTTCATGGTCGCTGCGCCGCTATTGACGGTGGGTGTGCCGGTCAAGCTACCAAAAACTGCCGCAAATCCATTGCCGACGGAACAGCGTGAGCCTGTGACGGTGAATGTCGATCTTGATGGGCAGATTTTCTTGCAAGGCGACCCGGTTGCCCCCGCTGATCTGAACGACCGGCTGGCGGCTATTGCCTCCGAGCGTGGATCGGATGAACGGGTGTTTTTACGTGCTGACCGGGGTGTTGGATATGGCCGCGTGATGGAGGTGATGGGTACGCTGAATGCAGGAGGATTCGGTAATATCGGTCTTGTGACCGATCCGGGGGGGCAAGCCCCTGAACAGACTGAAAACTGATCTTTTAAGTGAACGGGTAAAGGCGAGCGCGTGACGTATTTCGGGGTAATTGCATCGGCGGTGTTGCATGTGGGCGGGTTATTCCTGCTCCTGTCCGCGCGTGCGCCCGATCCGCTTGTGCCCCTTGGCAGCGATACGCCGCTGGATGTGAGCATCATTTCGCTCAACGAATACAATGCCATCACGTCGCAAGCGCCGCAAAGCTCGACATTGGCCGCCTTGCGTGTGCAACCCGAAGCCCCACAGCCGCCCGTGCCATTCGATCTTGATCCGCTTGTGGATACGCAGGACGATACCGCGCCGGAACCTGAACCACCCGCTCCCATCGATTTGGCCATGCGCCTGACTCCTCCCGAAGCCGATTTAGTGCCGGAAATCGAGGATGAACCGCCCTTGCCCGAATCGGCAGAGGTTGCCGTTGCGCCCGCACCGCTGGCTCCGGCGGTCGATGCCGAAGCGTTGCAGGATCGCGAAGTTGATCCGAGAGACCTGATCCCCAATGATGATGTAACCGTCGCGATTGCGCCGCCCGCGCCGAAACCCCCGCGCGGCGTGTTTGATGCGCCATTGATCGACACGTCGCCAGACGAGCCGCCCTTACCGAGCGAGACGGAAGGGGAGGGCGAAACCGTTTCGGAAGAGCCTGCCCCACCGCCGCCGGAACCGGAGCCAGAACCAGTACAAACCGCAGAAGTGGATGATCCAGCACCGCTTGCAACGCCGTTTCCTGTGCCTAAACCGCGCGGTTCGCTTGCCGTGGCGAGCGAGGAAGAGCCCGCGCCTGCGCCCGCTCAGGTCGTAGAGGCACCGCAACCGCCCGCACCAGCCCCCCGTGTTGAAACGCCCGCGCCGACCCAATCCCAGCTTTCCGAAGCGGAGATGGAGCAGGAACGCCGGATGATGGCGGCGATTATGGAGCAGATGCGCGCCAATCAGCCGCCAACCGAGCAAGAGTTGCGCGCCGCCGAGGCAGAAGCCCTGCGCAAGGTGGTCGAGGAGCAACGCATTGCTGAGGCGGAAGCTGCGCAAAAGCGTGCCGAAGAACAGCGCCGTCAGCAAGAGCTTGCCGCCTTAAACGAGGCCGAACGCCGCGCCGCCGAAGAGGCATATCGCCGCGAACAAGCCGAAGCCGCTCGCTTGGCGCAGATGGAGGCCGAGCGCAAAGCGCGTGCGGATGCGGCGTTTTTCGCGGCGCGAAAGGCCGAAGCCGATGCGAAGGCCCGCGCCGAAGCTGAGCGCGAAGCACGCGCGCTCGCCGAACTGCGTGCCCAGCAAGAAGCGGCACTTCAGGAGCAGAGAGCCCAACAGGAAGAAGCATTTCGACAGCAGCAGGCCGCACAGGAAGCCGCCCGCCGTGCGGCCATCGAAGAACAGCGCCGCATTAGGGAGGCCGAACTGGCCCGCCAGCGTGCTGAGGCCGCGCGCCTTCAGGCAGAACGTGATCTAGCAAACCGTCGTCAGCAGCTCGCCGATCTCAATGCCAGTGTCGCGCCCGAAACGACCGCGACGAACGTGCTGACCGGTGCGGCCCCTACCGCCGCCGCGCCCTCTCAAGACAGCTTTCTGGGCGGTGATACGGCGCTGGCCAGCATCCTCAATGCGGCGGGTAACGCAGCTAATCGTGCAAGCACTGGCCCCAGTTTCAGCCAAGGTGGCGGAGTTCGTCAGGGTGTGAGTCTGACGCAAGGGGAAACCGATGCCGTGCTTAATCAACTTCGCCGGTGCTGGCGCGTCGATACGTTTTCGGCCAATGCCCGTAGTCAGGTCGTTACGCTACAGGCGCAGATAAGACAGAATGGTTTCATTAACCAAGCTACGATACGGGTAATGTCACCGGTGCCTACGCCGCCTGAATACCGCATTGCGGTAGAGCGGGCAGTTTCGGCTCTACAAGACCGTCGGTGCCAGCCTTTCGCGCTGCCACCTGCGAAATATAATGCATGGCGGGATATCGTGATCCGCTTCGATCCAGCTCAGATGGTGCTTCAATGACTCAGAGACTTTTCCGTACCCTGCGCCTTGTCGGAGCCGCTTTCATCGGTTTCGCGGCACTCATGCCGCTCGTAGACCGCGCCCAAGCACAATCTCAGCCTCTCAAGCTGACGCTTGATCGTGGGGTGGTCGAGCCGTTGCCGATCTCGATCCTCGATTTCTTCGGTGAGGGCGGCACAAGTGATCCGCTTGGTCCGCAGATCGCGCAGGTTATCGAAGGCGACCTTGCCAGCACTAATGTCTTCCGCAACGTTCCTGATGCCGCAATTGCGCCCTTGGTGCCGACATTCAGCGCGCCACCGCGTTTTGGTGACGTGCGCACGCTCTCGAATGCTGCCGCTCTTGTGACGGGTGAGGTTGGATCGACGCCGGATGGTCGCTTTGCCCTGCGGTTCCGTCTGTGGGACGTGGTGGCGCAGCAACAAATCGCCGGATTCCAATATACCGGCGACCGTGCCGCATGGCGACGCATGGCGCACCGCGCATCGGACGCTATCTACGAGCGCCTGACCGGTGAGGCCGGGTATTTCGAGACCCGCATTGTCTTCGTCGATGAGCGCGGCCCGAAAAATCAGCGCGTCAAACGCCTCGCCGTGATGGATTATGACGGCCAGAATCTCGAATATCTGACGGGTGGATCGTCACTGGTGCTAACGCCGCGTTTCTCGCCCCGCTCTCAAGAGATTACTTATATCTCCTATCGTGACGGCCTACCGCGCGTATATTTGCTCGATATCGAATCCCGCCGTCAGGAAATTCTAGGGCGCTTTCCTGGCATGACCTTCGCGCCACGTTTTGCGCCGGATGGGGCTAGCGTGTTGATGAGCCTCGCACGGGGCGGTAATACCGATATCTACGAGATGGATCTGCGCTCGCGCCAAGTGACGCGCCTGACCTCGAATTCCTCCATCGATACTGCGCCTTCTTATTCGCCCGATGGTCGCCGGATCGTCTTTGAATCGGATCGTGGTGGTTCGCAGCAGCTTTACGTGATGCCCGCACGCGGCGGATCGGCCAAACGGATCAGTTTCGGCTCTGGTCGTTATGCGACGCCGGTCTGGTCGCCGCGCGGCGATTTGATTGCCTTCACGCGAATTTCTGGCGGTCGCTTCGGCATTGGCGTGATGGACCCCGATGGTGGCGGTGAACGTATCCTCACGGACAGTTTCCTTGACGAAAGCCCGACTTGGGCACCGAACGGGCGGCGTCTCATGTTCTTCCGCGAGACCCAAGGTGCGCAAAGCCGATCGCAACTCTATTCTATTGATATCCGGGGCGGTAAAGAAACTGCCGTCTCGACTCCTGGCCCCGCTTCTGACCCCGCATGGGGCCCGGTAATGCGCTGATACGACTATTCGATTTTGAACCATGTGTCCGTAATGCGGATGCGACCCCAAAGCCCGGTCCAACCCCCACGACCATGGACCAACAAGGAGCCTGACATGCGCCCGACCTTCACCCGTTCCCTCGCATTGGTCGCCGTTGCCGTCCTCGCCCTTTCCGGCTGCGCGTCAAAGAAAGACCCGACCGCCGATGGCAGTACGACAGCGACCGGCCTCGGAAAATTCGGCCCATCCAGTAATGCTGGCGCAGATTCTGGCGCTGGCTTTGGTGTCGATGGCAGTTCGACCGGCTCAGCGGCTGGGTCGGGTGCGAATGGCCTCGGCGCTGGCGGGTCTGACCTGCTTGGCTCAAATGGCGGTGTTGGCGGAATCGGAAATTCCTCGCTTGGGGGCGTTGGTTCTGGCGGTACAACACAGGTTGGTGCGGGTGCCGGAACTGGCGCATTTGCTGATGGCGGCACTGGCGGTTTTGTCGATGGTGGCACCTATGGCTCGACCGGCCTGATTGATGGTGGCGTAATCTCCGCCGCACCAAGCGGTGGCCCGGTCTACACGGATACGAACACGGCCTATACTGACCCCAACGCCACGCAGAGCGGCGCTTACAACAATGCTCTCTTTGACAATAATGCCAGTGCTGCAAATACAGCGGGCGGAAATGGTGGCTTTACGACTTATGGCAGTGATGCAGGCGGAAACAGCCTGAGCGGCTATAACTTCCCCGGCGATAATGGTAGCGCCAGCTACTTTACACAACAGGTTGGCAACCGCGTCCTCTTCCAGACCGATAGCGTGATCCTCGACGATAATTCGCGCGAAACCCTGCGGCGTCAGGCGGCATGGCTTCAGCTACATCCTGAGCATAGTGCTATTCTCGAAGGACATGCCGATGAGCGTGGAACGCGCGAATATAACCTTGCCCTTGGGTCAGGGCGTGCCGATTCGGTGCGTGCTTACCTGTCGTCGCTCGGTGTATCGGCCTCGCGCCTGCGCACCGTATCCTACGGTAAGGAACGCCCGATCTCGCTCGGCTCTGGCCCATCGGCATGGGCACAGAATCGCCGTGTTGAGACCGTATTAAACAACGGCGCGAATTTCTGACGCGATCGAAGATGAAGGAGGGCTGGCGATGACATCCATAATCCGCATGGCGACCGCTTCGGTTGTTGCGATGGCGCTGGCCTTGCCGTTGGTCGCGCCCGCATCGGCGCAGCAGCAAGGGGTGCAGCGCATCCCCGTCAGTTCAATCCTGTCCCGGCTTGACCGATTGGAGTCTGAATTGACGGCGCTGCGGCGCGCCCCCGCCGGGGTTAATGACGAGATGGCAAATCGGATCGATCAGGTTGAGGTAGAGTTACGCCGCCTGACCGGGATCGTCGAACGCCTCGAATACGATGCGAAGCGGCGTGCCGATGACGCGGATAAGCGTGCGCTTGATTTGGAAACCCGGTTGGAGGCTTTGGAGTCGCGGCCTCCGAATCCATTCGTGTCGCAAGCACCGCCCGCCCCGGCCCCCGCGCCCGCCATCCCCTTCGCGCCAGCGCCGCCTGTGCCTTTTGCGCAGGCTGCTGCGCCCACTCCCACCTTGCAGCAGACTGTTCCTTTGGTGCCCACGCAGCCGACGGTAAAGCTCGGGGGCGAGCCTGCCATTGCTTTTGGTTCGCCGCGTCAGGTGGACGCTTCGCCTGACCTTAGCGGGTTGCCCATTACGCCGCCTGCAACGACCACCACCCGAACGAGTGGCGATACAATTGCCTTTGCGGGTAGCACCGCCGCACCTCTACCTCCTCAGCAGAAAACCATTCCAGCGGTTGCAACACCATTGGATGGCGATCCACAGGCGCAATACGACGAGGCACTACGCCTGTTGAATGTTGGCAGTTTTGATGCGGCGGGTTCTGCGCTTGAGACTCTGGTTTCGCAAAATCCGCAGCATCCCGTTTCGGGCAGTGCGAAATACTGGCTGGGTGACATGCACCTGCGCCTTGGGCAGTATAATGAGGCGGCGAAATCTTTCCTCGAATCCTTCCGGGGATGGCCCAAAGGCCCAAAGGCACCCGATAGCTTGCTTAAACTGGGGATGACGCTTGCTGGCTTGGGTCAACAGGAAGAGGCTTGCCTAACATTTAAAGAGCTTCCAGCGTTGTATCCGGATGCATCGCAATCGTTGTTGCAACGGGCAAATATCGAATCCAAACGCACCCAGTGCGGGGGATGAGCGCATCCATTTCGGATGATGAGATTGCTGCGCTTTTCGCAGATATAGATCCCGATACGCCCGTCGCCCTAGCCGTTTCAGGCGGCGGGGATAGCATGGCGTTACTTACGCTTGCGCGGCGCTGGACTCGGACACCCTTGACAGTTCTGACCGTCGATCACGGCCTACGCGCGGCCAGCGCAGATGAAGCAATGATGGTTGCGCGCACCTGTGCTGAATACGGCATCGCCCACGAAACCCTACATTGGCAAGCCGAGGGTCAAGGCAACCTCGCCGCCCGCGCGCGCGAAGGGCGCTATAGGCTGATGGCCGAAGCCTGCCAAGAACGCGGTATTCAGACGCTATTGACCGGCCATACTCTCGATGATCAGGCCGAGACGCTGCTAATGCGCCTTGGGCGTGGGTCCGGGGTGGATGGATTGGCTGGTATCCTGCCCGTCAGTAATTTATGGGGTGTCCGCCTCGTGCGGCCCCTGTTGGGGGTATCGAGGGAGCGGTTGCGCGATGTCTTAGCGGCTGAGAACATCGGCTGGATTAATGATCCGAGCAACGAAGACCGGGCGCGTAGCCGGATTATGGCGCGCGATGCGCTGGCGGCGCTTGCACCACTGGGAATCACGCCTGAGCGGCTGTCTGATACCGTCGAGCGAATGGCGGATGCGCGGCTGGTGCTCAATGTACAAGCGGATCGACTGGCTTTAACATGTCAAATCCACCCGCTTGGTTATGTGACGCTCGATCCTGTCTTATTTGCGAATGCGCCCCGTGACACGGCGTTGCGCCTGATGGCTCGTATCCTCTGCGCGGTATCGGGACAGGTGTATCGCCCGCGATTATTGGCTCTCAAAAAACTTTTGCGAGACATTGGGGCGGATAGTTTCGCGGGGCAGACGCTACATGGATGCCGAATCGACCCGTGGAAGGGTGGCATCGTCGTGCAGCGTGAGCCTTCCGCCTGCGCCGGGCCTGTGCAGGTCACATCGTCGCGCATCATTTGGGATGACCGTTTCGAGATTACATCTACTCATCACCTAAGCCGCGAACCGGGCATTCATGTCGCGGCGACCAGCATACAAGGTCTTGCGGCTTTGAAGGCCGCAAAACTGCCCGTTTCGGACGTTTGGCAAGGGGCACCGCATCCCGCGCGCCTTGCCGCCCCGGCACTTTGGCGGGGGGATACACTACTCGGTATCCCCCTTGCAGGGTATGCGCCCGATGCTGCGATGAAGGCTTGCTGGATGAAATCGATGGTCACGATTGCTACAACGCAGGTTGATCCTGACGCAGGAGCCTATATCTAGTAACAAACGCACGCCCGCTGATCGGGTGCATCCCATTCGGAGCATGTTGTGAACAACATCAAGAATCTGGGCCTGTGGCTCGTCATTATCATTCTGTTCGTGGCCCTGTTCAATATGTTCGGGCAGAACAACGGTGGGCGCGATACGCGCGAGATGGATTATTCGGAACTCGTCCGCAATATTGATGCGGGCAATGTGAGCAAGGTCACGATTTCTGGCGAGCGTCTTACGGGCGAGTTGGAAGGTTCAGGGCGTAGCTTCTACACCTACATCCCTGAGGGCAGTGGCCTGATGGCAAAGCTGGAAAGTTCTGACGCAGCGATCGTTGTTGATCCACAGGAACGCAACCCACTTGTCTCCGTGCTTCTCGGCTGGTTGCCATTCCTGCTGCTGATCGGTGTTTGGGTGTTCTTTATGCGCCAGATGCAAGGTGGTGGACGCGGCGCAATGAGCTTCGGGAAATCCAAGGCTAAATTGCTAACGGAAAAGCAAGGCCGCGTGACCTTTGATGATGTAGCGGGCATCGACGAGGCCAAAGAAGAATTGCAGGAGATCGTGGAATTCCTGCGCGACCCGCAGAAATATTCGCGTTTGGGCGGCAAGATCCCCAAAGGTGCTCTGCTCGTTGGCCCTCCCGGTACGGGTAAGACGTTGCTGGCCCGCGCGATTGCGGGTGAGGCGGCGGTGCCGTTCTTTACGATTTCGGGTTCTGATTTTGTTGAGATGTTCGTGGGTGTCGGCGCGAGCCGCGTGCGCGATATGTTTGAGCAGGCGAAGAAATCTGCGCCTTGTATCGTGTTCATCGACGAGATCGACGCTGTTGGCCGCCACCGTGGCGCGGGCTATGGCGGTGGCAACGACGAGCGCGAACAGACGCTCAACCAGTTGTTGGTCGAGATGGACGGCTTTGAGGCAAACGAAGGTGTTATTCTGATTGCCGCGACGAACCGGCCCGACGTGCTGGACCCTGCGCTGCTACGCCCCGGTCGCTTTGACCGACAGGTGACGGTGAACAATCCCGATATCAATGGGCGTAACAAAATCCTCGAAGTCCATGCGCGCAAGGTGCCTCTGGCCCCCGGCGTGGACCTGACGCGGATCGCACGCTCGACCCCAGGCTTCTCAGGTGCCGATCTGGCAAACCTCGTCAACGAAGCCGCTCTGACGGCGGCGCGACTCGGCAAGCGTCTGGTCACGATGGACGATTTCGAGGCCGCAAAGGATCGCGTTATGATGGGGGCGGAGCGCCGCTCGATGGTCATGACCGAAGACGAAAAAAAGACGACCGCATATCACGAAGCCGGTCACGCGCTGGTGGCGATGTTCGTGCCGCAGCATGACCCGGTCTATAAGGCGACGATCATCCCTCGTGGCCGTGCGCTGGGGTTGGTGATGTCTGTGCCGGAACGCGATACATATTCGGTGTCCAAGACTAAATACACGTCTAAGATTGCGATGGCGATGGCGGGTAAAGCGGCGGAAGTGCTGACCTTTGGTGAGGATAACGTCTCCTCAGGCCCGGTCAGCGATATCCAGCAGGTATCAAAAATCGCCCGTGCGATGGTCACACAATTCGGTATGTCGGATAAGATCGGCAACGTGAACTACTCCTCCGAACAAGATAGCTTCCTCGGCAGCTATCAGGCCGGGGGGATGCAGATTTCTTCCGAGACTCAGAGCCTGATCGAAGAGGAGGTCAAGCGTCTGATCGAAGATGGCTATGCGACCGCAAAACGTATCCTGACCGAGAAATCGGTGGAGTTCGAGCGGCTGGCGCAGGGTCTTCTGGAATACGAGACGCTAACTGGCGATGAGATTAAGAAAGTTATCGCGGGCGAACCACTGGACCGGAATGACGATGGATCGCCATCTGACAGCGGACCACCCTCGCTAACCTCCGTGCCGAAGACGAAAAAGCCAAAACCCAGCGATGGCGGGCTGGAGCCTCAGCCGGGGGTTTGATCCGGGTTGCGCCCTTGCTAGGGCGCAGTGCATGATTAGAGCGTCGCATGGGGAACCGTGCGGCGCTTTTTTGTTGTTGGAGGGTCATGCGTGACCGGATCGTCCATTTGTGGTCTGACCTTGGATCGCCCGTTCGTCATGGGCATCCTGAACGCAACGCCCGATAGCTTTTCGGATGGCGGGGCATTCGCCGATATGTTGGCGGAGCGGGTGCGGGAAATGGTAGCGGATGGGGCTGATATCGTGGATATCGGCGGCGAATCTACCCGGCCCGGTGCCGATACGGTGCCTGAAGACGAGGAATGGAGGCGGGTTGAAGCGGCGCTCGGCGCGGCAGCAGGAACCGGTGCGATTATTTCCATCGACACGCGCAAAGCATCGGTCGCGCGAAGGGCGCTGAATGCCGGGGCGCGGCTGTTCAATGATGTATCGGCACTGACCTATGACGAAGGGTCGATGGCAGTTGCACGCGATTATGCGGCGGCGGGTGGCGCAATTTGCCTGATGCATGCGCTCAGTGATCCAAAGACGATGCAGAAGGAGCCGCGCTATGACGATGTGGTGCGGGAGGTGCGCGATTACCTCGCCGCGCGGGTGGCGGCTTGCGAGGCGGCGGGCATCGACCGCCGCGCGCTGATCGTCGATCCGGGGATCGGGTTCGGCAAGACGTTGGCGCATAACCTGACATTGTTGCGTAATCTTGATGCGTTTCGCGAAATCGGCTGTCCCGTGCTGTTGGGAGCATCACGCAAAGGCTTTATCGGCACATTATCTGGCGAGAAAGTTGCGGCGAAGCGGGGGCCGGGGTCGATTGCTGTGGCGCTGCGCGGGGCACGGGCGGGGATGGATATCTTGCGCGTGCATGATGTGCGTGAGACGGTGCAGGCGCTAGCGGTTGATGCCGCTATTCGGGGTACATCATGGCGTTGAGGATCATCGAAGTCATCGCAGGCAGCGAGCATGGCGGCACAATCCGCAAGGTCTTCACCGAACACCGCCCCATCGATTCATGGTCGGTGGCGGAGCAGGAGGAAGGCGGGCGGCGGGTTGTGATCCGGGCATTGGTCGATCCCGATTATCAGCAATCGACGCTCGATGCCTTGCAG
>CALFVD010000188.1 GCA_937928005.1 uncultured Neomegalonema sp. | reverse complement strand
CGTTCAGCGTCAGGGTTACGGCCCCGTCCGCCTCGTCGCGTAATAAGATATTATTACTCATAGCGTTGTTTCCCAGTCGAAATCGGGCGTATCGGTCGCCGGTTCAAACATTGTGCCTACCTCCGCATCGGTCACGCTCTCCAGCGTCGGATGCGGCCAGCGCGGGTTGCGATCCTTGTCGATAATCTGCGCCCGCACCCCTTCGAGCATCGCACCCGTCTCCATGAACCGCCGCGTCAGCGCGTATTCCATGCGCAGCGCATGGGTGATGTCGAGCCGCGCGCCCATTGCCAGCGCCTTATGCGCGACCTTCAGGCTCAACGGCGCACCTCGCTTCATCGCGTCAATCTGCGCCCGCGCCCAGTCGCCGCCGTGATCATGCAGCGCCGCCATGATGTCCTCGACGCTATCCTTGGCGAACAGCGTGTCGATCTCGTGCCGCGCATCAATCGCCGGGGTCTCGCCGTTAGGGACTTCGTGACAGGAATCGAGCGCCGCTTCGACCGCTTCATGCGCCCCGTCCATCCAATCCACGCTGCGCAATCGCGCCTCTACCGCGTCCAGCGCCCCCGATGCCACCGTATGCGTTGCCAGCCCCAGACCCAGCATATCGCCCTGCCCAAGCCGCGCGCCCGTCAGGCCCAGCCACATTCCGGCGGCCCCAGCCAATCGTGGCAGCACATGGGTCGCCCCCACATCTGGGTAGAGGCCAATCCCGCATTCCGGCATCGCGAACAGCGCCCGCTCCGTTGCCACGCGATAGCCGCCATGGATCGAAATCCCAACGCCGCCGCCCATCACCGCCCCGTCGACCAGGCTGACATAGGGCTTGCTGAATTGCGCCACACGCCAGTTCGTCACATATTCATCGGCGAAGAACGCCATTGGCCCGCTTGTGTCCCCGGCCAACCGCGCCTCATAAAGCGCCCGGATATCGCCACCGGCACAGAATGCACGGCTCCCCTTTGCCGCGCGCAGCATCACACCGCGCACCGCTGGATCATCGCGCCAAGCGCCAAGCTTCGCGCCAATATCGCGACACATGGCATGGGACAGCGCGTTCAGCCGGGCGGGCGCATCAAGGGTAATGGTTGCCCAACCCTCCGCAACATCGAAATGGATTTCATCACTCATGGCATAAATCTAGCGCCGCCATGCGCGCCGCGCCAGCCCTCAGAGGTCTTCTCCGCGATAGGGTTCCTCATTGATATCCGGCGTGTTTCGCTGGCGCTTGCGATAGACCTGCCGCATCAGCGTCGCCCCGACCAGCCCACCAACACCGCACACCACATATGGTACGCTTAGATTGACATAGGTTTGTGCCGTTTCCTGAGTGAGTGCGCCAAGGATAATACCGGTCGTCAGCGCCCCGATGCAGGCTCCTCCAAAGAAAAATTCATCGGTCAACATCTGCAAGCAGCCCAGCAAAAATGCAACCAGCAGCCAGAACTCCCAGCGAAAGCTCAGTTCATGCCAGTCCATTTTTGCTACCCTTTCTTGAACAAGTCTGCCGCCTTTCCGAACGCATCCGCCAATTCCGTCGGCAACACCACGATACGCGAATTTTCGCCCTTCGCAACCTGTCCCATGGCTTCGATCTGTCGCTTCCTAATCTCGAATTCCAGCGCCTCGGTGCCATGTTCGGCGATGGCGGCGGCGACGGTCGTGGTGGCATAGGCATCGGCTTCGGCGAGAATACGGCGCGCTTCAGCGGTCTTGCGCGCTTCGTAAAGTGTGGCATCGGCATTCAGCTCAACGGTTCGCTTCGATCCCTCAGCTTCGGTAACGGAGGCGCGGCGTTTACGTTCGGCATTGAGCTGTTGCATCATTGCTTCGCGGGTTGTTGGGCTGAGATTTACATCCAGCACTTCAGCGCGGGTGACATTGATTCCCCAATCCCCGGTTGCCCCTGCAAGCTGATCGCGGATCGCCGCATTCAGTTCGGATCGGTTCGATTGTACCCGGTCTAGTTCCGTCGTCCCGATCTCGGAGCGGGCAATACCGGCCACGGTGGTCGAGACGGCGCGGTCGATATCCTTGATGCGATAGACCATGCGTTCGGGGGCCGTGACCCGAAAGAACACGGCCAGCACCACCTCGATCACCACGTTATCGCTGGTAATCGCATCTTGCTTAAGGTCGGATAACTGCCGTTCCAGCACGTCGACCTTGCGCCGTACCTGCTCGATGAACGGCACCAGCACATGCAGGCCGGGCCGCGCGACCCGGCTGTACTTGCCCAGCCGCTCGATAACATAGGCTTCCGACTGCGGCACGATGATGAACGCCTTGGCCAGCGTCAGCAGCAGCAACGCCGCAAAGACCAGCCCCATGCCGATACCCAAGTATTCCATGCATCGCCCTTTCAACATCGTGCGGCAACACCATACAACGAAAAGACTTTCGCGGGAAGGGGTGACGAGTATCATCACCGGTCAAGCGGTTTTGTACCTTCGCTCAAGATGGCAAGATATTCGCTGTATGCGAAAACACGATTGCGCTGACGCCCAGTCGTTTCCTTGATGATACCTGCTTCTTCGAGAACGCCAAGATTGCGCAGCGCTGTTGGATTTGAAATATTGCAGATTTCGGAAACCCTCTTCGCAGTCACTATTTGTAAACGCTGCAATGCCGTGTGGATACGAAGGGTTGTAGCCGTTGCTCCACCCTTGTTTTCGATGGCAGAATGATTTCTCTCGAAAAGGGTAACGATGGTTCGCGCGGCCTCAGTCGCCTGTGTCGCGGTCTGCTCAATGCCTTCGAGGAAAAACGCGATCCATTTCTCCCAGTCTCCTGTTTCGCGAACGTCCTGAAGCAACTCGTAGTACCGTGTGCGATGGGTCTTGAGATATAGGCTGAGATAGAGGATCGGCTGTTCCAGAACGCCCTCGACACATAGGAACAGGTTAATCAGCAGACGTCCCAAGCGCCCATTACCGTCCAGAAACGGATGGATCGTCTCGAATTGATGATGCAGCAGGGCGGCCTTTACGAGCACTGGCAATCGCTGTTCCTGATCGTGCATGAAGCGTTCAAAGCTGTCGAGGCATTCCATCAAGCGATCCGGTGGAGGTGGCACGAACCGCGCGTTGCCGGGTCGTGTTCCGCCTATCCAGTTCTGCGAGCGCCGGAATTCGCCCGGTGCCTTTTCCGACCCCCGCGCACCTTGCATGAGTTTCTCATGGGCCTCGCGGAGCAGGCGCAAGGACAGAGGCAATGTTTCGAGTCGTTCGAGACCGTGACTCATCGCGGCGATGTAGTGTGATACCAGCGAGTGCTACGATCTGACTCGAAAGTGATTTTTGAAGTTTTTGGTTTTGTGTTTCCCTTTTTTTGCTGATTTGCGAGAGGGTTATCGAGGATGACGTTGAAGATTTCGGACAGGCTGAGTGCCGCTGAG